>JAUQPW010000010.1:76513-82140 GCA_030550175.1 bacterium
CCTTCGTGGATAAATTATTGGAGCCTTTGTTCATAATACTTCATCCAGCTATCCATATGTATACCCACGAAATTCCAATCCACCGGCTTATACTGCTTTTGCACGATCTCCAAAGAAGGATACATGGAAGAATAGTAGGGTTTAATCCAGTCCGGCAAAAGTCCTTCATAGTGAGGACCTAAAAGCCCCTCGTGAAATTCTGCCCAGGGACCTTTCTCCAGTTTCCAGCTATCAGGAGGAACTTGCCGTTCATCGCTCAGTTCAAAGTTGACAAAAATCTGAGCCAGCACCGGGTGTGGAGCGTTTTTGGGAATCCAAGCAAATCCATTAGCCATGGCTTGTCCCGATTCCGCGTTCAGAAAAGCTGTGGATTCATAACCCTCTAAAAATTCAAGGCGAGCCAGGGAGTTCCAAAACATAACAGCATGGACCGCTTCGGACCGTAGGAGTTGCTGCATTTCGGAGCTGGAAGTGGTATATTTCACCACATTAGGACCGATTTTATCCACCGCAAAGTCAATGGCTTTTTTCATATCCTCATCCCTTTTATAATCCCCGCCCAGAGACCAGCAGAGCCCGATCAGAAAACCCGCTGCAGTGATATCTCCCGGCTTGGCTAATGTCAGCTTCCCTTTTAACCTTGGGTCTGCCAGATCTTTCCAGTCCTTGAGAAATCCTGCCTTGTCTTTGTTGTAAACAATACCAGGGGAGGCAGTCGCTTGAAAAGCTACAGCGTGGGGCGCATAAACGAAGGAAGGTAAGACATTCTTCAGATTGGGAACCAGATCAGATGGTAAAAAAGGCTGTACTACCCCGTGACTCAAGGCTTCATGGTAATAATTTTCCTCAATGGCCAGTACATCATAGGGAGCCGGATTTCCGGCCTTTTGTGCAGTATATAAGTTCGTCAGGTAAGTCCCCGGCTCTTGCGTACCCAGATACTTGATCTCTACATCAACCCCATATTCTTTCTTGACATACTCCTTAAATCTATCCACCAACGTGTCGTTGGCCGTATAGGTCCAATTCCCGACAATTACCTCCCCTTCTTTTTTTATTTGTTCAATGAGCTCCGCCCGGGTCAGGGTCTTATTCAGAATGGGAACTCTAATCTGGTCTTCAGCCCCCTGAACTCGTGAAGAGAAAACTGGAAAGGCCCACATCAAGAAAAAGATCCACATAGCCCTGGAGGAAAAGACGCGTTTCAGTAGAATAATACGGCTTGTAAACTCTAACATAGCAGGACCTCCTTTACGAGACCCGTTTTTATCGACAACCAGAACGAAGTCCGGTTCGATGAAGACAGTCTCTTTAACTAATCGTTATCGTGTAATCTCTCCTTGTATTGGGAAATCTTCGTACCTCCTTCCCCGCTTGCGGGGAGGGAAGGGATAGGGGTGGGGCTGGATTTCCAAATTTTTCAGATAATATAAAAAATCAGATCCTGCAGGTTTCAAGTGATTCGATAAAACCAGGTTAATAATTACCAACGACCGAGAGGACATTTTAATTGTACAGAGTCGATAAAATCAGAAATCACCTCTACGATAGGGACTCGAGTATCAGATAGCAGAAGAGAAAGCAGGAAGGTAAACGGCCGCCACATTAACCTTTTTCTGCCAAATATTTATACCGTTCCCTTAATACAGACTTTTGGACTTTTCCTGTAGCCGTCGTTACCGGTAAGGCCTCAACAAATTCTACATATTTGGGCTTTTTGTAACCGGCTAAACGGGTTCGTACATAGTCAATGACCTCTTCTTTAGTCAACATAGCCCCTTGTTGGGGTACTACAACGGCCAGGACCGATTCCCCCCACTCCTTATCAGGTATTCCGACTACCGCCACATCTTTGATTTTATCGTGTTGTCGCAGCAGTTTTTCTATTTCTACTGGATAAATCTTTTCCCCCCCCACTGATAATCATATCCTTTGACCGCCCGACAATATAGATAAACCCATCCTCGTCGTAGCGCCCCAGATCACCGCTATAAAGCCAACCCTCCCGGAGGGTTTCAGCCGTTTTTTCCGGCATGTTCCAATAACCTTGCATAATGGTTGGGCCTTTAGCGATAATTTCTCCTACTTCTCCCACGGCCACATCCTTTCCTTCCTTGTTTACGATACGAACTTCTACCAGAGGATGTGGCTTTCCCACCGAGTTGATCTTAGCTTGATTTTGCCGGGTCAGTCGGGAGAAAGTTAGAATACAACCTGCTTCGGTCAGGCCATAGGTTACGTAGACGTCTGCATGAAAATGTTGTAGAATTCCATTCAGGAGATCGGGAGGGAAAGTATCGGAAGATCCCAGACAGCGTTTTACGGAACTCAAGTCATAACTCTGCAAGTTTGGCACTGCAAGTAACCTCCGCCAGACCGTAGGAACACAAAAAATATTGGTCACCCGGTATTTCTGGACCATCCCCAGAATATCCTCGGGATCCGGTCGGTCCAGGATAATAACGGTAGCTCCCACCATAAAATGGGGTAGCAGAATACAATCTGGACCCCCGGTATGGAACAAGGGATAGAGAACCAGCCCTCGATCTTCCTCTACGTTTCCGGTCTTAAGGGCCCAGGCCAACGCATGGAGATAATGGTTTTTATGGGAAAGTACGGCCCCCTTTGGAAATCCTGTGGTCCCACTGGTATAGAGAATAATATGTGGATCGTTTTCGTCGACTTCCCCAAGGGGTTCCTCATCTGATTGTAGTGCCATGAGTTCTTCTAAATATTTCCCTGTAGGGGGATTTTTATCCGAGATCTTTGTTTCCGGGTCTTGATAGTAAAAAACCTGCCGGACGCTTTGCAGGTCAGGAAGGATGGGAAGGACCGTTTCAGAGAAATTCCTATGAACAATGAGAACCGAACTCCCCGACTGAGCCAGGGTATATTGAATTTCACTTCCTTTGTACCAGAAGTTAACCGGCACCATGATCGCCCCGATTTTTGCCAGGGCAAAGTAGATCATCACATATCGGGCTGAATTCCTTCCCAGGACTGCCACCCGATCCCCTTTTTGAACTCCTGATTGAAGGAGAGCCCATGATAGGCGGTTACCTGGCGATTCAGCTCCTGATAAGTCCAACTTTCTCCACGAAAAATCAAAGCCACCTTGTTTCCATACATCTCCGATTTAGCATTCTTACGCAGGATATCTCCGAGAAGCATGTTTTACCCCCTGGTCTACGATCCGTAATTCTTTATTTTGAAATTTTGAATCACGGATTCAGAATGAGGGATCACCTGTCGGTTATCCGTATCAAACCGGAAGTGTTTTATTCTACAGAGGATGGTTTAACTCCCTTCTGGACTGGCTTCCAACTTGACATTGAGGGTCAGGGACTTCCCGCCCCGGATGACGCCCACAGAAATTACCTCACCGACCCGTTGCTGGCGGATGATTTGAGTAATATCATCAGAGTTCATCACTTTCTCACCGGCAATTTCGGTGATAATATCTCCCCCTACCATAATTTTACGACTCCCCAATAAGTAAGCTTTATTTCCCCCCTGGATGCCGGCTTTATCGGCAGGACTCCCCCGATAAATCTGAGCAACCATAAAACCTTCCTGAACGGGTAACTTCAAAATTTCTGCAATTTCAGGAATAATAGTCAGGCCACTGGCCACCCCCAACCAAGGTCTTATGACCCTCCCCTGGGTTATAAGCTGGTCCGCAATTTCTTTAGCCGTATGAATGGGAATGGCAAAACCAATACCCTGGGACCCACCGGATCGGGAATAAATGGCGGTATTGATACCGATAACCTCTCCCCTGGAGTTGATTAAAGGTCCCCCACTGTTCCCGGGATTAATGGAGGCATCGGTTTGGATCACCTGACGGACCTCTGCATTTTCACTGATTCGGAGTTGTCGGTTCAGGGCACTGATCACACCAGAGGTAACCGTTTGGTTAAATCCAAAAGGATTTCCAATAGCAATAGCCCTTTGGCCAACACGAAGTTTACGGGAATCTCCTAAAGTTACAGGACGTAGCTCAGGATTGGGTGGGATTTGGATCACTGCTAAATCGGTTCCCGGATCCCGACCTACCAGTTTGGCAGGAACCTTTTTACCATTTGCCAGGGTCACCTCTAAAATCCTGGCATCCTCGATCACATGGTTGTTGGTCAGGATATGTCCTTTGTTATCGATAATAAATCCAGACCCTTGCCCTTCTCGGGGTACGATATCCATCCAAAAGTTTAGTTCTAAGGTGGTTGCTGCAATATTAACCACAGACGGAGAGACCCGTTCATATACTTTAATCACGGTCTTTTCACTCAGATCTTCATCGGAAAAAGAGCTATTTACTTCGGAAACTCTGGACTCTTCCAGAGGAACTTCCCTCATGATTTCGGAAGCTATCGGCAGGAGTTTCGTTATTGGACCGGATTTTAAATTTTCATAATAAGTCATACCCACAAAGACCAGGATACCACTCATAAGGCCGCTTAACAGAGAAACAATAATATAACGGTACATAAGAGTTTAACCACAAAGGGACTTTGGATTACGACAAAGCTCCGGTCTTTTCATAATCCTCCATCATCTTTACTTTTCTTATATCGCGGTCCAAAATGCCTTTGTGCCTTTGTGGTTGAATTCTTTTAAACTCCTAGCCTATTTAGAATAATCTATTACTTCTGCTTCTTTAGGAACTTTAAAATCAAAAACACTATCTGCCACATGGGTATTGAGCTGGATAGAGTGGAATTCAATGGTGGTCGTATCTTCATTGTTCTCTAAAAGTTGAGTCTTAATCGGAAGCCAGAGGTCCTTATCGATCCAAAGGGTTATCTTGGAAAAGTAAGCCGAGATGTCCTTATGCTTAGGGATCAATTCCAGGATGTACACATCTTTTTGATTCACCTTATCAGCCCCGATTAAATTTACCTCGTAGGAGTCTCGGATTTCGGCGGTCGTAGAACCAAATCCCAGAAGAAGAGATTCCGTCTGGGCTTTATCTTTAAGATTAACCTTTTGAACTTGTTTCATTTTAGGTGAGTATAACCAGGCAATGCCTTTATTGATAGTCAGCTTATCGGAACTGGGTTTTTCAAATTCCCAGAGTATTTTTCCGCCTTTTTTGTAGGTTACTTTTCCGCTGGACTCGGCCTTATCATCGAATTGGGTAAAAACCTTAACCTGCCAAAAATCTGCTTTAAAATCGGTAAGATTTTTACCGGCCTGTTCCATCTGATTCAGGATATGGGAAAGCAGAGCTGTTTTATCGTCAGCATCCGATTCTTTTGACTTCTCAGAGATCTGGGCAAAGGCAGGACTCACCGTAAACAAAATTAAAAAAAGGGTAATAATCATCAAGTTCTCTATCCTCCATTTTGTTTTAATCATTGATAATTTGCCCATCCCGCATTTTAATAATACGATGGGCCTTGGACGCGACTTCCCGATCATGGGTAATTAAAACAATGGTCTGACCGAGTTGTTTATTCAAATCCATGAACAACTTAAGAATTGCAGCAGAGTTGCCGGAGTCCAGGTTGCCGGTAGGTTCATCTGCAAGTACGAGGCTGGGTTTATTAATGAGGGCTCTGGCAATAGCGACTCGTTGTTGTTCTCCGATGGAAAGTTCGATAGGTCTTTGATGCGATTTATTTTTC
>JAUQPW010000108.1 GCA_030550175.1 bacterium
AACCCCCTACAAGGAAATAAAAGGCGAAAGTTGAAAAAAGCAAGAAAATTTTTTACAAAAATTCTTAGGCCTTATCATCATATTAAGAACGAGGAGCGAAGGAAGGGGAGAGTTGAGATATGGGCAATCTTCGAGTTCCCCCTTCCCGACACGGGAAGAGGGTGAGGGGGGTTAAGTGAGGGGGGTTAAGTTAGAAAAAAGATACCTTTAACAGCCTTCCCCCTCTCCCGAAGCTTCGGGAGAGGGGTGCAGGGATGAGGGCCATTCGTATAGCTTTTCTATTTTTTATCTAGCCATACGTTCCACAGGACCGGAGCTGTAAATTTAGGTATTCCTTTTACATAATCTCGATAGGCTATTAAATAAGCGGATTGTCCTACGGGTATATAAGGAACCTCTTCATAGGCTAACTTTTGAATTTCTTCTACCAATTGCTTCCGCCTGGCCTCATCTTGGGTATGAGCCCATTCGGCACGCAACTTTTCCATTTTTTCACTGCAATACCAGCCAAACCAGGCCTTATCACAACTGCCGTCTATAGTCAGGTTTACAGCCGGATTAAACGTATCGGCCCCGATAAACTCTGTCGGAAGTAGATTCCAGCCCCCTTCTTCGGGTCGCTTTTTCTCGACCCGGCGGGCTACTAGCGTGCTCCAATCCATGGCCTGAAGATCTACCTTGACCCCAATCTGGGTCAATAGGTATTGAGCCACCAACATGATAGCATGTAATTGCAGGCGATCCGTTGGATCCATGAGTACGACCGGTCGTCCATCATATCCCGCTTCTTGCATCAATTTACTGGCTTTCTCCAGATCTTGCCGTTTCAACGGCTCAGATCCTACCTCGGTCTCCCAGGGGCTACCACACATAAAAAATGCCAGACAGGTCCGCCAGAATCTCTTATCACCCACAGCAGCCTGCATGTAGGCTTCCTGATTAGTCATCCACAATAAAGCCTGACGGGCTTTTACGTTGTTAAAGGGCGGATGGAGATGATTAGGGCGAAGCAAATACTGGCTACCCAGCGGATCGGTTACCGAGATAGTAATATGGGAATTTTTTTCCAGTTGGGTAATAAGACTTGCCGGTAACCGCTCCCAATAATCCACCTCTCCTCTTTCTAAAGCCGCGCTGGCCGTTGCTGGATCGGGAATATATAACCACTCCACTCGATCTATGTATACCCGCTTACCGCCGGCACCGTAACTGGCCGGCTCAGGGCGGGGTACGTAGTCCGGATTGCGAACATAAACGACGCGATATCCGGGCTCCCATTCCTCCTTCACAAATTTGAAGGGTCCTGAACCGATGGTTTCGGTAATCTGCCTATCAGCCGGAGTTGCCGCAATTCGAGCCGGCATAATGAAAGGTACATTACTGCTTGGTTTGGCTAGAGCATCAAGTACCAACCCGAAAGGCTCCTTGAGCTCCAGCCGAAAAGTCTTATCATCCACCTTCTCTAACCGACTCGTATAATCCATCAGTTGCTTACCCAGAATATCCCGCTGCCCCCATCGTTTAAGGGAAGCTATCACATCCTCTGAAGTGACCGGATTCCCGTCATGGAACTTGAGCCCCTCCCGCAACGTGAAGGTATACTGGAGCCCATCCGGACTTACCTGCCAGGTGTCAACCATCTGGGGCTGTACCTTCAAATTTTCGTCTAAAGCAAAAAGGGTATCGTAAATCATATAGCCATGATTGCGGGTGATATAGGCCGTAGTCCAGATCGGGTCCAGGATTTTTAGATCGGCATGAGGTATCAGCTTTAAGGTCCCTCCCATCTTAGGTTCTTGAGCCATGACCCGGGGAGTGAAGGTGAGTAAGAATAATCCGATTATAATCGTCAGAACTGCACGTCGGTATAAAAACTTGGAGGAATTTCTCATTGTTTTAATAGATCCCCAAAGGACTCCGAAGGATACTCTTGCTTTGTAAAGTTAAATTTAAATAACCATTTTGCCCTCACCCCCGGCCCCTCTCCCACGCTGCGGGAGAGGGGCCGGGGGTGAGGGGACCGGGTATAAGTTCTTAATATCATAACCTCTCAGGGGGCTTACTTACCCCACATTTAGGATAACCGGTATAAAAAGATATAAAACTTAGTGTCCCTTCGGAGTCCTTCGTGGATTAGAAGGCTTAGTGTACTTTGGTGATAGAGTCGTTCCTTTATTTTTTATCCAACCATACGTTCCAGAAAACCGGAGAGGTAAAGGGAACAACACCCTTCACATGCTTACGATAGGCATCAGGTACCGTTGCCTGACCTAAAAGTACATAGGGGACTTCTTCATAAGCTAACTTTTGGATTTCCTCTGCCAATCGTTTACGCTTCTCCGGATCCTGGGTACGGGCCCATTCGGTCCGTAACTCTTCCATCTTCTTGCTACAATACCAACCAAACCAGGCTTTTTCGCAATCTCCTACGATCCCTGGATTTCCTACCGGATTAAACACATCCCCAAATTGCCACCAGGTACTGAAGAGATTCCAACCGCCCTCCTGGGGAGGTTTCTTCTCGGCTCGACGAGAGACCAGGGTACTCCAATCCATAGCCTGGAGATCTACCTTTACACCGATTTGCGTGAGCAGTTGCTGGGTTACCAATGTGACGATATGGATATCGTTCTGATCTGTGGGATCCATGAGTACTACGGGTCGTCCGTCATAACCGGCTTCTTGCAGGAGTTTTCTGGCTCTCTCCAGGTCTTTTCCCATCTGTGGATCTGACCCTGCAGAGGTCTCCCAAGGACTCCCGCACATAAAATACGCCGGACATGTTTTCCATATTCTCGGATCTCCAATGGCTGCCTGCATATAGGTCTCCTGGTTGGCCATCCATACCAGAGCCTGCCGGGCTTTCGGATTGTCGAAAGGTGGGTGAAGATGATTGGGACGCAACCAGAATTGAACCACCCGGGATGGATCTATCAAGATTTGAATGTCGGGATTTTTCTCCAATCGAGAAAGAAAATCCACAGGAAACCTTTCCCAATAGTCTATCTCTCCGGCTTCCAGCGCAGCCCCGGCCGTTGCTGGATCAGGAATGTAAAACCACTCTACCCGATCCACATATACCCGCTTGCCTCCGGCACCAAAACTGGGTGGCTCAGGGCGTGGAATATAGTCAGGGTTACGTACGTAAACAACCCGATGCCCGGGTTCCCACTCTTCCTTCACAAATTTGAAGGGACCCGAACCGATAAATTCTTTGATCTGTTCATCGGCAGGAGTGGCCGCAATTCGAGCCGGCATGATGAAGGGCACATTACTGCTCGGCTTGGCCAGTGCATCTAAAACCAACCCAAAGGGTTCTTTTAACTCCAGACGGAAAGTTTTAGCATCCACCGCTTCCAAACGTCCCGTAAACATCATTAACATCTTTCCCAGAGCATCTCGCTGGCCCCATCGTTTGAGGGAAGCAATGACATCTTCGGACGTAACAGGACTGCCGTCATGGAACTTGAGACCTTCCCGCAATGTAAAGGTATACTGCAGACCATCGGAACTTACCTGCCAGGTATCGACCATCTGAGGTTGAATTTTAAGGTCTTTATCCAAGGCAAATAAGGTGTCATAAATCATATAACCGTGATTACGGGTAATGTAAGCTGTCGTCCAGATCGGATCTAAAACCTTCAGGTTAGCGTGGGGAATAAACTTGAGGGTTCCACCCATCTTAGGCTCCTCACAAAGAGCCCCCGAGACCAGGCTAAACAAAAGTGAAGGAATTAGAAACAACAGGGTGATACATCGACCCAGAACCCGATGAAAATTTTTTACCATGACGATCTTCCTTTCCTTAAAGGGAGTTTTTTGAGTTTATTTTAGATACATTTTTAACTCGGATTAATTGCTTAAACTCTATAATTGGTCCCTTTCCCTGTCAAGGAAACTTTATACCTGATTTTGAAAGTTTAAGAAGAGGGAAGAGAGAGGTAAAGGGCAGAACGGCAAGGTACAGTAAAGGTCCCGTTTCGATCAGGAATTAAAGGAAGGTAACAGAGGAGGATTGTCCGATTCGATACCCCAAGGTTGGGTTTCCGTACAATTCCCGATAAATGGGGAAGCAGCCTGCTTATTTAGCAGGCTTAAAGTCAGGATTCGGATGGGTACTAAAAAATTCGAGAGGGCGTTGTCCTTTACTCGCCTGGGCAAGAGTTTCCATCATGCTGATCATCGCTCGGGGATCATATCCGGCTTCTGAAGTAAAGCGGACTCCCAATCGATCGGCTTCCAGCTCATCATCCCGGCTAAATTTCATATTAATCAGATTCCCAATCAATGCGGCAACGGCTGCCGTCCGCTGGCTGGATGGATCATCGGGATCATAGGTGACCAATACGGCGGCACCGGTAAGACCTTCGGTCAACTGGGCTTTGGCCAGGTGTTCGGCTGCATGACGGGCTACTACATGGCCGATCTCGTGCCCCAGCACGCCTGCCAGCTCCCCTTCTGTGCCCATGAGTTTCATTAACCCTTCGGCGTTATATTAACGTGTTGGGTTTCTTTAGTAACCGGATTATACTCGTGGGCCGTGTAATAGGAGACCAAAGAGATTACAGCAATAACAATCGCAATAATTAAACGTGGCGAACGTCTCATGGGGTAGCTCCTTTAGTTGCATCCTGACTGCAGAAAGGATCACTAATTCATCGGCTTACGGCAGGGACGAATCGGCAATTCATTTACAACCGGAATGAAAGGGAGGTAAAGTTTTACTCCTGTTCCAGCTTGCAAATAGATCTCATCCACCTTACCTGGCGTACTCAACCACCTATACTTTAAAGCGGAAGCCCGTTTTCTAGAGATAAAACGGGCTTCGTAGCTTTTAAGAGACTTTAACTGAAGTTAGGCATGATCGGTTTTTTGTTGACCTGCCTTTCCAGAAACATACTTTTTTGGATTTTTGTCAAAGGTGTTTTTACACCCCACGGCACAAAAATAATACGTTTTACCTTTGTAGGTACTTGTAGCTGGAGGATTCTTTTCATCGACCTCCATTCCACAAACGGGATCCTTTGCCATCTGATTCACCTCCTTTATCTGTTTATTACCCTCCCTACCGGCTTAAAAATACTTGACGAGCCGGCAGAGATAGCATAGGCTGATAGCCTGATAATTATAAAATACAATAAGTATGCCTTTAATCGATTTAATCTCCTCTCAGCAAAGTGGAGGTTCTTATATCTGGTTGCTAACCTGAATTTCAGAACGTATAATGTGATATAGCTTAGACTTCCGGCAAAAACCCTGTTACCCCTCGAAAGGAGTAAATCAGACTATGAAAATCAGTATTGAACAGGTAGAACATGTGGCTAAATTGGCGCGACTTCATTTGTCCGAGGAAGAGAAGCAGGAAATGTCAGAAAAACTGAGCCAGATTCTAACCTATATGGATAAGCTGAATGAATTGAATACAGAGGGAATTTTGCCAACTTCCCATGTGGTAGAGATTAAAAATGTGTTTCGGGAGGATAAGGTAGAACCCTCGCTTCCAGAGGACCAGGCCTTACAAAATGCACCTGATCGGGTAAATGGATATTTCCGCGTACCACGGGTGATAGAATAGGGACATGTTAAAAAGTAAGGGGCGAGAAGTAAGAAACCCTGATTTCTGACTTCCGGCTTCTTGAGGACGCATGGAACTTTGTGATTATACTATCCATGAGCTTCATGAAATGATGAAGCGGAGGGAAATCACCTCCAGACAAATTACCGAA
The DNA here is from genome assembly GCA_030550175.1 of bacterium. Taxonomy (GTDB): domain Bacteria; phylum Moduliflexota; class Moduliflexia; order Moduliflexales; family JAUQPW01; genus JAUQPW01. Next base: position 5,727 of record JAUQPW010000108.1, read on the forward strand.
TCGGTTCTCTCTCGGATTGATCAGGTTGAGAGTCGAATCAGAGCCTATATCACTGTTTTAAGAGAAGAAGCTCTGGAACAGGCCGGTACCATCGATCAAAAACTTCAAAAAGGAGAAATTCCCTTAACTCCTCTTACTGGAATTCCCATAGCGGTTAAAGATTTAATTTGCACCAGGGGGGTTTTAACAACCTGTGCAGCCAAGATTTTGCATAATTTCATCCCCCCTTATGATGCAACGGTCATAGCCCGGTTGAAGCAACAGAACATTGTTATGGTTGGAAAAACGAACCTGGATCAATTCGGGATGGGCTCTTCGACGGAGAATTCCTATTATGGAATTACCCGAAATCCCTGGGACTTAAGTCGAGTCCCGGGAGGTTCGAGTGGGGGATCGGCAGCAGCCGTCATAGCCGGAGAAGCCATCGGAGCCCTGGGAACAGATACCGGTGGTTCTATCCGCCAACCCTCTTCGTTTTGTAGCACAACCGGTCTTAAACCGACCTACGGTCGGGTTTCGAGATATGGATTAATTGCCTATGCCTCTTCCCTGGATCAAATCGGTCCCATTGCTAAAGATGTAACCGACTGTGCCATTCTGCTGAATGCCATAGCGGGGTACGATCCTAAGGATTCCACGTCGGTTAATTTACCCACACCGGACTATACTCGGGCTCTGGTTCCCGATATTACTGGCTTAAAGATAGGTATCCCGGAAGAGTATTTTATCGCCGGAATGGATGGAGAAGTAGAGGAAAAGATCTGGGAAGCAGTCAGGGTCCTGGAGAAGTTGGGAGCTTCTTCTGAAAAAGTTTCTTTACCCCATACCGAATACGCAGTGGCCGCTTATTATATCATAGCCCCTGCTGAAGCCAGCTCCAATTTGGCCCGATATGATGGGGTTAAATACGGATACCGGGCCGATAAGTATACCGATCTGATAGATATGTATATGACCACGCGCTCTCAAGGCTTCACTCCGGAAGTAAAACGCCGCATTATGCTGGGTACCTACTCCCTGAGCTCGGGATATTATGATGCCTACTACTTAAAGGCCCAGAAAGTAAGAACACTGATTAAGCGAGATTTTGAAGAAGCCTTTAAAAAATATGATGTTCTGATAGCTCCCGTCTCCCCAACCCCGGCGTTTAAAATTGGAGAGAAAACCGAAGATCCATTGCAAATGTACCTGTCGGATATCTTCACCATTCCCATTAACCTGGCGGGCGTAACTGCCCTATCTATCCCTTGTGGATTCACAAGAGACGGTTTACCCATCGGATTACAGATCATCGGAAAGCACTTTGGAGAAGAAACGATCTTAAAAGTGGCCTACGCCTTCGAGCAAAACACGGAACATCATAAGAAGAAGCCGCCTTTATAGGGTATGGGAGTATGGGGGTATGGGAGTGTGGGAGTAGGGGAAGTAGGGGAGTAAATTCTTCCACACTCCCATGCTTTTACACGCCCACACCGCCACACATCCGTACCCCACACTCCCATACCCCCATACTTCTATACTGCTTAAAATGGAATACGAAGCTGTCATCGGGTTGGAAGTGCATACGCAACTAAAGACCCGGTCCAAAATTTTTTGTTCTTGTAGTACAGAGTTTGGCGCAAAGCCCAATCATAATACCTGTCCCATTTGTCAGGGGATGCCGGGAGTTCTACCCATACTGAATAAGCAGGTGGTAGAATTTGGAATTCGTACGGCCCTGGCCATGAACTGTACCATCGCGGACTATAGCCTTTTTGCCCGTAAAAATTATTTCTATCCGGATTTACCGAAAGCTTATCAAATCTCTCAATATGAACTTCCCCTGGCTCAGCATGGGTGGATTGAAATTCAGGTGGACGGTATTTCTAAAAAAATAGGGGTAACCCGGATCCATATGGAAGAGGATGCGGGAAAGTCTATCCACGATGAAAATATCACAGGATCCAAAAATTATAGTTTTATAGATTTTAACCGATGTGGCATGCCCCTTCTGGAGATTGTGAGCGAGCCGGATATGCGTTCGCCTGAAGAAGCCAGGGAATATTTACTGAAATTAAAGGGGATTCTGGAATATCTGGAAGTCTCAGATTGCAATATGGAAGAAGGGAGTTTACGGTGTGATGCCAACATCTCGGTACGACCTAAAGGAAGCACGAAATTGGGCACCAAAACGGAAGTCAAGAATATGAATTCCTTTAAAAATGTCCAGAGGGCTCTGGAATATGAAATGGCTCGCCAGATTCAGATTTTAGAAGAAGGGGGACGGATCGTTCAGGAAACCTGCCTCTGGGATGTGGACCAAGGAGTCACACGCCCCATGCGAAGTAAGGAAGAAGCCCATGATTATCGATATTTTCCAGAACCGGATCTGGTGCCTCTGGTTATCGATAAAGAATGGATTGAACAGATACGGAAAAGTTTACCGGAGTTGGCCGATGCAAGGACTGCTCGATTTATATCCCAGTATGGAATTCCGGAATATGATGCCCGGGTTTTAACTGCCTCTAAATTTATTGCAGATTATTACGAAAATACGGTTAAGCTTTATCCGAATCCTAAGGTAGTGAGTAACTGGGTTATGGGAGATATCCTTCGAAAGCTTAAAGAGCATGAAGAGGCAGATATCCGAACCTGCCCCATCACTCCCCAACACCTTGCCGGAATGCTAAAGTTAATAGAAGAAGGTACTATCAGCGGTAAAATCGCTAAAGTCGTCTTTGAAGACATGTATGCTACTGGAAAGATGCCGGAAGAAATCGTAAAGGAAAAGGGATTAATTCAGATCTCGGATGAAAAAGAGGTGGCAGCAGTTGTGGATCGAATTATTGCCGCAAACCCTGAAACCGTAGCCCAGTACAAAGCGGGTAAGCAGAAAGCATTCGGCTTCTTTGTAGGTGAAGTCATGAAGGCAACCCAGGGAAAGGCCAATCCCCAACTCGTAAATAAGTTGTTAAAGGAAAAGCTCTCTACCTGATGGAAGTGGGGAAGTGTGGAGGGAAGTATGGGAGTATGGGAGTATGGGAGTGGGGAAGTATAGGAAAATATACTCCCATACCCCCACACTTCCCCACTCCCATACCCTTTCTTCCTTCTATATGGAGGTTACCGTCAGGCTATTTGCGAATCTGAGAAAGTACCTGCCACCGGATAGTGATGGCAAGAAAGTAGTTCTAAAAGTCCCTGAGGGGATTACCGTTCGTGAGGTTGCTTCGAGCTTAAAGATACCTGAACAGTTCCTACAGATTGTCTTAGTAAATGGAAACAATGCTTCTTTAGATCAGCGTCTATCTGAAGGAGATGAGTTAAGCATCTTTCCTTTTATGGCTGGGGGGACCGGTCAGCATGTTTAAGAAGATTCTTATAGCCAATCGAGGTGAAATTGCTCTCAGAATTATTCGGGCTTGCAAGGAACTGGGTATTAAGACTGTTGCAGTTTATTCGAAGGCAGATGCCGAATCCCTTCATGTAAGATTTGCCGACGAGAGTGTTTGTATAGGACCACCGGAGAATAGCAAAAGTTATTTGAATGAAACGAACATTATCAGTGCTTGTGAAATTACAGATGCTGAGGCCGTTCATCCTGGATATGGTTTTTTAGCAGAGAATGCACGATTTGCCGAAATGTGCCAGGAATGTAATATTACCTTTATCGGCCCTCCACCGGAAATTATCCGATTAATGGGCGATAAGGTCTCTGCCAGGCAAATTGCTAAACGGGCAGGGCTTCCTATTTTACCCGGCAGTAGCGATTCGGTTAAAGACCTCAAAGAAGCCCTGGATGTGGCTAAATCCATCGGATTTCCCATTATCCTTAAAGCTTCGGCAGGAGGGGGAGGACGTGGGATGCGGGTCGTGTTTTCGGAGGATGCTCTGGCCAACTCCTTTATGATGGCCCGCTCGGAATCCATCTCTTCCTTTGGAAGTCCGGATATTTACGTAGAGAAGTTTCTTGAGAAACCTCGTCATATTGAGTTTCAAGTTATCGGAGATCAAAAGGGAAATATTTACCACCTGGGAGAACGGGAATGCTCCATCCAGAGACGTCATCAAAAGCTTTTAGAGGAATCTCCCTCTCCGGTTGTAACCGAAAAAGTTCGAGAAAAAATGGGAAATCTGGTGGTTGCAGCCATGCGGGAAATCAAATATAGCAGCGTTGGAACGGTAGAGTTCCTCATGGATCGGGAGGGAAATTTTTACTTCATCGAGATGAATACCCGTATTCAGGTGGAACATCCGGTTACCGAGATGGTTACCGGGATAGACCTTATTAAAGAACAGATCCGGATTGCTGCAGGACAGGAACTCAAATACCGATCCAAAGATATCCGATTAACTGGTCATAGCATCGAATGCCGAATCAATGCAGAGGATCCCCAAAACTTTACTCCAAATCCCGGCAAGATCACCGCTTTTAATCTTCCAGGAGGCCCCGGTATTCGTGTGGATACGGCTGCTTATAGTGAATATCTGGTAACTCCTTTTTATGATTCTCTGATTGCCAAGCTGATTGTCCATGCCCGGGATCGGGCCGAGGCTATTGCCCGAATGGAACGGGCTTTAGATGAGTTCATCGTAGAGGGTATCAAAACAACCATCCCTCTCCACAAAAAACTCATGCGGGATCCCTACTTCCGGCAAGGAAAGTATCATATCGAGTTTTTAAGTGAGTTGTTAGGTAAATCTTAATGAAGAGTGTGGGGAAGTGAGGGAGTGTGTCCACCCCATACTCTCAGACTGAATTTTGAAGACGGTTCTCCAGCGTGTTTCCCAAGCTGCTGTAAGTGTTGAGGGGAAACTAATCAGTGAAATCGGAAAGGGGCTCGTCGTCCTGGTCGGGGTTGAACAGGGGGATTCGGAGAAGGATGCTACTTACCTGGCGGAGAAAATCCTCCACCTGCGGATCTTTGAAGATGAGGCCGGGAAAATGAACCTCTCCCTTTTGGATGTTCACGGAAGCCTTCTGGTAGTTTCTCAGTTTACCCTGCTGGGAGATTGTCGTAAAGGAAGACGACCGAGTTTTACAAAAGCTGCAGAGCCGGAATTAGCCCGGTACCTCTATGAATTTTTTATTGAAGAGTTAAAGAGAGGCGGTCTTCCGGTCGCCACAGGAATTTTTCAGGCTCATATGACCGTTCAGATCTTTAACGATGGACCGGTAACGTTAATCCTGGATAGTCGTTCTTAACCATGAATGCCTGTATTGGTCTCATTGCAGCCATGTCTGCGGAAATTCATCGTTTGAGAAAGATCCTTTCCCTCAACGAGAGTTTTCAACAGAGCTCGATTCTTTTCTATCGGGGCTCTTATTGGGGTAAGGATATTATTCTGGCTAGATCCGGAGTCGGCAAGGTGAATGCGGCTGTTGCAGCGCAGCTGATGATCCAGAATTATAAACCTAAAGCCCTCCTTTGTTTTGGTGCAGCCGGTGCCCTCAGTCCTGACTGCGATATCGGAGATATTGTACTGGGAGAGCGGCTCATTCAACACGATTTCGGCTGGTATACGGCCGGACAATTTGTCTCTGAGAAGATATTTATCTATCGAGGTAAAAAAAAAGAAAAAATCCCCTGGTTTCTTTCCCACCCAAACCTTTTAAAAACTGCCCAAGAGATCGGTCGGTGGGAGGTTTTTGGTAACAGGAAAATCCATACCGGGGTTATGGTCTCCGGGGATCAGGTCATTTGTACGGAAGAAAAGCGAAAAGATCTGGCTTTACGCTATCAGGCCCTCGCCACTGACATGGAAAGCGCTGCCGTAGCCCACGTAGCTTATCTGAATCAGGTCCCGTTCCTGGCCATTCGGGCTATTTCCGATAAGGCAAATATAGATTCAAACAGGACCTGCCTGAAAAAAATAATACCCGGTCTTAAGGCCAGAAAAGATTTCGAATTTGCCCTGGATCAATCCAGCCGGTTTGTTTCTGAACTCCTCAAAAATATCAACTTGAGTAAGCTGTAACCTCTCTCTTTCCGCCTTTTATAACCCCATAGAGATCTCCTACTAGTTGTTCGAGAACCTCTCTGGTTAAAATCATCGGTCTTGTTTCTTTCAACCGGTTGTTTTTTTGGTTTCGGTATCGAACCAGAGTCAGGGAAGTCTGGTTTTCCTCTCCGCGTAAGAGAAGTTCATAAAACTCTATAAAATCCTCCCTTACTTGAGGTGGAAAACTCCTTATCTGGACGACCGGCGTATATTTATCCCACTCGATAAGGGATAAAGGTTCTAACAGGTAGGTAACCTTTTGGACGATCTGTTCTCCCAGGTCTTTCAACCGGTTTGCCCGGGCCAGGCTCTCCAAACCTTCTTCTTGCTTTTTAATTTCAAGCCTGTGGAGGGCACAACTTAACCGATCTAAATCCGCCACCTCCAATTTACCTTGAATTCCATCTTCTTCTATTTCAAAGGTAAAAGGAAAATGTGGATGTCGGGAAGTTTTTACAAATAGATTTTCGATAAGAATTTGAATCCCTCTCATTGAGGACCTCCGTTTTTATTTTAAGAGTTTTAATCTTGAAGGGTTATTATATGCAAAGATCAAACCATCTGCAACTAAATTTTCAAAATTTAAAGGAAAGAAACCGGGGAAGAATGCCCCCTAAGCCAGGGTTTAAGCATTTTCTTCTTCTTCAGGAGAAACCATTAACTCGGTGGCTTCTCTTTGGGCCAGTGCAAGGCGAAGTTGGTTCATGAAGGCTTCTCGTTGTTCTAAGTTCAGACCTTGACGCAAATTTGGGAACTTATTCCAGAGTGCTCTACAGGTTGTTTGAAGTTCTCTTGCCTTCTCCCAAGAAATGGTATTCAGAACTTTTTTAGTAAATAAAAGATCTTCTCCGGATCCCACTTCTTTTGCCTTTGAATTTGCTTCTACCAGAAGGAGCAGATAAGCAAAGTCGACGGCATCGCTTTTTTCTCCCAGTTCTTTTAAGGATTCCAGGCTAAACTTTCTTAAAAGCTGAACGATTTCCCCCTCACTCATCCCTTTAAAGACATCTCGAACGATTTCCACCCCTCGATTTTTTGTTTTCAGGTTTTTAAGGATCAATTCTATCCAGTTAATTTTCTCTTCTTCTGATTTGATAGCCTTGATGAGTTTTGTAGGCCTGGTAGGGTCATACCACTCTTCGATGAGTTTGAGCATTTTTTTCTCAGGGAGCTGTTTGAGTATTTGAATGACCCAGGCTGCGTTATATTTTTTAGGCAGGGAAGGAAGGAGAAGGGTATCAAAAGAGATGATGGGTTCATCTGCGTAGGCATCAATAAGCTCGGTAAGTTTGGTCCTAAAACGTGGATTGGCAGGATCGAACAGATTCCAACGATATAAATACAGATAAAGATAGGTGCGAAACTTCAGCAAACCCCGTTGTAAAAAAGAAAAAATACGCCTACCTTCTAATTCCAAATAAGGTTCCAGGATAAACACTAAAATTCCTGTAACAATTAAGAGAAGGATAAAAATCCAGGGGTTTAAAATAAATTCGTTCATCGGCCCGTAGATTCCCCCTATTTTAGACATACTTTTATGGACCTGACCATAGGTAAGAATCAGGAAATTAGTGATATAATAAAGGGTTTGGAGAAATCAGTCAAGTAAAAATTAAGCCCGATGCTCCTGGAAAAGAGTTTTTATAAACTCTTTTTAATAAGTCCTTCTTTGGATTTTAAAATTCGGGCCTCCATCTTCATCATCTGTTCTGCATCTTCTTTTTTCTCATGATCATAACCCACCAGATGGAGAATTCCATGGACTAAGAGCATATCCATTTCATCTCCCAGGGAGTGACCATGAATCCGGGCCTGACGATCGGCAGTATCTACTGAGATAACCACATCTCCAAGGGGGAAAAGCGAAGAAGGCCCGGGACTTTCTTTGAAAGATCCGGGCGAAGAGGTTTCTTGTAGGGGGAAGGAAAGAACATCGGTACTTTCATCGATATGACGATAGGTTTTATTAAGGCGACGAATTTCCTCATCCCTGACCAGCACAATACTTAACTCCCAATTCTCCGAACCCCCCAGGGCTTCCAGGGCTTTACGGGCAGTTTGTTTTAACCGGCGCAGGCTGACTTTCCTCGTCTTCGCTGGATTGCGAAGCAGAATTTCCATTGGAATCACCTATTCGAATCAGGTGGTTTCTTTTGGAAGCCTTGGGACCACTTGCTTTTTCATAATTTTCATAGGCGGTAATAATTTTCTGAACCAGAGGATGTCGAACTACATCTTTTTCCGTAAAGTGGATAAACTTAATCCCTTCGACGTTGTTCAGAATCATCTGAGCTTCCTTTAAGCCGGACACCTTATCTTCGGGCAGGTCGGTTTGTGTTATGTCCCCGGTAATAACCGCCTTAGAGCTAAATCCCAACCGGGTGAGAAACATCTTCATTTGCTCTGAGGTAGTATTTTGTGCTTCATCCAAAATGACGAAAGAATCATTCAGGGTACGGCCCCGCATAAAGGCAAGTGGAGCTACTTCAATGGTACCTCGTTCGAGAAGTCGCTGGGCTTTTTCTATATCCATCATCTCGTGGAGAGCATCATACAAGGGACGCAAGTAGGGATTCACTTTTTCATAGAGATCCCCCGGAAGAAATCCAAGTTTTTCACCTGCTTCTACGGCAGGTCGTGTGAGAACAATCCGATGGAAGGTTTTATTCTGGAGAAAATAAATCCCCATCGCCATAGCCAGATAGGTTTTTCCGGTACCGGCGGGTCCGATTCCAAAGACAATATCATAGTGTTGGATGGCTTCGATATATTCTTTTTGAGTCAAACTTTTGGGGGTAACGAAGCCTTTTCGAGAGGGAATTTGAATGGAGTCCGAAAATACTTCTTCAAGATTTACCTCAGTATCTTCAGAGACAATACGAATCGCAGAACGAACATCTTCTCGACTTACCTTGCGGCCGTGGGCCAGCAGAGAAGCCAAGTGATTGAGGATCTTTTCAACCTTAGAGACGTCCTCGGCCTCTCCTTTCAGGATAATCTTATCACCTCGCAGGGTGATGGAAATATCAAAAGCTCTTTCAATGGTTTTTAAATTTTCATCGTAATTTCCAAATAAATTTTGCAAAGAGTCGCTAAAGCTTAAGCTAACACTTTTATCTTGTTCTTGCAATGTTTGAGATCACCTCTACTTTAAAAATCGACTGATTCATTGGACCCTTTTCAGGGGATGTACCCAATTAACCAACCGATCTGGTTGATAACTTTCTCTACCATAAATATGTAGATTACCGGCTTGCTTGTCAATGGATTTGTGGGGATGAACGTCATCAGGTCCCCCCCACAAGTTTATATTTTCACCTGAATCCTCAACTCATCGAGCTGTTTCTTATCCACAAACGAAGGCGCATCGGTCATAAGACAGACGGCCTTTTGAGTTTTTGGAAAAGCAATGACATCTCGAATCGATTCAGACCCGGTGAGGTTCATGACAATCCGGTCTAATCCCAGAGCAATACCTCCATGGGGAGGAGCCCCATATTTAAGGGCCTGGAGTAAGAAGCCGAATTTTTTCATCGCTTCTTCTTCCTTAATATTGAGAAGCTCAAAAACCCGCTTTTGCAGGTCAGTTCGATGAATTCGGGTGCTCCCACCCCCGATCTCCTGGCCATTTAAAACCAGATCGTAAGCCTTGGCCCTTACCTTGGCAGGATCGGTTTCTAAAAGCGGTATATCTTCATCTACGGGTGCAGTAAAGGGATGATGCATGGCTTCAAATCTCCTTTCTTCCTCGTTATATTCAAAGAGAGGAAAGTTGGTAACCCAGAGAAATTTGAAAGCCTGTGAATCGATCAAATTGAGCTTTCGACCTAGATGGAGTCTCAAATTGCTCAAAGCTGTGGCGACTACCTTCGGCTTATCGGCTACTAAAAGTAAAAGATCTTGAGGTTCTGCTTTAAACCGATCTCGGAGGGCGCTTACAACCTCTTCAGAGAAATACTTGAGTGCAGGGGATTGAACTTCATTCTCGGTGATTTTCATCCACACCAATCCTTTCGCCCCGCATCCCTTCACGAGTTCCGTGAGCAGATCGAGATCCTTACGGGAGAAAGCCGCCTGACCTTTCACGTTCAAACCTTTGACCTGTCCTCCCGTTGCCAGGGCCTCGGTGAAAACTCGAAACTCCGTTCTTTGGGCAATATCCGAAACATCAACCAATTCCATTCCAAACCGCAGATCCGGTTTGTCCGATCCGTACCGGTCCATGGCTTCCTGATAAGACAGGGTCGGAAAGGGTGTGGTCAGTTGGATATTTCGAAGCGGCTCGAAGAGGGCTTTCATCAGATCTTCCGTGATGCGAAAGAGTTCTTCCCGTTCCATAAAAGACGTCTCGATATCTATCTGGGTAAATTCAGGTTGTCGATCCGCCCGAAGGTCTTCATCTCGAAAACATTTCACAATCTGAAAATATTTATCAAACCCGGCAATCATTAAAAGCTGTTTGAACAATTGAGGAGATTGCGGAAGCGCATAGAATTTCCCCGGCTGAATTCGGCTGGGAACCAGATAGTCCCTGGCGCCTTCCGGAGTACTTTTGGTTAAGAAGGGGGTCTCAACCTCTATAAAACCCCGATCGGACAGAAAATTTCGTACGATTTGATAAACCTTATGGCGTAAAATAAAATTGTTCCGTAAAGGGGGTCTTCGTAAATCCAGATATCGATAAGTCAGTCGAAGATCTTCACTGGCCGTGATTCCTTCTTCAATGGGAAAAGGAGGGGTTTCAGCTTCGTTCAAGATGATCAGCTTTTCGGCCAGGATTTCAATTCGACCCGTCGGAATTGAAGGATTCTCCATCCCTTGGGGTCTTTTCTCAACCAGGCCTTCCACACCGATCACGTATTCATTTCGGAGTTGCCTGGCTGCTTCATGGCTTTCTTCATGTAAAGCCGGATTGAAAACTACCTGTACGATCCCCGTTCGATCCCGTAGATCGACAAATATAAGCCCTCCATGGTCCCGTCGTCTTTGAACCCATCCGTACACAAAAACCCGGCTTCCCGCATGCTTTTCATTAAGCTCTCCGCAGTAGTGTGTGCGTTTCTGCATAAAATTATTTACCAAGACCTAGATTTAATGTGGGTCTAAATCAAATCCGGCAACCCGCTGTGTGTCCCACATTCCAGTATCTTTTACACTATCCCGAAGATAGTATTGTCTTTTTCTAAATAGACACTTACCTTACTACATAAAAGGAATGATCAAATGAATGATCAGCTTTTTATCCTCAATAGGTACTACCAAGGTTGGATAAAAGTCAAGATGTTTTTCAGATGGATTCCTTGCTGACATGAATTCATCTTGACAGGATATGCGGTGGTTTTTTAAACTTAATATTATTTAGCCACAAAGACACGAAGACACGTAGATAGAGGAAGATTTAAAAATTGATTAACCCCGATGACCTCTCATACCTCGCTTGTCCTGCGCTGAGTCAACAAAACCTGTTGCGAGCTCTCGAACCCGGCGATCCCTCGATATTTTACCTTATAACCGCCGATCCAGGGTCGTTCTTCGATAAGGTTGTCAGGGAAGGGTTCCGAACCGGTAGAAGGAAAGAGGCTTTCTGAGGCGGGTTTTTGAACTTAACCTTCTGAGTCCCCTTCCCGACAAGGGAAGGGGGTTAAGGGTTAGGTTAGAAAAACCTACCCCGGAAAGGGGGGAAGAGGGGGTTTTCAAAGATGAGCCAGATAGGAATTTATCTTGATGTCTTGGCATCTTTGTGACTAGATAGTCCTATGAAACGCTATCTTTTGACTCCGGGTCCGACACCTATCCCATCAGAAGCTTTACTGGCCATGGCAAAACCGGCTATTTATCATAGAGGGCCGGAATTTAAGGAGGTTTTAGCAGAAGTTAAAGAAGGATTAAAGTACCTGTTCCAGACAGACCGGGAGGTTTATTTTTTTACCTCTTCGGGTACCGGAAGTATGGAAGCGGCGGTCTGTAATTTTTTGTGTTCAGGAGATAAAGTACTGGTAGTTCAAGGTGGAAAGTTTGGCGAACGCTGGCGGGATATCTGTATGGCCTATGGACTTCAAGTTGATTCAATCGATGTTGAATGGGGGAAGGCGGTCGATCCAGAAGAGATTAAATCCAGGCTTGAAGACGACCCGAGTATTAAAGCAGTTTTTGTCCAATTCACGGAGAGTTCAACCGGAGTTAAACATGATGTGGAAAGGATTGCCCAAATTACAGGCCCATTGGATCAAACTCTGCTTATTGTGGATGCAGTTACCGGGATTGGGGTTTACAAGATCGAAACGGATGCCTGGAAACTGGATGTTGTGATTACCGGTTCTCAGAAAGCCCTTATGATTCCTCCCGGACTTTCGTTTATCTGCGTAAGTGATAAGGCCTGGAGGTTCGCCGAAAGATCCAACCTTCCCAAATATTACTTCGACTTGAGAAAAGAGAAAAAAGCCCAGGACAAAAATGAAAATGCCTATACCCCGGCAGTTCCTTTGGTTATGGCCTTAAGGGAAACCCTTCGACTTATTCGAACGGAGGGTCTGGATCAGGTTGTGGAGCGACATGCTCGCCTGGCCGAGGCTACAAGGGCTGCCGTTCAAGCCCTGGGACTTGAGTTGTTTGCCCCAGAATCACCCAGCAATGCCGTCACTGCAGTAAAATCACCCAAAGGTATGGATAGCAGTCGCCTGATTAAACACCTACGGGAAAAATATAGCATTACCTTTGCTGGAGGACAGGATAGACTCAAGGGAAAAATTTTCCGAATTGCCCATTTGGGGTTTGCCGATCGATTTGATGTGATTACTGCCATTGCAGGGCTTGAAATGGCTCTATACGATTTAGGATATCCCATCCAACTATCGGCTGGGGTTCGAGCCGCACAAGAACGTCTTTTAAAATAAAGCTAAAGGATCTATGATGAATCAAGAAGGTAGCGGCAAGTAACTTCTTCGTTTCTGATCCTTTAATGTATATTTTTTAATGAAAAGAATAGGTTTATTAACAGGTGGTGGAGATTGCCCGGGATTAAACGCCGTCATTCGAGCCGTAGTAAGAAAATCTTATCGAATAGGCTATGAGGTCGTAGGCATCCGGAGTGGTTGGAAAGGCTTGATGGAAAAGGATGTAGAGTTTCTAAATCTGGATTCGGTTTCCGGTCTCCTTTATAAAGGCGGAACTATTCTGGGTACATCTCGAATTAACCCCCTCAACTATGAGGGAGGAGTTCAGAGACTCATAGATAATATAAAAGAGTTGGGACTTTCTGCTCTGATCGTGGTGGGAGGAGGAGATACACTGGGAGTCGCTAAAACGCTTTCAGAGAAAGGAGTCCCTCTGGTCGGAATTCCCAAAACCATTGAAAATGATATCAAGGCAACAGATTACTCCTTTGGATTTGATACCGCCGTATCCGTTGTGACCGAAGCTATTGACCGGCTCCATACAACTGCCGAATCCACATCACCTAGACAAAAACCCACTCAAAAAAAGGCGAAAAAAAAAAAAAAAAAAAATATACAACCCACACAACCAACTCAGCCTCAGTCTA
>JAUQPW010000109.1 GCA_030550175.1 bacterium
TCCAGATGCGCACGGGCATCATGGAGGGTTGCGTGATTTAAGATAGTCAAGCTGGTGTTTTCCATACCTCCCCAGGTAAAGTCATGGACGGTAACCTGGCCATACTTGGCATAAGGATATCGGTAGCCTGTTCTTTCTGAGAAAAACTTCATCATATCCGGGGTATTTTCAAAGGAACGCTGGATTTTATCCTCATCTCCCCGAGGAACATAGTAAATAATGGGAATATTCTCATAATAATCGGTCTTTTCACTGAACTCTCCAACGGCAATATTCACCAGATAGGTAGGATGGGGAAATTCATGGAACCAATGAAACGTTTTGGTCTTTCGGATGGGATCATGGGTGACCTCCAGGAGTTTACCGTTAGACAGACCAATATACTTGTCTTGAACCGTTAAAAGGACTTCGGAAGTACATCGATCGTTCGGAGCATCATAACAGGGAAACCAGTGGCTGTTGTCCTGAGCTTCTCCCTGGGACCAGATTTGATAAGGCTTATGGGGATAGGCTTCATCGGGTTGTACAAAAAAAAGACCTTTTTTGGGGAACCCCTCATAATCTATGGAAATAATTATCTTTTGTCCACTTTGATAAAATTGACCCAGATCTATGCGTAACTTGCCCTCAGATGCCGTAAACTCTAAAACTCTCCCCTCTTGGTCGGTAACTTTTAGAATAGTTAGATCCACACTGTCCAGTTCTACCCAACGAAAATGATCGTTTATAGGATAAAGAGTTAAAGTTACCCGTCCCATGACCTTCCTGGCCGGTTCGTCAAAGGAGAGTTCTAGCTTCAAATGCTCGGTATGAAAGGTTTTATCACGGGTATAATGCTCTCGGGAAAATGCATCGGTAAAGGATTTGCTATTCGGGATGTCCTCAAAATAGAAACGTTCTTCGTTAGCTTTATACATTTTTAAAACGCAACCTGTAAAACGTAACCCTTGCCCTATCTTATTATTTGATCTTTACGTTTTACCCTTTGCGTTATAGTTCTTAAGGATAAATAAATATTTACTCTTCTTATATTCTTCTTAAAGAAATAACAGTGGAATCCTCAAGCTTGTCAAGCACTTTGTATTCGTATCCTTCTATGAGGGATATCTGTTACCTATTCGATAAGGTATTGGATAAAATTCTCTAGGGGTCTACTTTTCTGTTGACTTTCTCTTTATAGGGGAACACGTATTAGAAGTGCGGCTCATGTTTCCATTGTTCGGTACCTTAATTCTGGAGGATGATCCATGAAAAATATTCAAGCTTTTGTTTTTGATGCCTATGGAACCCTCTTCGACGTTCATTCCGTTGTAGAAGCCTGTAACAGAGCCTTTCCCGGGCGGGGTGAGGCCTTGAGTCAACTTTGGCGGGCCAAGCAAGTGGAGTACACCTGGTTGAAAACATTGATGGGGCAGTATGAGGATTTTTGGCAGGTGACAGAAGCTGCCCTTACCTTTGCCTGTAAAGCCCTCAATCTCCAGGCTCCCATCGACCCTCGTCCCTTACTTATGACCGCTTATCTTCGACTGGACCTTTATCCGGAAGTCTTAGAGGCCCTGACTTCTCTGGCACCCTTTCCCCTCTCTATCCTTTCCAACGGCTCCCCTCGAATGCTTAAGGCTGTGGTTCAAAATGCGGGTTTAAAGGAAAGATTTGTACAGATTATCAGTGTAGAAGAGGTTAAGGCTTATAAACCAAGTCCCGGGGTTTATGAACTGGCCCCTCAAAAACTAAGTATACCCAAGGAAGCCATTTGTTTTGTTTCTTCTAACTCTTTCGATGTTATCGGTGCGAAGGCTTTCGGATTTCAGGTATGTTGGGTCAATCGAACAAATGCTCCCCTGGATGAATTAGGATTCCTTCCGGATGCCCAGGTAAGCCGTCTGACCGAACTTGGACGGCTTGTTGAGGATTGATCTTCGTAATTCCCTAAATCCCCTTTCCTTCCCAGGAAAGGGGATAACTTTTTAGAGAAGCCGGCCTGGAATAAGAACTGCAGATTTTTCCAGGTACCAGAGTAAGAAACAAATAAAAAACCCGTCTTCTCAGAGAAAACGGGTTTCTTAAATTGCTCTCTAAAGTTTACGGAAATGATTTTTATCTCTTTCCTACAGATCTTTTACTTGCCTTGATAGGATCTACAGGGCCAGAAGGCTGTTGAATTAAAGCTTTTTCTTTTTCCTTCTGCTCCTCAACCGCCTGAGCTACTTTTTTATCAAATAATCTGATATAATCTTGTCTAAGAGACTCGACGGCAGCTTTTTTACCCGTTGTAGGGGATTTCTCCGAAATAACTTTCGGATTGCCGTTCCCATTAGAGATCATCAAACTAAATTCTTTATATAAAGTTCCATTTTCTCGAACATCTCGTTCGATCAGCTCAAATCGGATGTTTCCTACCTCTTTTTTTCTTAAAATCACGGTTTCCGTATCCATTTAAAGGCCTCCTATGAAGGTTTGGGCTGGTTTTACTTGTGAAGAGTTCATTCGGAGCAGCCCCTCCGATTGAACTGTCGCTTATCTTTACAAGCAACGGGTGTGTTTCTAAATTATCCTGAAATTTTCCGGTATTCAAAAATAATGCCTGTTTTTTAACCTGTCAAATCTTTTTTAATCTTTTGTTTTAGCCTCCTTCGATTTCTTCCATTTAATTACACCGACCACTTCAATCAAATCCCGGAAAACCCTTTGATCGGGATCTGGATCTGAAAATTGTAGAGGGGTGGAAGAGGAAAATGCTGAGAAGGGTGAGATTAACCTTGACAATTTTAAAAGAAAGCGGTTAACTATAAGCCAGGGTATGAAATTATAGGGGGTCTATCCGGTGGTACGAAGCGTACAAAGAAAAGAATTATTCTTCTTTCTTTTCCTTTTATACCTGGGATTTCTGGGTTATGGAAATCTTTGTCTGTTTGACCATCTCATAGACTTTTCCCACCCTGGGGAAATCTCGGATTTTTCTTCGTCCCATCGGCACCATGAATCCAAAGATTCAAGAAGTCTGGTCCATTCTTGTTTGGTTATCCAATTTCTCCTTTCAACCTCGATCGTTTCCGGTCTATTCCTTTTTACTTTTGCTCCACTTATTTCTTCCTGTAATTGGATACAATATGAAAAGGTTTATCGAACCCCTATTCTTTCCTATGCCAATCGATCCCCCCCCCTGGCTTCTTTAAACCTGCCTTTTAGATATTCTCTCCCTTACGGTAGCGGTTTTTGTCAAAGCCTTAAAATTTAACAAGACCTGTAAAACTACGAAGATCGAAAGGGTCAGAGAGAGGTAAAGTATCACTTCTTTTTATAAAGACTTTTGTGTTCTTCTTATTAAAAATTTAAGGATATTTCTGCAAAAGTATAGAAAGATACTTCTTGCGTAAAGATTCTTTCTCTCTATTTCCCTTGAGTTAAGGAATTAAGTCGTACATTGGGTTAAGGCCTATTCTTTAAGGAGGTACTACTTTGTAAAGTTAGTTTTAATATACCTTAAAAACCCCGTTAGGGGAGGGGATCTGTTCCGAACAGGTTGCTCCTAACGGAGCTTCATCTCATAAGGCTGAGGAGCTGTTTTGCTATAAACAGATCCCCCACCGATCGCTCCCGGTGGAGCTTAGAGGTTTAGGAGGGATAATGTTGACTACAAACAGTCATCTCCTGACGGAGCTTTTGAGGATTTATCCAGATTAACTTTACAAAGTAGTACACTATTACATTGTTTACTTAATTTTGACCTCATAGTGTTGCTCTCATTCCCCAACTCCCCTCTCTCGCAGCGTGGGAGAGGGGCCGGGGGTGGGGGCCGCTTAAAAGCCAAACAAAACTAAGTAAACAATTTACTACTTTATGAAAGGGGTTTATCTCTCCAACCTACCTTTAAGTGCAAAGGTATTTTGTAGCCTATTTCTTTTGGGAATCGGTTTAGGATCTTTGGCCGCCTTTACCCAGGCCGCTACTGCTGTTGGCCTTTCCTATGAAGATGTAAAGGGTAGTTTGGCTCCGGAAATGCCGATGACACATATGGGTCACGGACAGATGAGCATGGAAAAAGAGATCGATATCGGTCAAATCAGTAACACTGCCAAAGTCTGGATTCGGACTCCCCTCTTGATTCAAACAAGCCATACCCATCTCTTCGGTCAAACCCTTATTGCCGGATTGCTGGGACTCATCTTCCTCTTTTCTTCTATAAAGGAGTGGAAGAAAGCATTGATTCTGGCCCTTCCCTTTATCGGAACCATCTTAGATATTGGCGGTATGTGGCTGACCCGGTTTGTCTGGCAACCCTTTGCCGTGTTGGTCCTGATGGGTGGAAGTATCTTTGCTCTGGGTTATGTAATGATTGCCGTTATTTCCCTTTATGAGCTCTGGCTAAAAAAGGGAGCCTCTGTATAAACTACAGGTAAGTCATGACAGGAAAGGAGGTCTTCAGATATGAAGAAATATAAACAGTTTATGCTTCTAACCGGGTTTATGTTATGCTTTTCTTTTACAGTCCAGACAGGAATTACCCTTGCCCATATTACCCCTCCGGTGGTTCTCATCTCGGATCGGGATGCCGTGCTGAGTATGACCCAGGGCGCCAAAAAGTTCTTTGTTCGGGAGGTCAGGTTGAAACCAGAAGAACGGGAAGCCTTACGAAAAGAACTGGGATGGCAGGCTGATGAAGAATTTTATCGGTTCTACCTGGGTCGAGATGATCAAGGAAAAATAGTAGCTGCGGTAGCTTTTATGACCGAGTTTACCATCCATGGCCCGGTTCGGGTAGCCGTCGGATTAGGTCCCGATGGAAAAGTTAAGGGTGCAAAGGTTGTAGAACTGACCGAAGAAACCTATCCCTGGCTCAAGCCACTTCTGGATCAGGATTTCACTCAAAACTACATCGGATTGGATAGCCATGGGAACTTCACGGTTGTCGGAGCCGGTCAGGCAGGTGGACAGGAAAATATGACGCTCTTTTATGGTCAAATTGTTGCCAACCTTATCCAACGCGCTGCTGCTCTCTTCGATATTGCGGTCCTGAAGCGAGGGGATATCTAACGAGAAGCTTTAAGTAAAACCCTTTATTTTATGCAGAAGAAGTTGTTTTCCTGGGTAAAAATAGTCCTTCTGGCCTATTTAGTTTTTCTGGGCTATGGGACCTTCTGTTTAGTAGATCACGAATTTGACTTTACACTGGGAATCTCTCTAACTTCTTCCGGGTCAGACCTTTCCCGACCTTCTCCGTCCGATTCGAAGGATCACCATCCAGAATCTTCCCATCATGTCTGCGTCTTTTTACTTAACCTTATTTCAGGAAGCCTGACCTCTCAAGTAAATCTTTTAAGTAAAATCCCTGAATTCCCTCTGGATAGTTTTATCCGAATTGAAAGCCTTCATCTATTTTTTGATCTCTCCTTTAAAAGTCGAGCTCCTCCTCTACTCCTTGGCAATCAATAATCCACAAGGATAACTTCGGGGTTTCATGTGGCTTTGTCCACGGTTTTAAACCTGTATGCTAGGTCCCATTTTTTACGTTTGAGGCAGGGATAGAGGTTGAGGATACTCTATCTGTGTTGTGCCTGTACCGGTGGTTTCTTAAAACTCGATGTGTGCCTATTTCCAGGTTTAGCGGGTTATGACAACAACTAACCTTGCTGGCCGCTTACGGTGGAGAGGAGGAAGTTATGTGGACTCGGTCGGATTTAATACTGTGGGATCGTTCTATGGAGGGGAGTAGTAAAGGGATCTCACATTCTCAGACTCAAATCTTTTTTCATCAGAAGGGTACAGATAACAGGGATGAGTTCCTTGTAAAATTAAGGGGAAGAAAAAAGAAAAACCTTTTACCCCCTTACCTTCTTGGTATCCTTGGGATCATCCTTTATGTTATGACCTGGTCTACCTGCAGTCCAGCTCAGGAGTCTAAGGAACGGGAGATCTCGCTATCTCCCACCTCACCCGGTCGAGAGACCCCCTTAGATCTTGTAGGGCTTCCTAAAGAACCTGTGGGTGTAAAGGTCATTGGTTTCATCGTAGGATCCTTGAGTTATAATTCCCGTATTCAGATAGTTCCGGAATTTGCTGGTAACGCTCCAGCTCTGGCCAATCCTGGCGCGACTAACTTTAGTTTCGATAAATTCGGCCTTGCCCTTTCCAGGACTTTTGCTCCCTGGCTTTCAGCCAGTGGAGCTATAGAAGTAGAAAGTCACAGGAACCGACATGCCCATGGCTTCAACCCGGAGTTCGGCTGTCCGGAAGGTGGAAGCGGCCCTTGTATTGAAAGGTTCGGATCCGAGGAACCTGAGATTGAAGTCGGGCTGGATAAATTTAATATTACCGGCATAGTTCCGGTTGGGAATGGGCTCTCCCTCTCCTTGGGAAGATTTGATGTTCCGTTCGGTATCGAACGACACGATGAACCTCTGTTGCTCACGGCTACCAACTCCGAGGTCTTCCGTTTCGGTCGCCCGCAAAAAGTAACGGGGTTCTGGACGGCTTACCAGGTAAATCCTAAAGTAAACTTCGATGTCTTCCTCGTGAACCGCTGGGAGTCTGAGACGACGGAGGATGACTTTAACGATAACAATAAAGGAAAAACCGTTGGGGGCCGGCTTGGTTTCACTCCCTTGCCGACTGCAGGCCTTTTAAACTTTGGCATCGGAGGGACCTATGGTCCCGAACAAGAAAATAACGACTCGAGTAAACGATGGGTGGTAGACCTTGACGCTACCTGGAATCCCACCTCCAAATTTCTTTTGACGGGGGAATTCGTCTTCGGGAGCGAATCGGATTTTGAAGCCCGACAGGTTGGCCGGCCCATCTTTCAAGCCCCGATACAGGGAGATGTAAGCTGGTTTGGGTTTTATTTGCTGGGCCACTATGATGCCCGACCCTGGTTGGGTTTTTCCCTTCGTTACGGCTACTTCGATGATCAGGATGGGGCAAGAACCGGAATCCAGCAAAAGCTCCAATCCCTTACCTTTGCTCCTATCATCCATCTCTCCCGATTGATTCCAGATCTTCGTCCAACCGGTGCTACGTTTGCACGAACCCGTCATCCCATTGATTGGGTAGACTTGAAGTTCGAATACCGTTACAACCACTCCAATCGACCTGCCTTCTCCGATGAAGAGCCAGAAGTAGATATTCTAGAAGCCGATAAAACAAGCCATCAATTTCAGTTCCAGGCGGTTGTCAACTTCTAAGAGGATGAAATTCGGGGGGAATTAAAGGACTTATTCCATGATACCAAGACAAAAATCGGTTTTCTCCTTCTCACTTTGTATCTTATATTTACTTTTTCTCAGTTATGGGACCGTTTGTTTATTTGATCATAGAATAAGCTCATTCCATGAAGAGGATCCCTTTCATTCTTCTTCATCCCACCAGCATGGAAAATCTAAAGGTTCAAAAAATTTATTTCATTCCTGCTTTGTCGTACAAAATCTCATTTTAACTACTCTGATTACAGAACCCTTTTTCCTTATCTTTATTTTAATTATCTGTTATCATGAAATTAAACAGGTAGAAAAGTTTTATCAAATCAGTCATCTTCCCTACGCCTGTCGCTCTCCTCCGGATTTTATCCCTACCTTTTAAAGAGAAGAGCTCGTCAACACTTCAAAGTCAATCTCGTTCCTGTATAGAACCTGTAGAATTAGAGGGGCGGATAACAAGTAAAAGGAGACTCATCTGTAGCTCTTTTTGACTTCACTTAGAGAGACTGTAGGAACAACTCTTGTGATTGCCTTTATACCAGTTTCTTCCCTTACAGCCGTAGGAGAGGGATGTAGGGGTAAGGTACGGTTACCTCCCTATGCATCAAGCTAAGGATTAGACCTGGGGTCTAGACATCCCTCCAGGGGGAAATTTGGTGGGTAATCTTCTCCCCTTGAAGGAGGAAGGGCGATGTTCAGGCCGAAAAAAAGCTTTTCTCCTTCTTAGCTTGATGGGTATGAGGTTACCTCTATGTAATCATGCAACAGTTTCGTAGTGCAGAGGTAAAGGAAAGGAATAAATGATAGGATATTTTTTACCCACCATTTACTTCAAATAAAGAGGGATAATTATGAATTTACATAGGATACTTATCAGTTTTATAGTATTGAGCAGTTTATTTGTTATTACTTTGACCCTGCTGGCACAAGAAACCCATGAACACGGTAGCAGAGAGAGGCAGGGTGAAACAAAGAAGGAAGAGCCCTCTTCCCAGGCAAATAAAACAAAAAAGGCTCCTGTTTACATTACCCATGAAAAACTCCATGCCTCTGGAGGTATTCCAAAGGGCTGGTCCTTTACCTTGCCTGAAGGTAATCCTCAGGTCGGGCGACAAATCTTTATAGAGATGGAGTGCTTCAAGTGCCATGCTATAACTAACGAGGATTTCCCACCTGTTAATCGGAGTACTGGTGAGGTCGGTCCAGACCTGACGGGTATAGGAAAATATCATTCCGCTGAATATATTGCCGAGTCCATCATAAATCCCAATGCTGTAATTATAACCGGGCCCGGTTATACGGGTTCCGATGGTCTATCAATTATGCTGAGTTACAATGAAGTTTTAACTTTACATCAATTAATTGATCTGGTGGCTTATCTAAAGAACTTGGGGGGCGAGGGGCAAGGGCACCATCCTAAGGATTCCAACCAGCCTAGTACTGAAATCCACTCCCCTCAAACAGGGGCTTACCAACCTCAAACTCATAAGGCTCAAGAACAGACCCAAATACCTTCCAAAACACCGTCGAGCTCCAATCAGGAAGGACATGTTTTTAATATAGAGATCAAAAATCGCAAGGTATCGGGAAATTCCAATGTTATTCGGGTTAAACAAGGAGACCGCGTGACCTTTAAATGGACCACCGATGAGGTCTTCATGCTTCACTTACACGGTTATGATATTGAAAAGGAATTAAAACCCGGTGAAGTTACAACGTTTTCTTTTAAAGCCCATGCTACCGGACGGTTTCCAATTACCAGTCATGGATTTGGTCCTCCTGCTTCAGGAGAACAGAAACCTACTCATCCTGACCAGGAAGAGGAGATTATTCTGCTCTATCTGGAAGTTCTGCCCTGATGATATGGTAAAAATGTAGCCTGAAGGGTTGGGGAACCCTTATGGAATCGCCTTCAGCCAGTCAGCCTTATGGGTTGCTCCTACCCATCAGGCTACACCCTAACTATCTGGTATTAAGGTTAAAGAATTTCTACGAAGCGATGAGTAATGAATCCAGCAGGGTGAAAATTCTTCATTACTCCTGCGTGTTAATAATAAAGAGGGATCAAAATGAATAGAGCATGGATAAAAAATATGTCAATCATAGGGGTTGTAATAGTGCTGTTGAGTACAACCTCACCTGTACAGGCTCATGGTTTTGGCCAACGTTATGATCTACCCGTTCCCCTTCAGCTATACGTAATTGGGGCTGCGGCAACAGTCGTTCTCTCTTTCATCTTGTTTGGTTTGTTTATCCGTGGGGCCCCTGTATGGGATAGCTATCCACGCTTAAACCTGCTCCGGTGGTCATGGGGGCGCTTTCTGACACATCCTATAGCCTTTCTTTTTTATAAATTGCTATCACTAGGTCTATTTGTTCTCGTTGTGGTTTCAGGGTTCTTAGGAAGACAATACCCTTCTGGTAAGAATCTGACTCCTACTTTCGTGTGGATCATCTGGTGGGTAGGTTTGGCTTATGTTTCTGCCCTTGTTGGAAACCTCTGGCCTCTTATCAACCCTTGGAGAACTACTTTTGCAGGGATGGAAGCCCTTTATCGAAGATTAAATCCTCAAAAGGAATTATCTCTTCGACTTCCATATTTGCAAGAGCTGGGAGTATGGCCAGGATTCTTACTGTTCTTCATCTTTGCCTGGATAGAATTGGTATTTAGGGGTCGGGCCGTGCCTGCGAATCTTGCTTTGATCCTCGTTCTCTATTCTTTACTTACCTGGACAGGAATGTTTCTTTTTGGTCGGGAGCAGTGGCTTCAGTGTGGAGAGCTTTTCTCCCTGGTCTTTGGTTTATTGGCTCGTTTTGCTCCAACCGAGATTCGCATAATAGAACCAAAGATTTGCAAGATTTGTGGTCTTAAATGCTGGCATTACTCTGGGGAGTGTCTTAACTGTTATGAATGTTTTGAATTAGCAGATAATACCCAGCGAGAATGGAATCTGCGTCCCTTCGCTGTAGGGCTCCTACACGAAGAGATGATTTCAACTTCTAAGATGGCTCTGGTACTACTACTTCTCTCCACAGTCACTTTTGATGGCTTTATGTCAACCTCTCTGTGGATACAGATCAGGAATTCGCTTTACTTCTATGCTATACCGAATATAAGTATCTATCGGCTAACACTTACGGAGACTTTAGGTATGGTTGCCTTCATCATCCTGTTTTTCGGCCTCTATTGGCTATGTTGTAAGTTCATGGCTATAGCCCTGGAAAATCGTCTTCCTACTGAAAAGCTGGCCCGAGCTTTTGCACTTTCACTGGTTCCTATTGCTATAGCTTATCATCTGGCCCATTATCTTTCTTTTCTCCTCATTCAAGGTCAACTTATTATCCCACTTGCTTCGGATCCGTTGGGTATAGGTTGGAATTTGTTGGGAACAGCTGGCTATAAGCTAAATATAGGTATTATAGGAGCCCGATTCGTCTGGATTACGGCTGTGATCGTCATTATACTTGGACATGTGATTGCTGTGTATCTCTCCCATATGGAAGCCCTTAAACTATTTAAGGAACGTAGTCTGGTTTTACGCAGTCAGTATCCGATGCTGATTCTTATGGTAGGCTATACGATGGTCAGTTTATGGATATTTGCCCAACCCATCGTGGAAGGTAGGTAAAAGAGTAAAATTATTTTTTATATTTTCCCACTGAAGTAGTAAAATTAAATTTGTAAATGCTTAATTAAAACACTATGAGGATATTTTATGGGATTTTGTTTATATGGATTTTACTTATTTCTAACCTGGCTGCCTTTGGTCATGGTGTGGATGCGACCGCCTGGATTTCCTATCTCCCTACCAGAGGTGGAATCATCCATATCGAGTTAAGGGATTCTTTTGGGAGGCTGATCCCTGAAGCAAAGGTACAAATTACTATCGGAGGAACAGACGCCAAAAAAGATGACGCTTCTCCATGAAACTTCCCAGGGCATTCATGAAGGTTCGTTGATGATAGATGTTGAAGATCCGGTTCTTTATATATATGTTGAATGGCCAGACGATCAGTGGATAGCCCAAGTTCCCCTATCAAGGACCCAGGCTTTCAACAACATGGCCGCACGCCTGCAACCAGTGGGGAAAGTTGGCTCTCCCTGGGGAGTCGTTCTAATCAGTGGTCTATGCCTAGGGGGTGTAATAGGGATCCTATGGGGTATCTTACGAAGCCTCCTCCAAAACGAGTCGAGCAAGTCTGCTGCTTCCTCTGAATGATCTGGATATCTTTCAAAGTCCTGTTTCCAGATGGGAGTATTAAAGAATAGCTCCCATTTTGGAAGCAGGGAATATGGATAAATAAAGAGGTGGAGAATTGGAAATAACGAAGTTTATCCGATTCGATCACTCCTTTGTGAGAAGCGAATGAAACTAAAAAGAGTATTCCTGATAGCCGGAACCCTATTTTTCGCAATATCCTCTTGGGTTTCTATGGTGGGATATGCCGCCGATGAGGCTCCCAGAATAACAAAAGAGAAGCTTAAAGAAATGTTTGGTAACCCTGATTTGATTATCCTGGATGTCAGAACTGGTTCAAGTTGGGAAAACAGCATGGAAAAAATTAAAGGGGCGATCCGAGAAAACCCCAAAAGCATAAACTCGTGGGCCGATAAATATCCTAAAGATAAAATTTTGGTTCTTTATTGTTCTTGACCTGATGAAGCTACTAGTGCCCGGGTGGCACGGGAACTCATCCGTAAGGGATTTACCAGAGTTTATGCCCTGAAAGGTGGATGGAACGAATGGGTAGAAGCTAAATTCCCAACAGAACCCAAAGATTAGGTATCGGATCTTTACTTGTAGGTTACCTGATTCAGACAGCGATCAGATAAGGAATTTTTCTTTAAACTTCTACTCAAATTAGCCTTAACAATTTTAATTAAGAGGAGATGCTTCCTTAAAACTGACGGCCCTTAGAACCCTGAAAACCAAGGAGTTTAGTCTGTGATACAAACCCGGAAGTCGCTTTTATCTTTCTCACTCTTAATCCTTTATTTGGTTTTTTTCAGCTATGGTACTCTGTGTCTGTTTGATCATAACCTGGGCGATTCCCATCCCTTAGAGACTCCTCAATCTTCTTCGCCTTATCCGTATCATGGATCTAAAAATTCCGGAGACTTATTACACACCTGCTCCATGGTGCAATACCTCCTTTCACTTTCTCTAGTTTCCGGTTTCTTCCTTTTTCTCC
This sequence comes from bacterium, assembly GCA_030550175.1. Taxonomy (GTDB): domain Bacteria; phylum Moduliflexota; class Moduliflexia; order Moduliflexales; family JAUQPW01; genus JAUQPW01. The sequence continues at coordinate 12,387 of JAUQPW010000109.1, forward strand.
TTGCTCTGTCGACGGATTTATGGGGTTTTTCTTATGAAGAAATTTTTTATGGAATACTCCTCTTTTCCCATACCAGTCGGGCTCCCCCTTTTTAGGTCGGCGTAAAAGACCTACAGAATCTTTTAAAAGAATGTCTGGGTAAGGGTGTTTTTTGTTTAACGGTGCCGGTGTCATGGGAGTTCGTTTGGCTTTGGTTAAACTCAAGAGGTATTTTCCAAATCGGTCCTCAACATTATATGTTTGTAGTCGGCTTTTTGAATGAATTAGTATGTGTTGATGATAAAACAGGGGTAGATCTCAAGGTAAGTCTGGTTGATCCTGATAAACTAAATGATTCCTCCTCTTCGAATGTTAAACCGGTCGAGGGGCTTGAAAAAACACTCAAAGTTGAAATCAGTGCAGGGGATAAGAAAAAAGTATTGGATCTTTAACCAGTCTGGTAGAATCTGGGGGTCTATAAGGCGCCCTTCTACCCAACAATCCAAACAACCTATACCTATCGCTTTATGGGCACTCTGGATGACCTCCCCATCGATCTTTCCTTTAGTTGTAATCCGGCAGGTCATCCTCAAGTCCCGGATGATACCAGTGTTGTAAAGGTACCAGAAAATATAATAAGAAAATTAAAGGCCGGAGCTTTTGGTTGTCCAAAAGCCCGAGTAGATGTCAGCTTTCCCGAACCTACCTCGACTCTCTACGATCTCATGACTTAAATCCAAAGGCTGGAAGGGATCGTTTCAGAAGCCCACACCCGAGCCAATACCTCTTGCTTGCTCGGTATTGGTGGTATCATTGGGGGCCTTCTGGGCCTCCTTAATAGGGGTTAGTGTAGGGATGAAAAATAGAAAAGGGTAATAGAAAATAAATAGAAAATTATTCTTTTATTTTCTAATTTCCCGAAATAAAAAGGATAAGATGAAGTGTGAGAATTTAAGGCGAGGAGGGTGGTTCAGGGTTACTTTTATACTTGCCCTTATGGGAGTTATGGGAGGAGCTTTTTGGCTTTGGATAAAAAGCCGGGAAACCAACTCCTGGCTCCAAAATGAAATTCAGGGGAAGAACCCGGAAAATATGGGATTTTATGGTCAGGTTCCGGACTTCTCCCTTATCGACCAAAGTGGGCAGAATCGAACACTGGCAGATCTCAAAGGAAAAGTCTGGGTTGCCGATTTCATTTACACTTCTTGTCCAGATACCTGTCCCCTCCAAACTGCTCAGATGGCAAAGCTTCAAAAGGACCTCTCCGAAGAAAAGGGCGTTCGATTCGTCTCCATCAGCGTCGATCCAGAACGGGATACTCCGGAGGCTCTCTCTGAATATGCCAAACGTTATGAAGCCGATAAAGAGCGGTGGTTTTTCCTCACCGGGGAGAAAGAATCTATTTATCGTCTTGCCGGGGAAGGCTTCCATCTGACGGCCATGGAAATTTTGCCAGAAGAAAATTCCAGACATGCTCCCCATATCCATGAATCCCAAGAGAAAAATAGTGAAAGTGCTTCTCAAGGGTATCGTCTCTCTGAAGAGCAAAAGACTTCTGATGAGGCTTCTTATTTTCATAGTGCTCGATTTGTCCTGGTAGACCGACAGGGACAGATCCGAGGATACTATCTTGGTGTAGACTCTGAAGCCCTTCAACGACTCCTACGGGATGTTAAAGTGCTCCTTCAAGAGAAAACTTAATCAGGTTAAACCATTTTATACCAAAAAGATTTCTACTGACCTTTTTGGTTCTTATTTACTTTCCTTTTCTTCGAGCCACTCAGGTACTGGCCCATGCCACACCGATCACTTATGAACCGGAAGCATCTGCAATACTGGAAAGGGCTCCAGAGCGGGTCCGTATCCATTTCAGTGAACGTATTGAGCCTAAAGCCGGTAGTATCATCGTTTTTGGACCGGATGGTTCTCGTATAGATAGGGATAATGCCGCTATGGATCCACAGGATCCTCATTTTGGGGAATTCGGTTGGTGATCCTCACTACCTTTGGTCTCTTCCTTTTTGCCCTGCGCCACTATCATCAAGTTTTTGTTGAAAAAGCGGCCATGGATTTCTGTACAGGAAAAAGAAGGATCAAACCGAAAAAACCCTCTCCCGATTAGGTTATACTTTCCCTTTCGAAACAGGAGTAGGCGGAGTTCTTCTTTTCGTTACGAGCTTTTTGATTATTACCACTCCTCCCTGGGCCCAAAAGCAAACTTTTCAGAAAAGCGCTACAAGTCAGGGGGTACAAATTCTCTTTACCGAGCATCCCTTTGAATCTGATAAATTTCTTGTGACCATCCAGGATGAAAAGCAAAAAATTCCCATTTTGATTAAAGATTTGATGGTAATGCTGTTCCAGGAAGAAAAAGGGCTCGGTCCTCTCATCTTGGAAGTCGAAAAACGATTTGAGGGAGGATACGTGTTTTCAAAGAGCGTTCTGTCTCCGCCGGGCCTATGGAAATTGGAGATCGTTTCCCGCCGCCTGGGAGCTTATGATGCCGTTGCCTCTTTTCAGGTAGATTATCTTGGTGAACTGGAAAGAAGCCGGATCGATCCAGGCAAGCGTACTTTTGGTCTATTTGAAGTAATCATCCTGGGGATTGGATTGGGTCTTATGGTTTTATCCATCGACTTATATAATTTTAGCCGAAATCTCAATGAAACTTATCTGGATCTTAGACGTGATGGGATGAGAAACCGGGAATCTGATTTTCTCCAAGCCCAATCTCTCCTTACCAGGAATCAGAATAGGTTCCCTGGTTCTTTACCTCCTTCTGGCCAACAGTGGTTTACCTCCTTGTTAGGTCTTGCCATAGTTTCACTGCTTATTTGGGGATTACCCCAACTCGAGTCCTTCGAAGCGACTTTCAACGCATGTGCGAACACCATAGTCACTTGTGGCATTCAATGGTCCCAATACGAAACGGCAAGGTCATATCACCCTACGTGGTTCCAGATGTACGGTGGGTGAAGGCCTATTTCACTTTGCGGATATGAGGGAATATATTTATTTTATCCAGACCGGAAATAGGGAATCCGATCAGAGGTCTGCTCCGCATTATATCCATTAAAGATCAGGAATAGTTTTAGCTACCTTAAAAGAATGAAAAAAATAACTATTTATCCTTTACAAATTGAATTAGATTTGAGAATATAATTTGGAAGTGTTAATGGGTTGTAACGCAACATGGAAGAACAGCTTACTAGATGCCGCGGGTAAATTTCTAACCGGAAGGGAAGGTATCTAGATGGTTTAGGAAGAAGGATGGAAAACAGAGTTACCCGAAGGGAATTTTTAAAGAAAGTGGGGCAAGGGGGTTTTGGACTCTACTTGAGTACATTGCCTTTAAGTTTAACATCTTGTACCCAGGCCGAGAAAAAAACCTTTTCATCATTCCAGGAGGTTTATAGAAGTTCATCCAAAAGCCTGTCTAAAACAGGTTTGGAGTTACTTCGATATCCTTACCTTCAATGCCCTACCACTTCTTCAATGAAAATTGCCTGGAAAACAAAAGGTACCTGTAAAGGAGAGATACGATACGGACTGACACAAGATTTAGAGCGGATTGCAAACGGTCTTTCACCCACAGACTATCATGTTGTGACACTTCCAGATCTTCAACCAGGTGCCCAGTACTACTATCAGATTTTCGGAGATGGAACCCCCCTGACAGAAATGGAAACTTTCAAAACAGCCAAGCCGTGTAGTTCTAAAGGTTTCTCCTTTATCGCATTTGGAGATTCCGGTAGTGGTAATGCGGATCAATATCGGGTCACAGAGGTCATGAAAAGTTTAAATTTCGACTTGGCTATTCTGACGGGAGATATTGTCTATCCCGATGGGGATGCGGCCTACTACGAGCCTAACTACTTCCGACCCTATCGAGATCTGATAAAAAAGGTTCCCTTCTTTCCTTCACTGGGAAACCATGATCTGGATTCCAAAAACGGACAAGGTTACTTAGAGGCCTTTGATGTTCCTGCTAATAATCCTCTGGGTTCCAAACGATATTATGCCTTTAGATACGCCCATGCTCTGTTTATAGCCTTAGATAGTAATGAAGGGCTTTTATATAAACCGGATCAAATTCAAGGAAGCCCTCAATATAAGTGGCTGGTTCATGAACTTCAGAAGGCCGAGAACGACCCGGAGGTCAACTGGCGATTTGTGTTTTTTCACCATCCCCCTTATAGTGGAGGATACCATGGTCAGGGAAGCCAGAAAGAACGACTGGCCCAGCTCAGGAAAACCCTGATTCCGGTATTGGAGAAATACCGGGTGGATATGGTGTTTAACGGTCACGATCATCATTATGAAAGGTCTTATCCCATCAGAGACGGCAGTATAGAAAGTGACCATGATTCCGATACCCAGGGGATTGTCTATATTGTAACCGGTGGAGGTGGACGCGGAAATAATTTCTGGCGAAACCGTTTAAAGAAAGGACCCTGGTGTGCCTATATTGAAGATGCTTTCCATGTAACCTATGTTGAGATTGACCGGGGCCTCCTCACCCTTAAAGCCATTAATGATCGGGGAGAGGTTATAGATAAGGCTACGATTCAGAAATCCAGGATTTAAATGTCTGCACCGGAAGCTTCTCCGGGATGTAAGGCGCAGCTATAGGAGAGAAAATACTATGGCCGACAACAACCACCAACATTTGACGAAAAGAGAACGTCGGGAATTAAGACGGGAGGAAAAAAAGCAAGCCAGATTACATGAACAAAAACAAGAACAACGGAAACGCTTACGCAGGCGGATTACCCTCTGGTTTTTGATGTTACTCGGCGTCGGCGGGGGAATCTTTGGAATGGTCCAGTTGGCCAAAAATCCTTCTTCCCACCAAATCTCTCCATCAACCCCCATAGATTCAACCGCGGGTTGGACTAAAGGCAATAAAGATGCAAAGGTTACTTTGATCGAATACAGCGACTTTCAATGTCCTGCTTGCCGTAATAGCTATGCCTGGGTTAAAAGATTAACCCTGGAATTTAACGATAAAATGCAATTTGTTTATCGCCATTTTCCCCTCAAGCAAATTCATCCCAACGCAGAATTGGCTGCACGCGCTGCCGAAGCCGCCGGCAGGCAGGGTAAGTTTTGGGAAATGCATGACATGCTTTTTGAAAATCAGAGTAATTGGGCAAACCGGTCTGACGCTGGGGAGATTTTTATAAAGTATGCTCAATCCCTTAATCTCAGTGTGGAACAGTTTAAAAATGATCTCAACTCCAGGGAAGTGCGAGAAAAGGTAGAAAACGACTACCAGCACAGTATTCAATCTGGTATAGACGCCACGCCAACTTTTTTTCTTAACGGAAAGAAAATTCAAAATCCCAGAAGCTATGAAGAGTTTAAAAACCTCATCCAGCAGGCCATTCAAAGTAATTCCTAAATCCATTGTTCTTGCTTTTCTCATCGTCAGCGTGGTAGGTTTTTTAGATGCAACCTACCTGACTGCCAAACATTACCTGGGGGAAGTTCCCACCTGCTCCATCCTAGAAGGTTGCGAAAAGGTCCTCACAAGTTCCTATGCGACCTTGGGAGGGGTTCCTGTGGCCCTGCCCGGAGCCGCGTATTATCTGGTTATTTTTCTCTCCCTGGTTGCTTACCTGGATACTCCACGAAGGAGTATCCTCCGCTTTGTCGCCTATTTGACTTTCCTGGGCTTTTTGGCTTCGCTGGGGTTCGTCTATCTTCAACTTTTTGTTCTTAAGGCTATTTGCCTCTACTGTATGGCTTCAGCAGCAAGTTCCATCATTTTATTCGGTCTGGGTATTTGTGTGTTGAAGTATCGGTAAGGTAGGTAAGGTAAAGTAAATTGGGACCGTAACCGAACACCTAAGAATATAAAAATCTGGTACCTGTAATCTTTTCACACTTAGTTTTATTACTCCAAAATACTTCTCGTTGGTTGAACGACCTCATTTGGCGATATGACCCCAAGACCGGCCAAACCACCATCTTCCGCTCTCCCAGTGGGATGTCCAACGGGATCAAGTTCGATGCCCAGGGGAACATGATCGTAGCCGAAGGGGCCGACTTTGGGGGACGTCGGGTGACCAAGACCGATATGAAGACGGGCAAGAGCTATATTATTGCCGGTCTTTACAATGGTCGTCCCTTTAATGCTCCCAATGACATTACCATCGATGAGAAGGGGCGGATTTACTTTAGTGATCCTCGGTATTTGGGTCATGAGCCGATCGATCAACCGGTGATGGGGATATATCGGATAGATCCGGATGGGTCGATTCATTGGATCA
>JAUQPW010000011.1 GCA_030550175.1 bacterium
CCCCCCCCCCCCCCCCCCCCCCCCCCCCCCCCCCCCCCCCCCCCCCCCCCCCCCCCCCCCCCCCCCCCCCCCCCCCCCCCCCCCCCCCTCGGGATGAGATCAGGCAGGGGTCGTATAGCGTTTCTCAATAGCCGCTTTGATCAGATAGCGACTTTCCTGGGGAGAAAGGTTGGTTTGTTCCTCGACGCGGCTAACTTCGGTTGCCAGATCTTCGTCTTTGATTGCCTCATGGAACCAGCGTGAGTAATCTCCTCTTTGGAGATGGTAGAGCCAGGTGGTATCATCGACTCCTTCCGCAAGTTGGATGAAGAGCGCGAGATTTTGGGCGCGTAAATTAAGTTTTCCCTCCGGGCCTCGGAAGTAAAAGCTTTTATCCGGACCGAGTTCTCCCTCTGCGTATTTACGAATATGGCGGCGACGTTCTACACGAGGTGGAACACTCCGAAACCAAAAAGGATCCGTATGGGTTCGCCAGGACCAGAAAAGGGCTTCACCGGGTTCCAGGGTTATCGGAGCAACGGTCGGTGGAGGTTGACCGAGGGTTTCACTGAAGGTTCGAAGGGTTTGCTCCGGTGAGGTACCGATGGCAATGATGACATCCACCGATGATAAGATGGTTCGAGAGACATGGTCAGGATGTACGGTGATGTATACCATCCCGTGTAACTCTTGAGGAAAAGTTAGTGCAGCAGGATTCCAGGAGGAAGGAAGCAAGTGATGGGTTTCATCTACTACAATCCAGTGTGGATGGCCGGTCTGAGCCCGTAACTCTTGAAGGCGAGGAAAAAGGCCTTCAAAAAACGCGGGGCGATCTTCCAGGGAAATTCCGAGCAGATTAACCACAACGTTCTGATTTGGATTCTCAAGGAGATCGAGTATCTCGGTTATTCTGGGTATCCGGTGTTGATCCCCTAATACCACAGCATCTTCAAAGGTGGGATAATCCCCTTCAGGATCGATGATACAAAATTGATAATTTTGGGCCGCCAGCCGTTCTAAAATACCGGTTGCCAGGGTGGATTTTCCACTCCCGGAGGAACCTGCAAGCAGAATATTTACCCCATAGGGAGCCAGATATACTTCCTCACCTGTCTCACGGGTACCAAGCAGGATATTGTGCCGGTTCAAGGGAATTTCGCGTAAATCTGAAGTAATCAGCGCATTAATAACTTCGATAACTCCGGCTCCATTAGCGTTGTATGTAACCCAGTCCACGTGTTCTTTGACTGCCGGAAGGGCATTGGCAACGGCTACCGAGCACTCACATAGGTCCAGAAAAGCGTGATCGTTTTCAGCATCTCCCACGCCCACTATATTATGCGACGATAGCCCGAGTTCATCCAATGCTGCCTGGAGTCCGGTAGCCTTATTCACTCCAGAAGGGAGCACCATCACCGCACCTTTGTTGAAGATCACATGTAATTCGAGTCCCAGGTCGCGTATGACCTGAAGTACGACAGTTTCATAAGGATGCCTCGTGGCAATAATCACCTGCCCAACCGACAGGGGAGGGACGTTTCGTTCGCGAAGTGCCTGAATAAATTCTTCAGGTGGTCGCCGACCCAGAATTTTTACCTCACGCGTGGTGGGTCGGTACAATAAAGCTCCATTCTCGGCTACAATCCGCTCGAAGAGGTCGAAGTGTGGGAAGACCCTTGAAAGATCATCCAATTCCCGACCTGTAACCAGAATCAATTTCCGGCCAGAACTTCGAAGATGGTCCAGGGCGGCCAGAGTCTCTTCACTCACCCGACCATCCCAAGCCAGCGTTCCATCATAATCACACACCAAAGCATGATAACGCATATAAAATCCCGATTATTTCCGACTTCCTTCCCTTCAGACTACCGAAAAAAGAATTTATTCTTCGTTCGGTTCCTTTAAATGATTATATTTCCTCATCACCTCTCTTAGGCGATCATGGGGAATGGCTATTACTTTATGATCATCAACTCCTACCATGGTTTCTGCAGCGATCAAAGCATTGATAATTGCCTCTTCGGTTGCCTGCACCGTTGCTTCAAAGAAAGGATTCAGTTGTTGGTTTGGAAGCATCCTTAAGGGTACACCCCCTTTGGAGCCGGCAACTCCAGGATTTGCCGTTGAAAAGGCGATAAAAAGATCTCCTGAACTATTCAGAGATACCCCTCCGGTTCGCGCAATGCCCAGAGATACCCGTCGAGCGATCCGTTTCAATTGATGGGGTAATACAGGCGCATCCGTTGCAACAACTACAATGATGGAACCGTCGATTTCAGGAATCAGATGAGCTTCCTTGGGAGCATAAGGCAGATCTTCGTTAATCTCGAGACCGACCGGAACTCCTGCAATTCGAAGTTGATCCCTGCGACCAAAATTGGCCTGTACCAGCACACCTAACGTGTAGGTACCGGATTGCTCAGTAAGTTTTCTCGAGGCTGTCCCAATACCCCCTTTAAACCCATAGCAAATCATTCCGGTGCCTCCGCCGACATTCCCCTCCGCTACCTCTCCCGATTTAGCATTTTCCAGGGCTGCCCATACATGCTCCCTCCGGATGTGAAATCCGTTAATATCATTTAAAAAACCATCATAGGTTTCAGCTACCACCGGATAAGAAAAGGGCTGAAACAGCAGACCATTCTTTATCTGCCACGCTATGACGGCATCTCGAACGATTCCCACACTATGGGTATTGGTGAGCATAACCGGACCCTCTAGAAAGCCGGATTCCTCCATCCATGTGGTTCCCGTCATCTCTCCATTACCATTCAGCGAGAACCAGCCTGCAAAGGTCGGATCTTTGGATTTTTTGCCCCTGGGCAATATGGCGGTAACCCCTGTTCGAACAGGCCCAACTCCTACCTGGAGTTTTCCATGACCGAAGATGAGAGTCGTATGCCCAACCTCCACCCCCTTCACATCGGTAATAGCGTTGAACGGTCCGGGTGTTCCTTCAAATGGAATCCCCAGATCCCGGGCCCGGGGCTTGCCTTGAACTGAGATAGTCTGGAGAACCATGAACAGGACCAGAAATAAGCTCAGGATTTTTGGCACAGGTCTAATTCCTCTCGAATCAGGTTACGTGGGATAGGAATCAAAGAACCTGAATTACTCTGTTGTCCTCACTAAACGAAAACCCAGTCGACCGAGACGATTATCCGGAGCATACCAGTCCCGGTTTGCAGATCGACAGAACCGTGCGATAACGTTCCAGCCACCCCCACGAACCGCCCGATTTATACCCTCAGACGGTCCGGGTGGATCTATATCCGGACTGTACTGATAGTAATTCTCATCGTACAGGTCTTGTAACCATTCCCATACGTTCCCATAGACATCGTAAAGACCCCAGGGATTAGGTTTGAGCTGACCCACCGGGTGGGTTCGATTTCCAGAGTTTTTCGCATACCAACCATATTGATCTAATAGCTCTTTATTATTCCCAAAAAAATACTTGGTTGTAGTCCCTGCTCGCACCGCATACTCCCACTCCGCTTCTGTCGGTAGGCGATAATGCTTTCCACCTTCCCGGGCATTCAGCCGATCGATAAACTCCTGAACGTCAGGCCAGGAAACACTCTCCACCGGATTTTTGGGATTTTCAAATCTACTTGGGTTCTTTCCCATGATGGCAACCCATTGCTCCTGAGTGACCTCATATTTACCCATGTAAAATGGCTTACTGATCGTTACCCTGTGCTGGGGCATCTCTTCCCGTGTCGCTTCCTCTTCCCAACTCTTGTCGGCCCCCATTAAAAAACTACCTGCAGGAATCAACACAAATTCCATACCAATACTGTTCGTAAATTCCCTAGGAGTTGAGGACATTGGAGAGGCAAAAAGCCTGTCATGCGAAAAAATAAGACCCACTACAAGAATAAGAAACATAGTGGGATAGAGAAAGTATCCAACGGTTTTTTCCATTCCAGGAATCCCCCTTCTTTGAATTTTAGTTATCGGGTTGAAACCCATCTTTTCCTTCCGCCAGGCATCCTGTTATCCTTTCCCTCTCGGCTTGAATAAGACATTTTCAATTAAATTGGCTATCCCGGCTAATTTTAGATACTACTTGTAAGTTATAGTAATAGACCCTTCTTTGCAACTAAAAGGGTCGGAGATCAGCTTCAGATTTTACCTGACAAGGTTAAGCGGAACTCGGGCTATTGTACACTTCTCTTATCACAATGGGCGACAGAAACCGAAATTATTTGTAAGATCTCTTTCGGATAATTTACCCTGGATAGCTCTCTGCAGGAGGGATTCAAGGATTGAGGCCCTGCTATCAGATAATAGTCATCGAAATTTGCACTACGCCTGGAATAGACCGGCTTTCTGATGGTTCTTTCAATATCTAAAGCCAGGCGCATATGAACTACGTTGGTATCAATTACGATGGGTTTGCTTTTATCAAGGTCTTTAACAAGAAAACCTGCCGTATCTTTATAATCCGGACGCGTTTTTATCTTATGAAAATAAATCCCATTTTCATAAGCGACCAGGTAAAGGAGAGAAAGGATAAGAATATAATCGAGAATCAGGTATTGTTTTCGAGATATTAAACCGGAGATAACGGCCAGTAGAAAAAAGACGACCCCATTAACATAAAAACTTCCTCTCAAAAAGTAAATTCCTGCCGATAAACACACTCCTGAGAAAACCCAAAGAGATAGCCGACTAAATGTCTGGTTTAAAGGCTTATGAGGGCTTATATGAAAGGCGGATACAATAGCAAAAAACGGAAACGCCGGCATCAGATGCCTGCTTCTACTTCCGGCAGTTATCATAAAAATTAAAAACGAACTGGCAAAAATCAGGAAACTTGATTCGTAAACCTCGTCTTTGACTTTCTCCTTCTTGAAAGTAAAAAACAGGACCAATGACCAAGGTAGCAAAGCTGCCAAAACCTCCCAGGGATAAATCAGCAGATAAGAGAAAAATTTCCTAAAATTTCCCTTTGCTCTCCCTCCCACCTCGAATAAGAATCCATTTATAAAGCTGTGGCTATCTGTGCGAAAATAATACCATACGACCCAGGTTAATGGAAGTACCGATGATAACACCAAATGAAAAAATAAAGACTTTAATCTTTTAATCCTGATTTCCGGATTCAATAGAGCATGAAGGACCAGGCCGGGATAGAAGAATAAGGGTGATACCCCCTTGGTTAGAATCCCCAATCCCATACATACCGAAGATATTGTAATATAGCGTATATCAGCAGGATTTTTAATGTAGAAAAAATAAGCCAGCCAGGTGAACAAAACCTGCAGGATTTCAGGTTCTGCTTTGTTTCCATACTCATATAACATCGAATAATTGGTCACCGATATGATAAAAGCAACAAAGGCCATATCAACGGAGATTCGTAACAAAAGGAGGTAAACGGTTATGCCCACCAAGAGTAAAGAAACCACAGAGACTATCCGTGCATTAAAATTTGAGACAATTCCATCTCTGATGGAAACAGCCGCAATTAGCCAGTTATGTAGAGGGGGTTTTTTATGATAAAATTCTTGATAAACTTTTGGAAGGATATAGTCCCCGGTTAAGATCATTTCCTGGGCAATGATAGCCCTTCTTGGCTCTTCGTGGAATAAAGGAACCCGGTTAATATGCAGAATAAGATTAACAAAAATAAAAACGGATATCAAAATGACCGGTAGATATCGGCTTGTTCGATATTTGTCCTTCAGACTCCGGGATAAGGATATAAATCTTCTATCCGATCGATGAGGAAGATCCCGAAAGGTTGTAAACTTGGAAGTTGTAAGAGATTTTAAAGAAAATCGCCGCAATTCTTCAAACTTCGGTAAAAACAAACTATGTTATTACTTAATAGGTTCTATTCGCCTGTGTCAAGGATTAGTGGAAGATTTTTTATGTTTTTAACTATTACCTCTATGGGGTCCGGATCTCGTTATATGATAACCCCTCCGACTCCCCTTCCCTGGGAGGGAAGGGAAGAGTTGAGACCTAGGTAATCTCCGAGTTCCCTCTTCCCGACGCGGGAAGAAGGTTAGGTTAATAAAAAAGATACCCTTGAAAGGTTCCCTTCAGAGGGAATAGGGTGAGCAACTTTCTAAATCCCCCTGGAGGGGGCAAGGGGCCTGCGTACCAGGATAAGAATGTTAGCCCCAGCGGGGCGACCTGTTTAACAGCTATGAAGCTTGAAAAATTCTGAATTTCTGAATCCCCTAAAGGGGCTTTTCAGCTTAACCTGACGTATAAAGGGGGTGCTAGATCCCAGGTCCAATAATCGAGTCATGAAACATCGACCCCGCATAGAAATTGAATACTGTACCCAGTGTCGCTGGCTCCTACGTGCGGCCTGGATGGCTCAAGAACTTCTGACAACGTTTGAGACAGAATTGGGAGAGGTTGCCTTGATTCCGGGGACCGGGGGTATTTTCGAGGTACGGGTAGACGGAGAAACCGTCTGGTCACGTAAAGATCAGGGACGCTTTCCTGAACTAAAGGAACTGAAACAACGGGTTCGTGATCGTGTTGCCCCGGGTAAAGATCTTGGGCATTCAGATCGTTTCAGTCCGTGCTAATGGTTTGCCGGGAGAAGGAGGTTATCCATCTGGCCAGGGCATGCCAGAGGAGACCACCGAAAATCAGCCCCAGTCCGACGAGCCAGGTTTGTCGCTCCACCCAGAAGGCCAAAAAAAGACAGGCTGTCAGACCTAAGCCTGTTATCCAGGGTGGATAAAGTCTTTGCTCTGCCGAAAGGCGTAGGGCAGCTAAATTGGTAAGGGCATAGTAAATCAGAACTGTAAAGGCGCTGAACGACCAGCTTGTTTTAACGTTACCTATAAGCACTAGTCCTGCAATGACAAAGCCAACTACCAATACGGCCCAGTAAGGTGTCGTTCTGGATTTATTAAGGTGTGCCAGTAATGCAGGCATGTCCCGGCGACGACCCATAGCCAGAAGCATACGGGATAGGCCCAGGATGAGATTTAGGAGAACACCCAACATCGCCGTCATAGCTCCAACGGCCAGAATTTGAGAACTGAAAGGCACTTTGAATTGCCGTGCAGCAACTGCCAGGGGTGCTACCTGGGTGTTAGTCGTCACACTCAATTTTTCGGCTCCTAAGGTGCCAATACCAGCCAGAGCAACTGCGGTGTAGAGTCCCATCGTGATCAGCATGGTAATCATAATGGCTCTGGGAATTGTATAGGTCGGATTGCGAACCTCCTCGCCTAATGTGGTAATTCGTGCATAACCTGTATAGGCAACAAACATCAAGGCAGTAGCATGAAATAGCGCGGCCAGAGGGCCACTTCCCTCTTCAGAGGTTTTGAAGAAAGGAGTAAGATTTATAAAACCGCTGGAGATGACCAGGGGTAGACCGGCCATTACAAAGAAAATCAGAGAAAAGAGGGTTGTTGTCACGATGAAGAGGTTGGCGAGATGGGAGCGTTGAATACCACCCAGGACGATCCCAACAAAGAGGACGACTGCCATCAGAGCGGTAGGGATCAGAAATTCTCGCGAAATACCCAGGAGGTTTAGCAAGTAACCGGCAAAACCCAGAGCTGCGGTTGCCGCGGAGGCAGATTTAGCCAGTAAAAACATCCAACCGGCTGTAAAGCCCAACCAGGGAGTAAGGTATTTATAACCGTATTCATAGGTGCCTCCGCTGACCGGATGGCTGGCAGCAAGCTGGGCACTACTCAATCCATTACAGAGGGCTACCCCTGCGGCCAATATGACCGCCAGAATTACCGATGGGCCGGCAATTCCTGCTGCAATGCCAATACTCACGAATACTCCCGTCCCAACTATGGAGCCCAGACCCATGAGAATAGCACCCCAAAGTCCCAGTTCTCGTCTAAGTTGGAGCATAGATTAATCTTCCGAGGGCGAAACTGATCGCCGCGTGCGTTTGATCTCGCTTCGATGTCGTTTGATCTCTAACCGACGTTCTTTTGAAGCCGGAGATGGTTTTGTTTTACGACGGGGCTTAGGCTCTTCGGAAGCTTTGCGGATTAATTTTATCAATCGATCCAGGGCATCCCGACGATTTTGCTCTTGCGTACGAAATCGCCGGGCATCGATTCTCAATATTCCCTCTTTGGAAATTCGTCGACCGGCCAGACGAATTAAACGTTCACGGACTTCTTCTGGTAAAGAAGGAGAGTTAACCACATCGAAGCGAAGTTGCACACCGGTAGCAACTTTATTAACGTTCTGTCCGCCTGGACCGGAGGTACGGATGAAGTCTTCCTGAATCTCGCTCTCATCAATGGCCAGAGAGGGTGTAATTTGGATCATACTCTGGTTATTTGTTCAGTTCCATCCTGGCAATGGCTTCACGATGCACTTCATCGGGTCCATCTGCAAGACGCAGGGTACGTGCATGGGCCCAGGCCCTAGCCAGGCCAAAATCCTCACATACCCCGGCGCCCCCATGTGCCTGGATGGCCCGGTCGATCACCCTCAGAGCCATGTTAGGAGCAACGACTTTGATCATGGAGATCTCAGCACGGGCTGCTTTGTTACCCACGGTGTCCATCATATAAGCGGCTTTCAACGTGAGGAGTCGAGCCTGTTCGATTTCTATCCGCGAGTTGGCAATATCTGCTCGAATGGTACCCATCTCGGCCAGTGGTTTACCGAAGGCAACCCGAGATTTAACACGTTTACACATGGCTTCCAGGGAACGTTCGGCCAATCCGATTAGACGCATGCAGTGATGGATACGGCCCGGTCCTAACCGACCCTGGGCAATCTCAAAACCCCGACCTTCACCGAGCAGGATATTCGATACCGGAACTCGAACATTTTCATAAATAACCTCGGCATGCCCGTGGGGAGCATCGTCATAACCGAAAACCGTTAGCATCCGTTTAACGGTAATACCCGGTGTATCCATCGGGATGAGGATCATGGATTGTTGTTTATACTTGGGAGCGGTTGGATCGGTCTTACCCATAAAGATAATGAGCTTGCATCGAGGGTCTCCAGCCCCAGAACTCCACCATTTGCGACCATTAATAACATATTCATCCCCATCTCGGACGATACTGGATTGGATATTAGTGGCATCTGAAGAAGCCACATCGGGTTCGGTCATGGCAAAGCAGGAGCGGATTTCCCCGGCCAGCAAGGGTTTGAGCCATCGCTCCTTCTGCTCCTCGGTCCCATAGCGTACCAGGACCTCCATATTACCCGTATCCGGGGCCGAGCAGTTGAAGACCTCAGGAGCCATAAGGGATCGGCCCATGATCTCACACAGGGGAGCATATTCCAGATTGGTAAGACCGGCTCCGTATTCACTATCCGGCAGAAACAGATTCCATAATCCTTCTGCCCTGGCCTTTACCTTTAATTCCTCAAGAATTGGAGGAGGTTGCCAGCGATTTTGCTCAATCTGCTCGTAATAAGTCCTCTCATTGGGGTAGATGTAGGCATCCATAAACTCCCTAAGTTGTTTCTGAAGTTTCTTGACTTTGTCGGAATAATCAAAATTCATATAACTCTTCACATTTCAGTATCTGGTTTATTTGACTTTGACGGACCGGCCCTTCCTTCCCCTGCCCCGAGCTCGTTAAAGGATAATCCTTAACTATCTGCTCTGGTGTAGAGGTTGAGGATTGCTCCTCGACCCGGCTCAGGGCAAACGGAGGAGGTAGCATGTCATCCGATTATCAAAACCAAAGATAACCAGGTACCAATCTCCCTCTTTTAGTAAAACCTTCCTCTCTCAACTGCCCGAACCGCGACTTTACTCAGGAGAATTACGCGTTGAAGCAGGTTAGCAAATCGTTCATCTTGCGTGTATCCTTTAACATAACGATAGTAAATTTGCTGAACGATGACGGCGGTCTTGAAAAGTCCGAAACAGTAGTAAAAAAGAAGGTTTGAGACATCCCGACCGGTTTTTCTGTTATAACGTTCGGCAAGTTCACATCGGGTCAGGCTGCCCGGCCAGGTAGTTGGGCCCGAACCTCCGGCGGCCATCTGGTGAAACTCTTCATCATCGGCCTGAACCCAATATCCCAGTGTGGTACCCAGGTCCGCCAACGGATCCCCAATGGTACACATCTCCCAATCCAGTACAGCCACAATGTGGGAAAGATCCTGGGGATCCAGCATGAGGTTATCGTACTTGTAATCATTGTGGATGAGGGTTGCATCGCTCTGCCGGGGTATCCGTTCCATCAGCCATTTACCGATCTGGTCAATATAAGGAATCTCATCAGTTTGGGCATTTCTATATCGCCGGGTCCATCCTTCTACCTGTCGCTGCATATAACCTTCAGGTCGACCCAGGTCTCCCAGGCCTGCAGCCTGATAATCGATACCGTGCAAATCGGCAAGGTTATCAATAAACGATTCCGACATACGCCGAACGGTCTGGGGAGCCGGGTGAAGACCGGGTGGCAAGCTCTGGCGGAGAACGATCCCATACCTTCGTTCCATCAGGTAGAAGGGAGCCCCAAGGATGGAGATATCTTCGCAATATAGGAACGGGCGTGGAGCCGGTGGATAAACCTTCCACAGTTTGCCTAGCACCCGATATTCCCGTCCCATATCGTGGGCTGATTTAACCCGATTGCCAAACGGTGGGCGACGCAGTACCATTTCCTTTCCATTCCAACGTAGAAGATAAGTTAAATTGGAGTGACCCCCGGGGAATTGCTCCACCGTAAGCGGTCCGGAGAAATCCGGTAGATGCTCTCGCAGGTAGGGCTCAAGGCGATGAAGATCTAATTCTTCACCCTTCCGAACAGGTTGTGTTTTATCTAGATACTCGATCATTTACTTTCTTACATGAGAAGAACTACTTTACCGTATGTTTTTCGCTCTGCAAGGGCTCTTAAAGCGATAACGGCCTCAGACAAAGGATAGGTTTGGGAGACAACCGGTTTAATCTGACCGGCTTCATACATGGCGAGCAGGTCTGCCTGTGCCTTTCCCAGGAATTCGGGATGATGTTCTAGATAACCGCCCCAATAGCAGCCAATGATAGATATATTTTTAAGCAGAATCCGATTGGCTGCAAGGGTAGGGATACGACCACCGGCAAAGCCGATCACCAGGAACCGTCCTTCAACCGCGATACATTTGGTTGAGAGATCAAAGATATCCCCCCCTACGGGATCATAGATTATATCGGCTCCCCGTCCATCTGTGATCTTTTTGACCTCCTCCACCCAGTTTGTATCGCGATAGTTCAGTGCGTGGTCAGCCCCCTGGCTTAAACAGAAATCCAGTTTGTTGGGGCTACCGGCTGTGGCAATGATTCGAGCACCCCAGGCTTTATCGATTTGCACGGCAGAGGTACCCACTCCTCCGGCTGCTGCGTGGACGAGCAACCATTCTCCAGGTTTGAGGACCGTTCGATACTTCAGGGCATAATAGGAAGTTTGATAAGTAATAATCATCGCAGCAGCTTCTTCAAAACTCATATTTAAGGGGATAGGGAAAGTCTTACCGGCTAAAGCCAGAGAGTATTCGGCATACCCACCGGAGGAGACCAGGGCCTGTACCCGGTCTCCAACGGAAAATTGGATAACACCGGGACCTACCACATCGATCGTGCCTGCAACTTCTGCTCCGGGTATAAAAGGTAACGGTGGTTTCACCTGATATTTTCCCTGAATTTGAAGAATATCGAAAAAGTTGAGGGCTGCCGCCCGGTTCCTTATTCGAACCTCTCCCGGTCGAGGCTCCGGTCGCGGAATATCTACCAGCTTCATTTGCTCGGGTTCCCCCCAATCCTGCACTTGCCAGGCTTTCATTGATTAACCTCCTTTTGGTTTCTCCGGTGTCTGATGAGGTAATTCTCCTGAATACGGATTTGCTTTCAAGGGAAGTAGGGTGGGGGAAGTCGGGAGGAATGTTTCATCCTTGTCCTGACCCCTGGAAGGCCGGAAAATTAGAAAGATGAGTCGGTCAGAGACGACTTTCCTTCTGAGCTCAAAAGTATAACCAACCCGAAGGCTTAAGCCATCAAGGCTACTCCATCCCCTGCCGGATCTGCACCACCCTGTAAAATCCCACGGGATTTATCTATCCAGATTCCATGAACACGGGCTACGTTCCCATAGCTTTTCACCGTCCGTTCCACCTGATTTCCCATTCTTTCCAGTTCTTCACACACATCATAGGGAATCCTTGCCTCCAGGATAATTGGTCCGCGTTGACAATCAAATCGGGGAGCTACAATGGCTTCTACCAGGCTCATTTTATGGTCGATGACATTCAGGATAACCTGAAGAACCCCCGTAATAATGCGGGCACCTCCCAGGGCCCCCAGGATAAGAAAAGGTTCCCGTCCCTTCCAGACAATGGTGGGGCACATGCCGGTCACACGACGTTTACCGGGGGCAATGGAATTTGCACCGCCGGGTATGGGATCGAAGGCAATCATGGCATTATTGTAAGTAAATCCCAGTCCCGGAGTCACCACGCCGGAGGACATACCTAAAGAATGGGTCAGGGCTACAACATTTCCGTCTTTGTCCAGGACGGACACGTGGGTCGTACCAGGAGAATCAAAGACCGGTTTTGAAGTTGAATAATTAGTTTTTGTATTCTGAATCCTCTTTCGGCAATCATCGGCGTATTCTTTAGAGATAAGCTTTTCTATGGGAACCTGGACAAAAGCAGGGTCTCCAACCCACTTATCCCGATCAGCAAAGGCGATTCGCATAACCTTAGAGATCAGGTCGATATACCGGGCCGTATTATGACCGAGCTTATCCAGATCGTATCCTTCTAACATATTGAGGATCTGGATCAACGTAATTCCTCCACCGGGAGGAGGGTTGGTTTTAATGGTATACCCTCGATAGGTTGTCCGTAAGGGTTCTGTAAAGACAACCTGGTAGTCTTGGAGATCTTTTTCCCGAATAAGCCCCCCGTTTTTTTCCATATCTTGTGAAATAGCCCGAGCTATATCGCCGCGATAGAAGACGTCAGGGCCTTCCTCGGCTATTCTCTCAAGGGAGTGGGCCATATCCTCGTTAATGAGTATCTCACCCTCCTCGTACCATTCTCGAGGGCCTTTGGTGTAAAGCCTGGCCGAGGCAGCTGTGGTTTGAATTCTTTCCCAAAAATTGACCCGCCCGGAGTCTGTTTTACTGAGCCACCAGTTCTTTAAGCTCGGAGTAACCCGAAATCCTTCTCTCGCATAGCGAATGGCCGGTTGAATGACTTCCTTCCAGCTCCAGGTTCCATACCGACTTAATCCTTCGTAAAGCCCCAGGACGGTTCCAGGTACGGCAATCGAAAGATAGCCTACGTCGTTAACATTTCCTTTGAGGAGATAACCAAAACCGTCTTTAGCCATTCCGATGACCAAATCCTTCCACATATCCGGAGATGCCAGGTAGGGGGCTGTTGCGTGAAAATCGATCATTTCTTCTTCTCCAGTCCTGGCCATATGAACCTGCATCGTTCCAAAACCCCCTATGCCACACATCTGAGGATCCACCACACCCTGAACCAGCGCAGTAGTAACCGCTGCATCCATAGCATTTCCACCTTTTCTTAAAACCTTAATTCCTTCCTCGACCGCAACGGGTTGAGGAGCCACAATCATACCCTTCATATCCCGAATTCCTTTCTGATATCCTCACTTTTCCCAGAGCTTACTGTATTCCTGCTTCCTCGGACCGCTTCCTGGGTAAGTCTTTTATATCCCCATTGAAAATAGCTTGAATCTTGCCGGGCTCATCTTAAAGCGACGCTCCAAAACTCAAATTCCCGATTGGGATGCTCTCCTTTTTTATAGAAAATAGCATAATTGAGGGTTTGCCACGAGGTAAACAAAACCTTATCCCTTCCAAATTTATTTCGGGTATGGACACTCCGCCACGTTCCTGTGTTGAAATAAAGTTTTTCGATTCCGTTAATACGATCCATAGACAAAAGGCGACTTTGATGGGTATGTCCTGAAACAACATATTGAATCGGATCCAATCGTATAAAATCCTCGTTATAGGCTTCTCGAGGATGTCGATCTTCCCCTCGAATAAACTGGCTCATGGCTTTAGATAAAGGTATCTGCTTTCCAATGAAGGTTTTAGAGGAGAAAGCCGTCGTTTTCAGCAAATCTTTTAATCGATCCGCTTCATCCAGAGGGGCCCAACTATCGTGGGTTTTGTACCACTGTTGCACATAGGCCAGGTTGTTAAATTGGTCCACGAGATCATCCCAACACCCTTTGATGGCCTCTGCTAACTCCGGAGTAGGGGACTCATCGGCTATAGCAGATATCCAATTGGGTACATCCAGAAGAGGTCGAACATCTTCAATTTTTCTCAATTTCTGGAGGATCTTTTCATCGATTTTCTCCCCCAACGTCTTCACCAGTGCTTGTGGAAATCGGCTGATTAACTCGATAGCCACCACATCTCCAATGGAAGGCGCGTCATAATCTCCTTCAAAGTGATAGGCATCATACTCATGACCATGGCGGGCAAAGACATGATATTCTTCACGACGAATGAAGGAAGGAAACCGTTCGGTAGGGTTGTGGTTTAGCTGAAGCTCTTTACATACCCTTTCTCGCAAACTCTCATAGCGATTGATAAGCCAGTCATGATCTCCGAGAATATAACCGATTTTAATATTTACTTCATCGGACCGGGGTGTATCCGCCAGGTAGGTAATCAGCTCCTGGTTTTCTTGAAAGATACGGTTTAAAATGTCTTCTACGACTTTAAATTGTGCCTCTCCTTTCTCAAACCATGGTTTGGCTTCTTCCGGACCTTCCAGCCATCTCGTGGAGTGAAGAAGATCTAAAAGATCTCCTATAATGACCAGTTCGATTTCCTTGATACTAAAATTCTGGGCGATCTCAAGGATTTTATCCCAGAAATTACTAAAGGTCGCCACATCCACGTTATATCGACCGGTGGAGCCGTCGGTAAGATGTAAATCACTGATACAAACAAGCATGCCTGTCCCCCTTTTAAGCCTTTCAAGTTGGTTTAAGTTAAAATGTTTTTACCTTGAAAAAACTGTTGCGTCAATAAAAAAGTTATGAAATAAGAAGGTATGACGGTTGAAGATTTTAAAGTGGTAGGGTTAACGGGTGGGATTGCCAGCGGAAAAAGTACCGTATCTCACATTTTCCGTTCTCTGGGCGCTCAGGTTATTGATGCCGATATCTTAGCCAGACAGGTTGTAGAACCTGGAAAACCGGCCTGGCAGGAAATTGTAAATTTCTTTGGAAGGGAGATTCTCCTTCCCGATGGAAGCATTGATCGGAAAAAACTCGGGGCTATTGTTTTTCAAGATCCGGCTAAGCGGGAAGTTCTCAACCGGATCGTTCACCCCAGAGTTTTTGAAGAGGAAAAACGTCTTTATCAGGACCTTCGCCGTCAATATCCCGAGGCTTTAATTATTGTAGACGCGGCCCTCCTGATTGAATCAGGATCTTATAAACGATTCCATAAACTCATTGTTGTTTATGTAGACGAACAGACCCAATTGCATCGGTTAATGCTTCGAGACGGCATCTCAGCCGAGGAAGCCTGGGTCCGTATCCGTTCTCAGATGCCTTTATCGGAGAAAGTCAAGTATGCAAATTACATCATAGACAATCGAGGTTCCCTGGAGGAAACGCGAAGGCAGGTAGAGGAGGTTTATAAAAAGTTAATGGAGGTGGGGACCTCCGGATAGGTCCCTCCTTCTTCTAGGATCCCATGCCCTCCGTAGCTTTTTCTACCTCTATTAAACTCTCTTCAAGGATAGCCAAGGCCACATCGGCCTCATGGCGAGAGATAATAAGAGGTGGAGCGAGCCGGATAACACTCAGACCACATCCCAGAATCAACAGGCCTTTTTCAAAACACTTATGGATGAGCTTGTCTCTTTGCCGGATCGCCGGGGTTTTGGTTTCTAAGTCTTGAACCAGCTCTATACCGATCATGAGTCCCATACCCCGAACATCTCCGATTAAAGGGTGCTGGATTTGTAGTTTTTTCAAATTATCCAGCAGGTAAGCTCCCACATCGGCAGCATTTTGCATGAGTCCGTTTTCTAACA
The DNA here is from genome assembly GCA_030550175.1 of bacterium. Lineage (GTDB taxonomy): Bacteria > Moduliflexota > Moduliflexia > Moduliflexales > JAUQPW01 > JAUQPW01. The sequence goes on from JAUQPW010000011.1 coordinate 15,997, forward strand.
GCTCGATGGTAGCCAATGCCGCCTCGCAGGCAATAGGATTCCCGCCAAAAGTACTGGCATGGGAGCCGGGCCCCCAATCCATAATGGACGCCGAGGCGATCATAACGCCCAGAGGGAGACCGGAAGCGATTCCTTTGGCCGTTACCACAATATCGGGCTGGACTCCGTAATGCTCGATGGCAAACATTTTACCGGTACGACCCATACCAGACTGGACTTCGTCCACAATATAGAGAATTCCATACTTTTGGGCCAACCGGGAAAGGTTCTGATGAAAGTTGAGCGGAGGGACCACATAACCACCTTCTCCCTGGATGGTTTCAACGACAATACCGGCTACTTCCTCTGCGGGAAGGATAGTTCGAAATAAAACCTCTTCAATCCATTCGGCAGAATCTATCTTACAGCTTTCCGGATTTGAGTTATAGGGACAACGGTAACAATAACCATAGGGAGCTTGAACAACTCCCGGAATTAAAGGACCGAATCTTTCCCTTTGGACTACTTTGCTACCGGTTAAGGATAAGGACCCATAGGTTCGCCCATGAAATCCTCCCAAAAAGGAGATAAAATATTGGCGTCGCGTATGGTATCTTGCCAATTTCATAGCAGCTTCGATACCTTCGGTGCCGGAATTTCCAAAATAAACCTTAGCCGGTCCTCGTCCTGGAAAGAGTTGAGCTAATTTTTTAGCCAATTCGATCTGGGGTTGATAGTAAAAATCGGTCCCAGACATATGAATGAGCTTTTGGGCTTGTCTGGTTATCGCTTCAACCACTTTTGGATGGCAATGGCCGGTTGAGCAGGTAGCAATCCCAGCGGTAAAGTCCAAAAATCGATTTCCGTCCACATCTTCAACAACGAACCCTTCACCTTTTTCGGCTACTAAGGGATAATATCGCGTATAAGATGGGGATACAAATTGGTGATCTTCTTCTATCAACCTCCGGGCTTTAGGACCTGGAAGCTGGGTTTTTATCTGAGGATAAAAATTTTGTTCCATATAACTAGAAGCAAGAAGCAAGAAGTAAGAAGTAAGAAGCAAGAAGCTGAGTTTCTTGCCCCCTGCCTCTTGCCTCTTACTTCTAGTCTCCAGTTTCTATCGGTAAGGTCTTTCCGGACGCCGTTCTCCTGAAAATCTATTAGGAAACCCCATACGCGGGAAAGGTCTTCGATCTGGGTAGGGTACTCCCAGACGTTTGAGGGTTACAAATATTTCGGTTGCTTTTCCATCAACGACTTCAATGGTTCGTGTAACCGTCTCAAATCCATCCTTTCTTACCGTTAGCCGATAAGTTCCCGTCGGCAAATCTTCAATAGTCAGAGGGGTCTGGCCTTGATAGGTTCCGTCTAAAGAAACCTCTGCTCCAGAACTTGAGGAATTTATAATAAGGGTTCCCATGTTCTCAAATCTCTGGAAAACCGAAACCGTATCCAAGGGATTTACAGTAATAGATTGAGAGATCGGGGGCGTATCTTTGTAAACGAGTTTGAGTTCATGCCGACCGGCCGGGACCTGGAATTCGATGAGAGGGGTAATTCCTATCAACCTTTCATTGAGGTAGACCGAAACATTTTCCGGTATGGTTCGAACGGTTATAAATCCGAAACCCATGGGTTCTGGTATCCGATTTCTATCGGGGCGTACCCGCTCAGTACGGTCTTCCAGGCCCCCTTTCTGTTCTGCCACTTTAATTTCGCCCCATAAAGAAGGTCTATCGAAGCGTGATCGCCTGGAAGACTCCTCTGAATTACCCTTCGATTCTGGAATCTTAGTCCCCTCCGCCAGGGACGGCCAGGAACCAGGTCCTTTATCTTTCTTAGGAATTGGAGTGGCCGTAATATTTTTGTCAGGCCCGGCAGAAGCCTCCTCTGCAGGCTTTGGGGAAAGCTTAGGTTCCGGAGCTCGAGTCGAAGAGTCTTTGCGATCCGAACTTCCAGAATCTGAACTCCGGGCAGCTTGGAGCAGAGACTCTGCCTTTGAAGTTTCAGTAGGTAGTAAGGGAGGAGACTCCTGTTTTGCAAGGACCTTTCCAGGCTGTCCTTCCGTTTTAAGATGGATGGTTTCTGAAGAAGGGATTGGAGAAGGGGTTTTATAAAGCGTAAAGATTAAAAATGTAGCAGCACTCACAACCCCCATCAGCAAAGCCAGCAAAAATAAAGTTAGGGAGCCTCGCGCACTCCTTATAGGATCACTCTTTTTTAAGTCAATAATTAAAGGTTCGTAATCCTTCATTTAAGCAAAAATAAATAAATAAAAAGACAAGTCTGTGGAAGTAGAGGAGAATGGATTCTCTTTCTACACTCCTACTTCCCCATGCTTTCCTCCTTCCATATTCCTTTTAAAAAGCGATAGTTCGCGGGCCTCCGGGTTTTTGATCGGGATTGAGCTGAATCATAAATTCGGTATCTGCTTTATCAAAGTGTTTGAGGACCATGGGTATTTCGGCCTTTTTCTTTTCCTTTTCCAGGGTTTCCAGGAGGTTTAAATAATTCTGGGCTTTCTGATATTGACTATCCAGTTCCAGGGCCTTTAAAAAGCTTTCCCTGGCTCCGGCCCAGTCGCCTTTTTCTCTCAAAATCCATCCCAAATTAAAGTAAAGCTCTTTGATTCGGGGCTTTAAAGCCACGGCCTTTTCAAAATTGACCAGGGCCTGGTTATAATTTCCGGCATATAAATATATGCTTCCCAGATTGTAATAAATGACCGGGTTCATGGGTTTTTGTCTGAGGACAAGTTCAAGCTCTTGAATGGCCTCCGGATATTTTTCTTTAGAAGCATATGCAAGTCCAAGGCCATAGTGTGCATCGAGTAAAGATTTATTTTTTTCCAGGGCTTTCTGAAACTGAGAAATGGCCTTATCGGCTTCTCCTGTTTGGAGATAGGAAACGCCGGTATTATAGTAAACGATCGCCAGGCTGGCTTCCCGATCTTTCAGAAAGATAAAGATTAAAACCCCTGCCAGAATCATGGTAATAAAAGGAATTAAAATCGGCAGCATTTCAATCTCCCAAAACCTCAACGACAATGACCGTGATATCATCTACTAACCCATTCTCGGTGGCTTTTCGAACCAGCTTTTTACAAACATCTTCGGCGTCCCGAGAGTTTAAGACAATCGACTTCATTTTAGATACCGATACCGATTTGGTTAAACCATCGGTTGCCAGGATAATATAATCTCCGGGTTTGATAGCCAATTGGCCCAAATCGATTTTCACGTTCTGGGTAAATCCCAGGGCCTGTTCCAAAATGCTACTGTCTTCCTGTTCAGCTTCTTGCGCACTTAATTTTCCTTCTCGAAGGTATCGGGCGACCAGCGTATGATCATAGGTTATCTGCTCCAGTTTTCCGGTAGTCCCTGTGATAAGATACAGCCGACTATCCCCTACATGCCCGTAATAAAGCCAACCTTCTTTAAGTACCGCCGCTGTAAGGGTTGTACCCATTCCCTTATAGGCAGTGTTACGATGGGCCGTTGCTAATATTTTCTCGTGGGCATTGTGAAAAAGAGCTTCCAATCTGTTTAGAGGGGATAAATTAAAATTGGGTTGAGTGTAATATTCTTTCAGTGTGGTTACAGCCAATTTGCTTGCCACCTGACCTGCCGCATGACCGCTCATTCCATCGGCCACAGCGTAAAGGATTCCACACCGCATCAAAAGATCTTTAGGAATGCCCAGCTCTGTACCTACCAGATAACTGTCTTCACTGAAAGCCCTTTTTGGCCCCGGCTGACTACTCACGTAACTTTGAAAAGAAAGCAAGATTCGTTGTCCGCTATCTGTTGTCCGTTGTTGGTTACCGTAACAAAAAACAACAGACAACACACAACGGACTTTCATTGATACTTGACACAAACTGCTAAATTGTTTCGTACAATTGGACTGGCCCCTTCTACTGCCTTTAAAAGACGCTCAAACTCTTCTGCAGCTTTTTTAATCTGACCGGACATAAAGGTACAGGCGGCTATGTTGTTACGAATTTTCAGGATATAGGTTTCCCGTGCTTTAACCGAGAGAGCCTTGGATTGTTGAATCAGGATATTTTCGGCTTTGAGAAATTTATCCCTTGCCAGGGTAAAAGAGCCCGAGTGAAAGAGACTCGCACCGGACCCCAGGCAAACCCTCAAATACAGGTCTACATGGGTCTGCAAATGTCGGATCATCCGCTCCCTAAAAATGGGGTCTTCATCCTCGCTTTCCAGAGCGATTTCATCAAAATGCCTTTCGAGATGTTTGAAGTTCCGAAGAGCCAACGTCCAATCCCTGTTTGAGAAATGTTTTTTTGCCTGTTTCATTAAATAGGAGAAAAGGGCGGTAAGAATTTCCTCTGCCTTTGGACGTTCCGGTGGAAATATGGATAGGGTATTTGTAAGGAGCTCGGCCAATGTCTGGGAAAAACCTTGTTTATCCAGGAAGTTTTTGTAACTCTCCATTCTTTGAACATATTTCCGGATAATACTCCCGTATTCCTGCTTCATTTTGATGAGACGCTTGATGAGCTCGGCCTTATGGGTCTTGATATCTACACCGGCCGGCGGAGTAATCTCGGGCAACTCAGAGTAATAATCGTAAATAAATTCTTTCAATTGATTGGACTCATCGGGGTTATCAAAAAAAGTTTTCCCCGTAATCATTTCATAAAAGATAGCTCCGATAGAAAAAATATCGGCTGTTTCAAAACTCCCCATTTTACTTTTCCGCAGAGTTCGGAATTTTTTGATTCTAAGTCGGGCGGGGGATACTTCTGGAGCCGAATAGATTTCTCCACCAAAGATAACCGTGCCGGACCGTCTTGCAGCTTCCCGCATACCGCCCATATCCAGCAGAATCAGATTATCTCCGTCCATTTTAATGTTATCTGGGAAAATATCTTGATGGTACTCTCCTCGTTGATGAATACTATAAACTGCGGAACAGAGCTGGAAGAGTGCAAGCACGGCGAGGTCTTGTTCCAGATTTAATTCGATCTTATACTTACTGGAACCCAACCGGTCTCCGTGCACATATTCCATAACAAAAAACAGGTAAGGATCCTGGTCTGTAAATTCGTAAGGTTGATCGACCAGGTTAGCTATATTCGAGCGTCTGGCATACTTGCTAAGCGCACGAACTTCATCCTGCCAGAGTTTCAATTGAAGATCCCGGGGCAAATTGGGTTTAATGACTTTGATACAAACTTCGGCTCCATTGCGATGAGAATCCTTAGCCTTATAGAGCCTGCCAAAACCACCCTCTTCATAATGCATTTCGGTAATGTCCTGATAGCGGCCTTTGGATTTTGCGGTAATAAAAGCCTCGATAGTCATAACTTTCCATGGGTCTTTTCAAAAAACCACGCCCTCTAATATTTTTAATAGGTCCATCCTTTACCTTCTCAAACTTCTTGGTTCTTTAGGCTTCTGAAGTGTTGGATGTTCTGAAGGTTTAAGAGTTTCAACGTTATCCGGGAGAAATTGATCGTGGTAAAGCAGCACGGTTTTTTCCCAAATATCTCGGGCAACCATCACAGGTTCTCGGGAGATGATGGCCCCCTTTTCGATGACAATGGCAATGGCTATTTTAGGATTTTCTATGGGAGCCACACTCAAAAACCAGGCGATGTTGGATTTTTTTCCATTTTCTCCCTGGACTTCTGCAGTACCGGTTTTCCCGAATACATGATGTTTTAAAGAGTAATAGGGAATTTTACTCAGGGAGATCCGAATAGCCGTTCCCTCCTGAACAACTTTTTGCATCATGGGCTTCAGGGCTTCAGCCGCTTCCCTGGAGAGAACCCGTTTTTTATCCGGGTATTGGAAATATTTTATCTGTCCGGTTTCTCCGTCCTGGATTCCTTTGATCAGGTGGGGATAAGGGCGCAAGCCGGAGTTTCCAATGGTCATGGCTACCAAAGCCATCTCCAGGGGAGTCGCCTGAATCTCCCACTGCCCGATCCCCATTCGGGCCACCTTTGACATCTGGAGATCTTCCTCCGGGAGAGGTACCTGGCTTTTAAGAGCAAATAAAGTATCCCCTTCTTCACGGTTGATATATCCGATGGCTTTTACATCCCCTTCAAATACCGATAGAGGTAAAAGATCATCCTGTTGATTGAACCCATATCGCTCGGCATATTGGGTAATAAGATCACTTCCGGCCTTTAGAGCCAGGAAAGCAAAGGCATTATTACAAGATTGGGCCAGGGCATCCTCCAAATGCAAGGGTCCCCCATGCTTTCCACCTCGAAAGTCCGGTATGGGTTTACCGATACGTACCCCTTCAAAACTACTCAGAACCCCGGTACAGTAAAACCCTCCGGCACCATCTCTGATCAAGTAATTTTTATTTTCCCACAGGAACCGATCTTTGTTCTCAAGGGCCAAGGAGGACATGATGAGTTTGAAAGTTGATCCCGGTGGATAGGTTTTGTGAAAGGCTCGATTGATAAAAGAGCTATTCCAGTTATCTAAAGAAGATTCCTTTAAGGCAGTCAGAATACTATGGATATTGTGGGGATTGTAAGTTGGAATGCTCACAGAAGCCAGAATCTCTCCATCTGAATTGATAGCAACCGCAGCACCCCGAAAGACGGCTTCTTTGGAATATTCCTCGCTCTCTACATCAGGGCCTTCATCCTTTACCTCCGGCTCAGGGGGTTTCTGCTTTCCAGCCTCTACCCGCTGATTTAACTCGTCCAGCTTTTTCTTCAGAGCTTCATAAATAATCTGTTGAAGATCATCATCTAAAGTCAGAATGAGGTTATTCCCTACCCGCCTGTCTGACTTAGGAGTAAACATATACCAGGGTTTCTTACGCTCTTCTCCGAGTAATACCTGATCAAAAATATCCTCCAGATTTGCTTTAAAATTACTTCGGGGATAATCATAGCCAATCACATGGACCAGCTTTTCCCCTAAAGGATAATATCGGGTCTGTCCCCTATCTTGGGTCTTTCGTTCACCTGGGTCAGATTCTTTATTTCCGGCCAGAAGTCCTGAACCTCCCCTTTGATAAGTAAAACTTAAGTCCCCTATCGTAAAGGTTTCTCCGTCCACCAATTCCTTCTCTTCTGTACAGGTATAATTGGGTAACAGACTTGAACCGGGGGATTCTCCATTTGTTACCCCATCTGACAGCAGTGGAGGAGTCATGTGCCGGACTCCAGGTTGTCCAGACGGCCGGATGAATAAACAACCTGATGCCAATTTAACCTGGTTTGCCATTCGTTTGACAATAAGACGTTCCTTCGAGGCCGGAGGGGTTTTTGGGGCCTCTGCCGCAAGGTCGGGTTTTAAATCTATTCCTGCCCCAGGGATAAATACATATCCACTACCTACATATATTTTATTCTCCATGGGTTTACTTAGATTGATTTCGAGGACGGTATTGGAATCATCATAGTCGACCAACAAAAACTGGACAGGTCCTCTGATCGGGACCGGATTTACTCCGGCTGAACTTTGACTGACCAGTTGGGCCTTTTCCAACACCTGGGGATTGGATAAGATCAATCGAGGGAGCGTCTGTTGATCCCGATCGTATATTACGCCTCTTCGAACCAAAAGTTCCTTCTGAAGTTTATGGGGATTCGATAGCCGGGCTGCAAAATTATAAACTCCTTTTAGCTCATCATCTTTTATGATAAAGTTCTCTAGCTCGGTGCCGTCAAACACATGGGGATCTTCTTGATTTCGATTAAAAGGTCTTTTCCATCGGAGCCGGGAACCCTCCTTGGGGGAAAATCGAAATACCCCTTCTAAGAGTTGCTTTTCTCGCTTTGTAAGCGCATCAAACTCAGGGGCCATGAGCTTTCCTTCTTTTGTAAAACCTTTAACCCGTATGAAACTCAGAAAGGTTTCTTCTCCCTCACCTTCCTGTATCCATCTTTTTCTTTCTACCCCTTCGCTTCGGCCTGAGGTAGGTTTCTGCTCTCTAGTTTCCGGGGTCTCGTGTACGAGATAAATAAGCCGGGCTTCGATACACCTCCGGACATTTTCCAGGAACTCCTCATCCACCAGGGCATCGGGAATATATCCTCCCGGAATGGTATCTGAACCGCTCAAAATCGTACGTTTATCGAAATAAACTCGAAAACTTTGGGTAAGACCTCGAAGGATCTTTAATTCGACTCCCCTTCCGGTTCTGCCGGGAACAAACTGAAGGATGGTTTCACCAACCCTGATTTTATCTCCCATTTTAAGGGATTGTTTATTTCGTACAGAACTCCAACCCTGGGTATCCCCATGATCGATTTCGATACTTTTTTTACCCCGGTTTTCGATGGAAAAGCTTACAGCCGTGGTTGCCCCGGAGGTTTCCTTCATGGGAAAGACCCAGAACTGGACCGGCTCAAAGAAGGTATCCGAAACCACAATGTCATTGGGTTTCCATTTATTTTCCTCCTCAGGACGAGGAGACCGCCCCACCGATATTTTCTTTGAATTGAGCAGGCGATCATTTAGATAATACCCCACGACTTTAAGTTGAGGTAACCAACCGCCGGCATCCTTGAGCTGAAGAATGGTATGACCCAGGATAAATTGATCACCTTCTTTTAAGAGAAGCGCCCGGTTCACCTCCTGGCTATTGAAGAATACTTTTCCGTGGAGGGGCCTCAGATAAAAGGAGCCATTTTCATAATACACTTCTGCATGGCCACTGACTATGGAAGGATCTCGGATCAGCACGAACTCCGTGTCCGGTTGCGGATGCAACGAGAAGAGCCATTTACTGATAAACCAGACAAACAGAATAAGTCCCAGGGCCAGCCAGATCAAATTATGGGACATCCGATTTAATCGGAAAAGCTGAATAACCCGATGTTCTAAGCTTAAAAAAGCAAGCTCTATCTTTCGATACATAAAAACTTTGGAGTACTTATCTCAGTTCTCAAACCTAAGGGTATGCAGGGACTCATCTGGAATGTGCCGGACCGATATCCCGGTCCCAGGTCCTGGGTAAATAACGTTTATTTTTATTTATGCTACCACTTATCCCATAAGGGTTCAAGAAAAATCTGATGGAATTCTCAAGTTTTGATAGAAGATGCGCTTGGTAGGAACGGCCTGTTTATAGCACGTCCGGTCACGAGGTGTGGAAAAAAATAGGAAACTCTTTAAAACCCTGAGGGTTAAGGAAGGTAACAGGTCTGGTAAGGTTAAATCAAGTTTTTGCCTTGAAACTCAGGGCATCAAGATGGTCCGGCTATGGGTGGACCGGTGTGGGGTTAAAACGGATCATCCGAATACCCGCTGAAAAATAAAATCCACCCTTTGGAGATGGTGTTCCAGGTTGAAGCAGGCTTCGATTTCTTCTTCGGTCAGGTGGGTGCGAATCTCGGGATCTTCCAAAATCAATTTTTTAAACTCAACGCCTCGATCCCAGACTTGCATGGCGTTTCGCTGAACCAGTTTATAAGCCTTTTCTCGGGATAAGCCCTTAGTGGTAAGGAGGAGCAAAAGGCTTTCAGAAAAAATCAAACCACGGGTTAACCCCAGATTTCTCTTCATATTCTCAGGATATACCTTCAGGTCTCGAAGGATTCTTGTAAAGTGAGTCAGCATATAGTCAAGGAGAATGATACTGTCGGGGAGGATAATCCGTTCTACCGAGGAATGGGAGATATCCCGCTCATGCCACAACGGGATATCCTCAAAAGCTGCCACAACGTATCCGCGAACGACCCGGGCAAGTCCTGAGATTTGCTCACAAGAAACGGGATTACGTTTGTGAGGCATGGCCGAAGAACCCTTCTGACCTTCATAAAAAGGTTCTTCAACTTCTCTGACTTCGGTCTTCTGGAGCCCTCGAATCTCCGTGGCAAATTTATCCAGAGAACTGGCAATAAGGGCAAGGACAGATACAAATTCCCCGTGTCGATCCCTTTGGACAATCTGGGTTGAAACGGGAGCCGGGGTCAATCCGGTTTTCTGACATACGTAAGCTTCCACAAAAGGATCTATATTCGCGAAAGTGCCTACGGCACCGGATATCTTTCCACAACTGACTGTTTCTTTAGCCCGCCGAAGCCTTTCTTGGTTCCTTTTCATCTCGGTATACCAAACGGCCATTTTGAGACCAAAAGTAATGGGCTCTGCATGAATCCCGTGGGTTCTTCCTATCATAAGGGTATTTTTATGTTCCAGGGCCCGGCTCTTTATCACTTCTAACAGGTGTTGAATATCTTTTTCTAAAATTTCCGAAGCTTGTTTTAATTGAATCCCCAGCGCAGTGTCAATAACATCGGAGGAGGTTAATCCCAGATGGATATATCGGGCATCTTCTCCTACAGACTCCCCCACATTGGTCAGGAAAGCGATCATATCATGTCGTACTTCCTTTTCGATCTCTTCAATCCTTTTCACATCAAATTTAGCACGCTCTCGAATCCGGTTTACCGCTTCCCGGGGAATTTTTCCCAATTCCGCCAATGCTTCACAGACCAGGATCTCCACCTGTAACCAGGTCTTAAATTTATTTTCCTGACTCCAAAGTTGCCCCATTTCAGGGCGAGTGTAGCGTTCGATCATAGCATCCTTAGTGCTTGATTTTATTCGTCCCTAAAGGACCTTTCTTGAGACGCGGGGACACGGAGACGCGGAAATACGGAGACATTTCCCCGCGTCTCCCTATCTCCGCGTCTCCGTGTCCCAAAAAAGGGACCTTTAGGAATAAATACTTAAAAACTGCAAAAGTGTCGACTTCGGGTCAATTTTTACTTAGCCCAGCATTCTCAGGTATAGCTACCGAGTCCTGTTACCCGAACTACTTCAGCAAGGGTTGTCACACCTTGTAGGGCCTTTCCCAATCCATCATTCACAAGAGTAACGGTCTTGGGTGAATAGAAGATTTTTTTGAGGGTTGCTTCGGAGAGCAGAGAAGATGGAGACTCCTTGGATTCGGCGATCAATCTGGACCTGACTTTATCATCTACAACCAATAACTCGAAAATAGCCGTTCGTCCACTAAAACCTGTATGCTGACATTTCTCACAACCATCACTTTTATAAAGGACAAAATTCGTGATCCCTAAAAGTTGTTTTATCCGTTCCTGGGTTTGTGGAGAGGGGGTATAGGTACTTTTGCAATGATCGCATAAACGGTTCACCAACCGTTGGGTAAGGACGGCATTCAAAGAGGTAAGTAAAACGTGAGAATTTTTCAGCAATTCCAGAAAATAAGAAAGGGTTGCCAGGGAGCTATCCAATGTGGATCGAATAAAAATCTTGGAATAAGAAGAGTTCTCATGAAAGAGTAATTGAGCCGACTGAGGATCGACCACTCTATCTACATATAAAACATCTGGATTTTGGTCCAGGACCTCACTGAGGCCTGTTATATAGTTTGCTTCATATTTATTTTCCGGCTCCGTCTGAAAAACCCCTTCCAATTGGTATCGTATGGGACTCTCGTAGGTTATAATAACCCTTTTTTCTGAGATAAGCTCCTTCAATGTAGTATAGATGGTGGTTGTTTTTCCGTTGCCCGGAGGGCCGGAGAAGAGAATAATCCCTCGGGGAGAAGAGAGCACTTCCTGGAAAGACTTAAACATGTTGGGAGAGAATCCCAGACGATCCAGCTTCCAGCTCGAATCAAAACGTTTCTGAATATGAAGGACTACCCGTATTAAACCTCCATTGGGAAAGAAGTGAGAAGTAATGGGAATCTCACTTTGCCGGTAAGGAAACTTAAAAAAACCTTTTTGAGGGCATCCCCATGTCATGGGATCTAGCGAGGAAAGTTCTTTAAGTTCCCGAATTAAGGACCTGAATAAATCCCTGGATAGGGTAGATAAAATCTCCAATTTACCTGAGATTCGGGCTTTAATTTCAAGACCTCGTTCACCCAATTCCAAGTGGACATACTCTGCTCCCTTTTCGATAGCTTTAGAGATCTCCCGGTTTAAAATCTGATCACTCTCATCCTTTCCAACTATCAAGGGTTTGTCAACTTTATCTGAAATTGTTTGATTCGAGATACAGGTTTTGAACTCCTCCTCGGGAATAACCGGAGAGATTTCAGGTGCAGGTTGATCTACCTGAAAAGTTACAACTTCTGGGGGCTTCACCGCAGCATTAGAAGCCTTTTCAGAAGGGATTCCGGGAGCTCTCTCAACCTGAGGTTCCGATGAGTTTAAAGCATACGTAAAGGGAAGATCCTGGTCCGGCAGGGAAGAATCTTCCCGGGAAAGGCCTTCAGGGGATCGTAACATCAGATAACTGTCTCTATCCAGCCGCTTCCCCAGGTATTCATGGGAAGTTTTCTCGAGGGTAGCCTTCTCCTCTTCTTTTTGGGCCCGGTTGAATAAATCCTCGAGAGCTCTATCAATGGAAGTTTCTGGAGCAACAACTGCAGTAACCCTCAAATTGGTGATAAACTCTACTTCCCGGATAGTTGAATAATCATTAGGTTTGGTCATGGCTACGATTAGATTTTTATCTTTAATTTGTAATGGAACGATATGCTTTTGGTAACAGTATTCTTTCGGGAGGATACGGGCCATCTCCACTTTAATGCAGTAATTTCCCAAATCGATGGAAGGCACTTTATAAATATTGGCAAGTATCTGACCGAGGTTCCGAGTACGGAGGTATTTCAATTCGACGAGGATCGACCCAAGTTTCTTGCCTGTCATTTCCTGGATTTTAAGGGCCTGTCGAAGCTGATCCTCGGTAATTAAACCCTTTTCTAAAAGAATTTCTCCGATTCTAAATTTAGCCATAATTTCCTCAAATCCTGGGTTTTTAAAAAAGTATTGGTATGAATTTAGTATAACCTGTTTTTCTTTAAATTACTACCCTGATTTAGATCTTAAAAAATCCGGCATATGTCTTATTTTTCTCCCCAAGTCTGGTATTATATTTGGTATAGTAGTAGACGAGGATTTTAACAAAAAGGTTTAAAGGGAAAAAATTCCGATTAAAAATATGCAGGCTCTGGAGGGCGAGGAGTTTAAACCATTTCCATGATTACTCCTGCGATATCATAGAGAGGGACGACCTTATCTACGATTCCTGTATTAATGGCTACTTGAGGCATTCCAAAGACCACGCAGGTACTTTCATCTTCTGCAATGGAAAGCCCTCCGCTCTGTTTGATTTTTTGAAGGCCCTGGATTCCGTCTCTCCCCATGCCTGTTAAGATAACGCCCAGGCTGCGTTCTCCATAAATATCCGCTACGGAACTAAAGGTAATGTCAATGGAAGGAATATGAATGATATCGGAAGGTTCCCGATGAATTCGGGTCGTAACTGCATGTTTCTTTCTTTCCAGGCTCAGGTGAAAACCCCCCGGCGCAACAAGGGCTCTTCCTGGTTTGACCAGGTCTCCTTCTTTAGCCTCTTTGACCTCAATCTGGCTGTTGCGATTTAAGCGATCTGCCAGGGACTCCGTAAAACCCGGCGGCATATGTTGAACGATGAGGATGCTGGCCGGAAAATCTGCCGGCAATTTGGGGATAATTTGATGAAGGGCGGTTGGTCCCCCCGTTGAGACACCGATACATACGCAATCAATCCGGAGGGGTTTCTCCTTTCGTGTAACAACTTTAACCTCTTGTTGGGATATGGTGGGTTGTATCACTCGGTCCTGTAAGGCCTTCCCTTTAAGGGAAGCTGCGGTAATGACTTTATTAATCAATTCAGTTTTTATCTGGAAGAGCTTTTCGGAGGCAAATTCGGTGGGTTTCAAAATAAAGTCTACAGCCCCACGCTCCAGGGCCATTAAAGTTTCTTTGATAACCTCTGGATTTAAGGAACTAACCACAATGATGGGAGTCGGCATTTCCTTAATGATAACATCTAAGGCTTGAAGCCCGGTCATATTCGGCATGACAATATCCAAAGTAACCACATCGGGTTTTAATCTTTGGATTTTTTCCAGGGCTTCTCGTCCATCCCAGGCTGTTCCAATCACCTGAATCCTGGGATCCTGTTCCAGGATTTTGGTGAGGGTTCTTCGGGCAAACGCCGAGTCATCTACAACAAGAACTTTTACTTTGGCATTCATTCCAACTCCCATCTTTCAAGGATTTAAAACCTTAGAAAGGTTACCGTTTTCTTAACCAACCTTTTCATATCCCAGGGCATTTTTAAAATGCTTTAATTTGAAAAGATCCGTAAAGTCCATCAGGGACTCCGAATGCCCCAAGAATAAATATCCGTCTTTTTTTAAAGATTTATGAAATTGCGTGATAACCTCCTGTTTAGATTCTTTATTGAAGTATATGATTACGTTACGACAAAAGATCGCATCAAAAAGGGGGAGAAATGTCAATTTATTTCTATCCAGTAAGTTCATGCAGGAGAAATTCAGAAGGGATTTTACTTCGCTTTTTATCACATACTTATCTCCCTTGGGGGTGAAGTACTTTTCCCTATAAAAGACCGGCATGGTTCGAAAGGACGATTTCATATATTCCCCAATTTTTGCCCTTTGAATGGCCTCCTGGCTGATATCATTTGCAAAAATTTCCAGGTTAAAACCCCGCTGGTGGAGTTCCTGTTCCAGAATAAGTATGGCGATGGAATAGGGCTCCTCTCCTGAAGAACATCCTGCACACCAGATTCGGATTGGACTCGGATCCGATTTTTTATTGAAAATCTCCGGGATGACCTCTTCAACCAAAGCCTTCAATTGACCTTCTTCCCGAAAGAAATAGGTTTCCCGGATCGTTACAAGATTCATAACGATTTTAAGTTCTTGATCGCTATCTTTATTATATTTCAAGTAATAGTAGTAATCATAGAAGGAACTTAAGTTATGAAAATCCAGGCGCTTTTCCAGCCGTTTAAGCAGGATCTTTTGGTAATCATCGGAGAAGTACATGCCGGAATGCTGGTAAATCACTTCCCGAATGAGCTTAAAGGCCTCTTGATTGTGATCTTCCATGGTCATCCCTGTTCAAAATACTCTTTACGAGACGGTACACCCGAGAATTGGGATGGGATCGTCCTTTTTCTTCCATAAGAAGTGTAAGGACCTCGGACCGATTATGTTTATCTATCAAAATAAGAAGAGCCTCGTAGGCTTCTTCACATAGGGACTCATCTACCAGGAGAGGGATAAGCGTTTCTAGAGCTTTTTCAGAGCCTATTTCTCCCAGGGCCTGAATGGCTGCTTTTCGAAGACCGGTCTCCGGGTGATTCAGAAAACGGAGGAAGAGATCTTCACAGTCCTTAACCTCCAATTTTCCAAGGGATTTCACGGCGGCTTCCTGGACACTCCAGTGGGAATCTTCCAAGGCCTTAATCAGGAAACCTTTAACACGTTCACGATGGTCTTTGGCATTCCCCAGGGCATAAACGGCTGCCCGGCGTACTACAAAGTCGTAGTCCGTAAGCATTTCCCTCAGAAGCGTAATACTTTTTTCCAAATTCAGGAACTGACCCAGCACTTCACAAATCGCTACCCGGAGGGTACCATCCTCCCGTCGTTTACAATAGGGAAGGATACCGGCTAAGGTGTCGATTATTCGGAGATTTTTAAACTTTCCCAGGGTATTAATGACCGCCCGTTTAACCCGGAAATCTTCATCCTGGATGGCCTGGATCAGGGCCTCGAAGGCTTTAGACTCCGGAATAGACCCCAGGGCCAAAGCGGCCTGCTCACGAACTTTTGGATCCTCATCGGATAAAGCCAGGATGACAGAATCCAGTAAGCTGGGATCTCGCCTGGCTAACCCACCGAGTTGAGTAACGGCTGCAGCCCGTACTCTTCCATCCAGGTCTTTGGTAGCAAGATGTAACAGGTTTAAAGCGGTAGCTCCTTTCAACTGTCCCATGAGTTTGATGGCTTCTGCCCGTAAAAACGCATCCTGGGACTGCAAGGCTTCTTCAATCAAAACAAGGAGCTCCCGGAAAAGGGGGAGCGTGGAGATGGTCTGAAGCCTTAGAAATTTAATAAATCTTTCTGAAGCAAGTCCTCTCAGAATCTCCGCCTGGATTTCTTCTTCCCCCTCTTTTTTAAAAAAATCTATAAAAATCTGGAGGACTTTTAACACATTTTTCAGCCCCTCTGAGTATCCTTCAGAAACGATTCCTTCAACGGACTCAAAATTCCCTCCAAGCCTATCCCCGGAGTCCATGGAGATGGGCTCCTTTTCTTCCAGATCCAACAAGAGATTCCAGCCCAATCGATTCAGGCACTCCAGGATACGAAGCTTCTGATCATATTCGTTAAATTCATAATGCTCCTCCAGACCGGAGAGGATTCGAGTTCCTTGATTAAGTAAAGCCTCCATGGCCGAATCGGATAACCTTTCCTGATTTAGAAGTTTCAGCAGAGTCTTCGTAGCTTCAGGTGCCTCTGACCACCCCAGCAAGAAAACGGCAGCTTCGGCTATTTCAGGATTTTCATCCTCTGCAGCTCTCAAGAGGTAATTTAAAGCTCCCGAGGTAAAAGCCTGATTAAATTGCCGCCGAAGCGAGGTGTCCTTCTTCATCATTCGATTGATTCGATCTGTTTTAAATAAAATCTTTTTTAAAGCCAGGAGAGCGGCTTTTTGAACATCCGGATCAGGATCTTCCAGGTTTTGGATAACAAGGGGTATGCTGGTCTCTTCTCCAATGGCTCCCAGAGCTTCTATAACGGTTTGTTTGAAGAGAAAATCTTGAGCCAGGGGGAGTAGATACGGAATTGCCCGTGGATCTCCGAGTTCGCCCAGAGTGGATATGGCCGGAAGCTTTAGCCAGATATCCTCTCCTTGCACAACCTGTATCAGAGGGTCTACGGCCCGTGGATCTTTTATTTTAGCTAAAGCATCGATGGCAGCGTGACAGACATTTTTTTCAGGATCTGTTAAAGCTTTGATCAGACAAGGATAAGCCACAGGATCTCTTATGGCACCCAAGGTGTTTACTGCAAAGATCCTTAAATCCTTATCAGGATCTGATAAAACCTCACATAAAGGGCCTATCGCTTCTTTTCCGATATTCACCAGACACTCCATGGCGGCATTTCGTACCCCGGCATGATCTTCGCGAAGGGCCTTCATGAGAAGGGGAATAAGCCGATTTTTATCTGCTTTCTCTAAGGCTTTAATGGCAGCTTTCCGAACCCGCCAACTGGGGTCTGCTAAGGTCAACATAAGAGGTTCGAGAATCCAGTTAACCTCTCTATCGGCCAATCGAACCAGGGCCGCACATCGAATATCCTCATCCGGGGAATCTAAGAGTTCGAGATCATCCTCATACATAGGGCTCTCCTACTTTTTTCTGTAAATCATAGCATCTTCTATTTCGATAAATTCAAACTGTCTTGCAATTTGGGGGAAGGTATGGAGAGGCTCGGCATCTCCTAAAAACAGGTAACCTCCCGGAAGAAGTAGATTTGTAACCCTCTCCATCAGAAGGTCTTGGGCTTTTCGATCAAAGTAGATCAAGACATTCCGGCAGAAAATGAGATCATAACTTGCGGAGTGAAATTTATCCAGATCTTTGAGATTAAGGTATTGAAATCTTATCCATTGTCGGACTTCATCGGCTATCTGATACTCTTTCCCTCCCAAATCTTTAAAATATTTGTCAACATATCTGGATTCTACCTTTTTTACTTTATCCTTAGAATAAATACCCCTTTGGGCCTTAGCTAAAGCCGAGTTACTGATATCTGTGGCAAGGATCTCGATATTCCACAAGGCAGGATCTCCAAGGACTTCTAAAAGGGACATGGCGATAGAATAGGGTTCTTCCCCTGTAGAGCAGGCCACCGACCATATCCGAATTTGGGATTTTTGAGGTAGAGGCAGGGACCAGCTTTCTTGGGACCTTTGAGTGAGTAATTTGGGAAATATACTTCGTTCGAGTTCCAAAAAATGCCCCCGGATTCGGAAAAAGGAAGTTTCGGGAATGACCAGGGTTTCTATCAAAGCCGAAAGTTCTTTAGAAGAAGCCTTCTCCTCTTTTAGAAGCTGATAATACGCTTCATAAGAAAAAAGGTCCAGCACCTCCATACGCTGCCATAATTTGCTTTCTAAAAAAGCCTTTTTCTTTTCCGTGAAAAAAAGCGAAGTATGCTGATAGATCAGATCGCGAAATTTCTCAAATTCCTTAAGACTCAACGGCGTCATAGGATAAGACTGTAGCATAGGAGTTTAAAATCTGTCAATGGAAAAGCAGAGGATTTCTCAAGTTTGGGGACTCAGAAGGCTCTTCCGGAACCCAGAATAACTATTGACAGAACCGGATTTTAGTTTCATCGTGTAGGTATGACCTTCTTAATTAAAATCAAATGATAAACCCCACAGGCATTCCTGGATTAGAGACAGAGAATGCAACAGGAGATCAAGTTATGGATATCATAGACCTGGATAACCTCAAGTATTTTGAGGATCTTCAGAGTCAAATGGAGAAGATGATCAAGGATATCCGCGCAATGGGTTCCATAAATGTTTCATGTGACAGAGTCTGGAAACCCTTGGTAGATATCTATGAAACGGTTGATAACATCGTGGTACTTGTAGATATAGCCGGTATAAAGAAGGAAGATATCCAGATCGTGTTTAATAAGGATCTGTTGATTATATCAGGTAAGCGGATTAATCCAACCCAACTCGTTCCCCGACAGAAAATGCATCAGGTAGAGATTGACTTTGGTTATTTTGAGCGGGTTATTAAACTAACGATTCCTATCCAGGATGATAAAATTGTTGCTTCTTATAAAGATGGTTTCCTTTGGATCCATTTACCTAAACAGAATGTACCGGTAAGTCGGAAAGTAGAAATTTTAACGGAATAAAAAGCCATAAATTCTATAGCCAGGAGTCAGGGGTCAGAAGAAAGGAACTTCTAACTTCTGATTTCTAACTTTTTCAAATTAAAGCGTACGAGGAATCAGGATGGAACAAACTGGCATCAGCGAACCAACTGGTTTGGGTCCCTCTGAAAAAGATAAGGCTGTTTTACCTCCGGCGTTAGCGATACTTCCTTTGCGAGATTCTGTTTTATACCCCAAGATGGTTTTACCGTTGGTGGTGGGTAAAGAGCGCTCGATTAAATTGGTGGATGATGCCCTGATGGGCGATCGGATCATCGGAGTAACCGCTTTAAGAGATTCCAAGGTAGAGAATCCGGAAATTAAAGATCTGTATACCATTGGCACTGCGGCGATTATCTTGAAGATGATCAAAATGCCCGATGGGAGCCTTCGTTTATTAATTCAAGGACTTTCTCGAATTCGTATCCAGGAGTACATTCAAACCGAACCTTATTATCGGGCTAAGGTGGAAGCGATCCCAGATCAGTATACGAAAGACATTCGAGTGGAAGCTCTCACCATGAATGTACGGAGCCTTTTTCAAAAGGTTGTGAGTATGGCTCCTTATCTGTCCGATGAAATTGAAATTATGGCGCTCAATATCCAAGAGCCCAGTGAACTGGTCTATTTAATCGCCTCCAGTATCAATATTTCGACCCAGGAACGACAAGAAATTCTGGAACTCCAGGATGTTCGCCAACAATTAGAGCGGATTACCTTTTTTCTCAATCGAGAACTGGAGATCATGGAAGTACGGGAAAAGATCCAATCCCAAATCAAAGGAGAGATGGATAAGAGCCAGCGGGAGTATTATTTACGGGAGCAGCTCAAAGCCATCCAGAAGGAGTTGGGAGAGAAAGACGAGCGAACCCTTGAAATTGAGGAGTTTAAAGAAAAAATCGAGAAAGCCAACATGCCTCCAGAAGCCAGAGAAGCCGCCGAAAGGGAGCTGAATCGATTGGCAAAAATGCCACCCGCTGCCGCCGAGTATACCGTCTCCCGTACTTATTTAGAATGGCTGGTGGAGCTACCCTGGTCTATTTCTACGGAGGATAATCTGGATATAGAATCTGCACAGAAAGTCCTTGATGAGGATCATTATGATTTAGAGCGGGTTAAGAAGCGTATTTTGGAGTATCTGGCCGTTCGCAAACTTAAAAAGGATATGAAAGGTCCGATTCTCTGTTTCCTGGGCCCGCCCGGGGTTGGAAAAACATCCCTGGGTAGATCCATTGCCAGAGCTTTGGGGCGTAAGTTTGTTCGTGTGTCCTTGGGAGGAGTCCGGGATGAAGCCGAGATCCGCGGACATCGGCGAACGTATATTGGAGCGTTGCCTGGCCGTATCATCCAAGGAATTCGTAAAGCCGGCTCCAACAATCCGGTTTTTATGCTGGATGAGATCGATAAGGTGGGAACGGATTTTCGAGGGGATCCCTCCTCGGCTTTGCTTGAAGTCCTGGATCCTGAACAAAATTATGCCTTCTCAGACCACTATCTAGAGGTCCCCTTTGATCTTTCCAAGGTTATGTTCATTACCACAGCAAATGTTTTGGATACGATTCCTCCGGCTCTCCGAGATCGAATGGAAGTGCTGGATCTTCCGGGCTATACCGAAGAAGAAAAACTCATGATTGCCAAGACCCACTTATTACCTAAGCAATTGGAAGCCCACGGTCTGGAACCTAGACATCTCCAAATCGAGGACGAAGCTCTTCGCCTGATTATCCGATCCTATACCCGAGAGGCCGGAGTAAGAAATCTGGAACGCCAAATTGCAACTATCTGTCGAGGGATTGCCAAAGAAGTTGCTCTGGGAAAGGAAACCACGGAAGTTATCACACCGGATAAAGTTCCTCAGTACCTTGGGCCCATCAAATTTTTCTCGGAGGTGACCGAACGAACTTCAGTCCCCGGTATAGCTACCGGATTAGCCTGGACTCCCGTTGGAGGGGATATCTTGTTTGTAGAGGCCACGATGATGCGAGGGGGAAAAAATCTTATCCTGACCGGGCAACTGGGGGATGTCATGAAAGAATCGGCACAGGCCGCTTTAAGTTATATCCGTTCTAAAGCAAAGGATCTAGGAATTCCGGAGGATTTCTATGAAAAGAACGATATCCATATCCATGTTCCGGCCGGGTCCATTCCTAAAGACGGACCTTCCGCAGGAGTTACTATGATGACGGCTCTGGCTTCTCTTCTAACCGGACGACCTGTACGAAGCGACGTGGCTATGACCGGTGAGATCACCTTGCGGGGACAGGTACTTCCGGTCGGTGGGATCAAAGAAAAGGTCCTGGCCGCTAAACAGGCCGGAATTACAACCGTTATTTTGCCTAAGAAAAACGAAAAAGATTTGGAAGAAGTCCCCGAACATATTAAAAAAGATATTAAATTCATCTTCGTTCAAACCATGGATGAAGTCCTGGAGGTTGCCTTGGAGAAAAATCAAAGTTCAAAAGGCAAACATCCAAAGGCAAAAGTAGCTGTTTAACCCCAAGCTGTGAGAACTCTCTTCCCGGAGACCCGATGACGAAGGAACAGAAGGAGTTTTCTTATCCCTGCGTCCTCAGGTTCCGGGGTCTCTCAAACCATCCTGGATGATGAATCCTTACTTCCTTTTGCCTTTTGCCTTTTACCCTCTATATGAAAGATGTTCTTACCATGATTTTAGCCGGTGGTAAAGGAAGTCGGCTATATCCTCTAACAAAAGATCGGGCTAAACCCGCAGTCCCTTTTGGAGGGATTTATCGGATCATTGATTTTGTCCTTAATAACTGTATTAACTCCAACCTCCGTAAAATTAATGTTCTTACCCAGTACAAATTTATGTCCCTGGATCGTCATCTCAAAGAGGGATGGGGTTTTCTAAGCCGACAACTGGGAGAGTATATTGATATTATTCCTCCTCAGCAAAGGGTTGGAGAACAATGGTATCAAGGGACCGTCAATGCCATTTTTCAAAATATTTATACCATTGAAAAGGAATCTCCTTCCTATGTCCTGATCCTTTCCGGGGATCATGTTTACAAGATGGATTATTCTCGAATGATCCTTTTCCACAAGGAAAAAAAAGCGGATTTAACCCTGGCAGTCACACAAGTAGAAAAGGAACAGGCTTCCCGATTTGGAGTTGTGGAGCTGAATCCCAAGGGTCAGGTCCTATGGTTTGAGGAAAAACCTTCACTGGAGAAAATAGAAGCGTGGGAGAATAAGAGAGCCGGAGAGTGGAAAAGAGAAGGAACCGATACCCGTTCCCCTACTTTCTCGCCTTCCTACATCCCTGCAGCCGGATATTGTTGGGTTTCCATGGGCATCTATCTTTTTAACACAGAGGTTTTACTTAAAAAGTTACGGGAAGAATCCGTGGAAAACTGTACCCAAGATATAGGCGAGAAATTTGTTCCGGCCATGCTGGAGCAAAACGCGGTCTATGGGTATCCCTTTGGAATTCATAACCCGGAATTTCCATCTCCCCCCCACCCCTTCCCTCCCCATGGACGGGGAGGGAGAGAGGGGGGGGGGGATGCAGGCTATTGGCGGGATATTGGAACTTTAGACGCCTATTGGGAAGCGCATATGGACCTGGTTTCTGTAACTCCACTCTTTAATCTCTACGATCGGGATTGGCCTATACGAACCTATCAAGAACAATTTCCACCTCCCAAATTCGTCCATGCAGAGGAGTACCCGGGAGGCCGAATGGGAATTGCTCTAAACTCTATGGTCTCCCAGGGATGTATCATCAGTGGGGGGCGTGTTCAAAGTTCGGTTCTCTCTCCCAACGTTCGGGTCAACAGTTATGCTCAAATTTATGAATCCGTCCTTCTAGAAGGCGTACAGGTCGGTCGTCGGGCTAAAATCCGAAGGGCTATACTGGATAAGGGAGTTATCGTCCCTGAAGGATTTGAAATCGGCTTTAACCTTGAACGAGATCGGCAGCAGTTCGTGGTAAGTCCAGGGGGGATCGTCGTTGTCTCTAAAGACTCCTTCTAAACCTGGAAAGAAAAAGAGTCTTATCCCCGAAAAACCTTGAAACATCCTGATAAGGAAATTAAAAACGTCCTGACCTGATAAGAGAATTAATTTGCTGCTCAACCTATAATCCCCCCCTATTCCAGAATCTGTCCGTGCCGTATAGAAAAAATATGAGAATCCTTATTGCAGCTGAAATTTATCACCCCTATACCACCGGCTCTGCCTATGCTACCTATCGCCTGGCCCATGGACTGGCTTCCAGGGGTTACCAGATCTTTGTGGTGTCTTCTGGTCACGGCCCTCGTACAGAGAAAACTAAAGAGGATCGGGTCGAAGTCTTCCGGATAAGCTCTGTACCGATTCCTTTTCATCCGCACTATTATTTTTCGCCCTTTGCCTACTTTTTTTTGCCCCCAATCTGGGAGGAGATAAAACCGGATATTATCCATGTGCAGGATCATTTTTTTATCTGCTGGGCTCTCATAGAATATGCCAGAAAAAACTCCATCCCGGTTATCGGCACAAATCATTTTCACCCGGATAATTTGGTGCATTACTTGCACTTGCCACCCAAAATCGAGAACAAACTCAGAGCCCTGGCATGGAAACATTTTAATGGGGTATTCGGTCAGGTGGATATGATTACCACACCGTCTAAAACTGCCTGTAAAATAATGATGGAAAATGGCCTTAAACGGGAGATCCAGGTTATTTCTAACGGAATAGATTTAAATAAATTCAAACCCAGACCAGCCCATGAGGTTCAAGAGGTAATAAAAAAATACCGTATGGAGGGGGAGGAGAAAAAAATTCTTTTTGTGGGAAGATTAGAGAAAGAAAAAAACATCAATGTTTTGATAAAGGCATTAAAATTAATAAACAAAAAAATGGCGGCAAAACTGTTCCTCTGCGGTTTTGGTTCTGAAGAAAACCGTCTTAAAGAATTGGCCAGAAGATCCGGTCTTGAAGGTAAAGTTTTATTTCTCGGCCGGGTTCCCGATGAAGATTTGAGGAAAATCTATAATGGAGTTAATCTTTTTGCGACTGCCAGTACTGTTGAACTGCAGAGTCTGGTGGTCATGGAAGCCATGGCTTCCGGTCTGCCTGTAGTTTCATCGGAAAGTATGGCGTTACCTGAATTGGTGGTGGATGGTGTAAATGGGTTCGCTTTCCCACCCGGGGATAGCCAGATAGCCGCAGACCGGATAATGAAGATTTTGAGTAATCCAGAACTTGCAAAACAGATGGGTCAAAGGAGTTTAGAGTTCATCCAAAATCATGATTTTGAAAAAACCCTGGATGCCTATGAACGACTCTATAGCCAACAGGCAGGAGATAAAAAGAAAAATAAACTGAGTCCGGGTGGGTCTTTAATCCAAAGATCTATCTTAAATTTTCTGTTGCTGGGTGGATATTTCTTTTCCAGGATAATGGATCTCCCCCAGAGTCCTTTTTACTTAAAAATAAATGCTTCTCGGTATAGAACAAGACTGACACAGTTAAGTAGAAGAGGGAAGAAGTTATCTTTTGTCAGATATAGGAAAAGATGATCCATGAAGGCCCAAGGAAATAAATATAAAGGAAATAAATATAATTTACAAGAGCTGGCCGGGGCTTTCGGTGATTTAGGAACCCTTATCCCCTTTCTCATGGGATATATCATCCTCAACAGAATGAATCCCGTGGGTATTCTCACAGCCTTTGGATTCTTTAAAATTATGATGGGTCTTTATTATAAGACCCCCATCCCGGTTCAACCCATGAAGGTGATCGGTGCAGCCGTGATCAGTCATCCAGGAACCATAACGCCAGGTGCGGTTTGGGCTTCGGGGTTGTTTACGGGGATTTTGTGGCTGATCATGGGTCTGACAGATGCAGTCACCTGGATCTCCAAGATTACCAGTCGTCCGGTCATCCAGGGCCTTATACTCGGTCTGGGACTTGGGTTCATGAGGGAAGGGATTAAAATGATGGAAACAGATCTTCTCCTGGCCTGGGTTGCGGCCATTCTGACCTTTATTCTCCTTTCCCAACAACGGATCCCGGCTATGTTACTGCTTCTGGGTTCTGGTTTTATCATAGCTATAATTAGAGAACCGATCCTTCTTAAAGAGCTGGATAAACTTTCTTTCCGTTTGCAGCTTCCCGAATTTACCTTATATAAACTCAGGTGGGAAGATTTCCTGACCGGTGTCATAGTTTTAGGTATCCCCCAGGTAGCTTTAACATTAAGCAATGCGATTATCGCAATAGTTGAGGAAAATAATACCCTGTTTCCAGATCGACCCATCACGGTCCGGACCGTTGCCATCGATCATGGAATCATGAACCTTATCGGAGCCAGCTTTGGCGGAGTTCCCATGTGTCATGGGGCCGGAGGTATGGCCGGTCATGTCCGCTTTGGTGCTCGAACCGGTGGTGCTCTGGTAATCCTGGGGAGCCTTCTCCTGTTTACAGGTCTCTTCCTGGCCGATTCCATAGCCATACTCTTTAAACTCTTTCCCAGACCGATTCTAGGAGTAATCCTCCTGTTCGGGGGTCTTGAACTAGCCGTTAGGATTCCCGGGATTCAAGGAAACAAGTTCCAAAAGGGAGATCTCTATGTGATGATCCTCACCGCCGGGATATCCCTGGTAAATATAGGTATGGGTTATCTGATCGGGTTATTTCTATGGTATGCCTTCCAACGAAAATGGCTGAAGGTCTGAGAATACTTGCTTTTAAGCCGAATGTATTGACCGCCTGGTATGACTCCATCTACGGACTCTACAACTTCTTCCTCGGTGCTCTGCTGTGAAAAAGCCTGTTAAATCTTACCGGAAGTCTGAACGATCACCTTACACGACCCGTGGAAAAATAATGTTGACAACCTCAGGATAACCGGTATAAAAGTTAGAATCAATTAACGTAAATAGGTAATAGCCTTCTCTACGTATAGCGTTATACTCCGATTCCATGTGGTATGGGTCATGCAGGGTAGATGGTTTGTCTCAATTTTAAATAGCCCCATGGAAAATGACAAATGGAGGATCTCAAAACGAACGGATATTAGAGGGAGATTCAGGTTAGAATCTCTAAGTTTTATCTAACCCATGGTTGAGCTCCTTTTAAGGAGGTAAAGATCCATGGAATGTAAAAATTGCAATTCGAGAATTCAAGAACCTTATCTCTACTGTCCTACTTGTAGTGCTCCTTCCTATTCCTCGCTCTACGAAGAGTTGGTCAAAGTGGATTATTTTCTCTCCCAATGTGATACCTGGTTGGAAGAAGGTGTTATGGAAGAATCCATTATTTTACCCCTTAGAGAGCGCTACCTGGCCAAAAAACAAGAACTTCTTATCCTCCTTCAGGCTTCTGAAGAGACCTCTCCTCTTCCAAAGGAAGATATTTTAAGAGAACTTGCAGAAAAAGTTATAAAAAAATCCTTCGAGAAGACAAAAAGAATCGTCGAGGAAGATACCCAGGAGATTGCCGGGGACATGATCCAGGAAACTCCCGTTTCCCCCGCCTTACCGGAAACCGAAAAAGCTTTTGAATTTGAAGTGGAGGAAGGAACTGAGGAAGAAATCTCCTTATCCTCGCTGGATTTAACTTCTTCCCCTCTTCCGGAGAAAAAAAATGGGAAATCTGCATCGACCTCTTCCTTCATGACCCAAGAAGTAGCTCCCTTGATTTCTGATACTTCTGGGGATAAAGCGTTTACTCTCCCTTCCGGCCCCCTGGAAAAACCTTCTCCAACTCCAATGCCGGAGAAAATCCCTCCGACTTCTTCGGGGACTGCTCTAACCCAGGAGCAGATGACCGTGACTTTTTTGATTATTATCGGGGTTTTTAGTGTTTTTTTTGTTTCCTTACACTTCCCCCTTTCTTACTATGCTCCTCTTTTGATGCTCTTGGGAGCAACTGGCGTTTATACAGGGTATTCTCTCAGCGTAAACGTTCTTAAGTTTAAAGGAGCTCCTTATCTATGGACTCACCCTTTAACCCTCGCCGGTTATGCCTTAACCTTTCTGGCCCTCTTGCTGTCTTTAAAGGGTCTCCAACCAGGCGTTATGATTGTGACTTTAACCCTGGCAATCCTTTTATATATCTTATCGGCTTATGTCTACAAAAGTTCCCTGTTTGTTTACCTGAGTGCCCTGTGTTTTACTGCCCTGTATACCATTGCCCTCTTTCAAATAGTCCCTTTTTCCCTACCGATGACCTGTTTCGCTCTTATTCCGCTGACGGTTATCGAAACCTATCTGGCACACCAATATTCCCATCTGGAAAACGGTAAATTCTCCAGACCCCTTTACCGACTCGCATTCGCCCTGTCCGTGATCATTCTTTTGACGACCCTGGGGGTTCTGTATTATGAAAGTGCTGCTTCCTTAGTAACCCCCTTATCCCTTCAAACTCTTTTTTTTCCCTCCCAGGCTCCTTCTTATCAAATAACCTGGTCTCTGATCATCTTTTTAACCTATAGTGTTCTCTACGGCCTGTGCGGCTATTTATATAAACGTACGATCTTCATCTATCTCACCAATATCCTCTTAACCCTATCCCTTGGGATTTGGATAAGTTATCTGCAGAAAGAATTTCTCCTCCCCTTAGGTCTTACACTCCTTTTCCTTACCCAGGTGATGGTAATAAAATGGCTGGAATTCAACCAGGTTTCAAAAGAATTGTTAATCCCTATTCTGGATGTTCCTTTAGCAGCCTCTCTGGTGACTTTGGGACTCATTTTAACGCCTCCTCTACCTTCTTTTTTTAACGTTGCGGCACTTTTGTTACTGGGTATTTTCTATCTCTGGACAACCCAAATTTATCCCAACAACTTCCTGGTTTATTTAGCTTCCGGTATTTTTGCTGGAGGGATCTTTTATGGGGTCTCCCTTTCTAATAATCCAACTCCCGAAACCTATGGTCTCCTGGGAGGCCTGTTAAGCCTTCTCTATTTCATAGGAGCATACTTTTACGAAAAAAATCTTCAGTTAAAAGCGGATTTGGATCTTTCCGGAGAAAGATCCTCTGCCTGGCAAGAAGAGGCCCATCTGTATTCGCATTCGTTAATCAATAGCGCCCTGTTCCTCTCTGTTTTATCCCTCATCCTAGCCTGGAAGAACCCGGGGGTTCTGATGGAATTGGGAGCCTTCTATTTCTTCTTGATTCTTCTATATCCCTCTAAGTACTGGCTTTATCCGGCCTTTATTCTCTTTTTTGGTAGTGTCCATCTAAGCTGGATTGCTCCACTTCCCTTTAGTTCCTGGGATTCTGCCTTTATCCTATTGGCTTTAGTCCTTTTCCTGATCGCCCATACCGTTCAGGTAAGCCAGAGAACCCTTTGCCGGATTTTATCCCTCCCAGAAAAGGATTATCATCAACCACTATTTAACCTGGCCATCGTACTATTCCTTGCTTCCCTGGTGCTGTACTTTTCGAATCTGACGAATATCTTTTCAGATTCCTATACCCTTCTTTTTGCCACCCTCTTCTGTGGACTGGGGTTTTATCTTCAGGGAGAAGCGATTTATCTATTCCTTCTCTTTCTAATCACCTTTGCCTTAAATTTTTCCTTTGGGACCGCTTCGCTTCAGGAGATCAACTTTGAGTATCTTTCTTTAAGCTCAATTCTGCTAACCTGGGCCTGGTTAGAGGTTATCTATAGAATAACCCAACCATCGAACAGAAGAATATTTGAAAAAATCAGTCAGTCCCTCTCCCCTCAAGCCAGGCAAACAATTATCGATATTTTCTACCCCCTGATTTTTGCCTATACGTTGGTAAGTCTGATTCTGACCCTGGGCCAGGTATCTCCGGCAACAATTGCTACCCTTTGGATTACCGCCCTGATTTATACCCGCTATGCCCATATCTTTGGAACCAATAAATGGCTTTATGGAGCTAATTTTGCGGTGGATGTAGGAGTCATTTATCTTATTTTCTGGTTAACGAATATAGGGGCTCCACAAGGAAATCCCTACCTCATAACCAGTTACCTCAGCCTTTCAACCGTCGTTCTTTGTTGGATCTGGACTGCCTGGGGTAAATATTATGAAGCCCGGGGAGAAATTCCGGGTCGAACCTATTTGAAGAGTTTTGCAATTCCTCATTTCTTCATGGCCTGGAAGGTTCTTCCCATCCTTGTGGTTTTCATGTCGGCACTATTTTTAAAATATGTTCCTTCCCCACAACCCTTGAGCTTTGTTTTAAATCTTTTAGCTTTGGCAGGACTGACCCTGCTTTACGCGAGTTTAGCCATAACCGAACGACAGGAGAAATTTCTTTACTTATCGGAAATAAGTCTGGCCTATCTCATTCTCTTTATGGGCCTGGCCAGACCCGATTACTTTGCAGAGGGACGAGTTACTTTATGGCTTGTTTTAGCCAGTTTTGTTCTGATGGAACTGGGACAATTAACTAAAAAATACCAGGTTCATATGCTGGTCCGCCTGGTCCATTATACGGCTCTATGGCTGCCTCTGATGTCTCTGGTACTGCTTCCCTTCTCATCGGTAAGCGGTTATAAAGCCTTATCCCTGTCGGCCATCGCCGGTTTTTACCTCTGGGTGAGCCACCTCCAAACCACCACTTATTTTACTTACCTAAGTCTGTTCCTGGGCAATTGGGGTTTATTTACCCTGTTGGCATGGGCAAATTTAACTTTTACCTATAGTCCTCAGTTGTATCTCGTACCGATTGTAGCCACAATAATAGGAATCGCCCGGTTAAATAAAAATTCCTTATCTCCTAAAACCTTCCATTATATCCGGTTTTCAGGTACCCTGTTTATCTTGATCCTCTCTTACCTGGAAGCACTCCTGACCGGAGAGAGTTGGCGAATAGATTTTTTAATGACCCTCTGTATTGGAGGGATCTTACTCGGCCTGATCTGGCGGATTCGAACCTTCCTCTATCTGGGTACTTTATTTTTGAGCCTGCATCTTTTAACCCGGCTTTTGTTTTACCTCTATGATAGCTCCGGGTGGATGGGAGGACTCTTAACAGGTTTTATTTTCCTCTTTATCCTTGTTTGGACTTTTCTAAATTATAAACCGACCGTACTTTATCTTATAGAAGATATGACTCAAGAATTGTCTACCTGGGAATAGGTCTTTGTCTGTTGCCTGTTGTAAAAATAAAAGACCGTAGACAATGGACAGTAGACTGCAGACCACTGACCCAAGAGAAAGTTACCAAAATTTTAGAAATTTTAGAGAAGCTCCATGCGGTTCCGACCCCCAAACTAAACTTTGAAACCCCGTTTCAGCTTCTGATTGCCTGTATCCTTTCTGCCCAATGTACGGATACGTTGGTTAATCGGATTACACAAAATCTCTTTAAAAAATATCCCAATCCCCAAGATTTCCTTCAATTAACCCAGGAAGCCTTAGAAAAAGAAATTCGAAGTTGTAATTATTATCGAACCAAAGCCCGGCATATCCTGGCTACCTGTCAAATCCTGGTTGAAAAATTTCAGGGAAAAGTACCTCAAGACCGAGAAACCCTTATGCAACTGCCGGGTGTTGGACGAAAGTGTGCCAATGTGGTCTTAGCTTTCTCCATGGGAGCCGAGACCATCCCGGTCGACACCCACGTCTTCCGGGTAGCCAATCGCCTGGGCTTAGCCAAAGGTCGTGACCCTCTGGAAACCGAAGAAGATCTCATGAAGAATCTACCTAAGGAAAAGTGGGTCATGGCCCACCCCTGGCTGATCGATCACGGACGCCGAATTTGTAAAGCCCAAAAACCTAAGTGCGAAATTTGTGACCTAAAAGCATATTGTGATTATTATGCAAAAACTCTAAAAACCGGTTAATTACAAAGGTAAAAAATATTGCCTCGACGCGGGGACTGGGGGACGCGGGGACGCGGAGATATGAGGACGTGAGGTTTTGAGACTCTGAGCCATGGAAACATGAGGATGCGGCAACATGAAGATATTTCCCAGCGTCTCTCAGTCTCCGCGTCCCCAGTCCCATGGTCCTGGATGGATGCAGTAAATGGAGAAAAAAACGGCTTTTATTTATTCCGATATCTATTTGAAACATAATACAGGGAAGTCTCATCCTGAAAGAAAAGAACGACTGACGGCTATTGTAGAACATCTTAACCGAACGGGTTTAATGGAAGAACTGATTCAGGCCCCTATTCGTTTACCTACCCGACAGGAGATTGCGTTGGTTCATCCCGAGAGTTATATTGATCAACTTCAAAGAGATATTGAGGGGGGTGCCACATATCTGGATCCTGATACTCGGGTATCTCCAGAATCTTATGATGTAGCCCTTCACGCTGTAGGGGGAGCTTTAACGGCGGTCGACCAGGTTCTTCAAGGTCGGGTCCACACGGCTTTTTGTGCGGTACGCCCTCCGGGTCATCATGCAGAGCCGAACAAAGCCATGGGTTTCTGTCTTTTCAATAATGTAGCCATTGCAGCCCGTTATGCCCAACATACATATAACCTGGAAAAGATCTTGATTATAGATTGGGACGTGCACCATGGTAACGGAACTCAAGACATCTTTTATGAAGATCCCACCGTCTTTTACTTTAGTATTCATCAATATCCCTGGTATCCGGGAACCGGTGGAAGCGAAGAGAGGGGTGCCGGGAAAGGAAAGGGGTTTACCTTAAACATCCCTGTACCGGCAGGAACCGGAGATCAGGAATATATATCGGTTTTTAATTCTATTCTGAGGAAGCAGGCTTTAGCCTATGCTCCGGATCTCATCCTCATTTCTGCCGGATTTGATGCCCACCGGGATGATCCTCTCTCCCATACCCGGGTGACCACAGAGGGATTTCGCTCTCTGAGCGAAATCGTTTCGCAAATTGCCCAGGAGAAGTGCGAAGGTCGTATTGTGTCCGTACTGGAAGGAGGTTACAACCTTCAAGCTTTAGCCGAGTCTGTGGAAGCCCACCTGAGGGTGTTAAGGCGGGAGGTGTAGGGCAGCCCGTGCCGAACGAACAAGCTGTAAGGCTTCTTCGGTACTTGGAGCAAGGGCCGTGAGATGCCCCATTTTACGGCCTGGTCGAGGAACGCGTTTTCCATACAGATGAAGTTTTACCTCGGGGAAGGCGCATACGGCAGCCCAACGAGGTTCACCATTTTGCCAGAGATCGCCCAATAAGTTGGCCATTGCCGCAGGACATAGCTGCCGGGTTGAGCCGAGGGGCAGACCACAAACGGCACGTAATTGTTGTTCAAACTGGCTGGTTATGCAGGCATCTAAGGTGAAGTGACCTGAGTTGTGAGGACGGGGGGCCAGCTCGTTGATTAAAAGCCGATCGTTCCGGGTAAGGAAAAATTCGATACAGAGTACGCCGATCACATCCAGTTGCTCAAGTACTTGACGTGCGATCTCGACGGCTTCACGGGCAATTTCAGGCGGTAAGGGGGCCGGTGCAACGGAAATATCTAGGATATGGTTTCGGTGGGTGTTTTCGATGAGCCCGTAATGACTAAAGGTTCCATCTACCCCACGGGCAGCAACCACAGAAACTTCACATCTGAAATCTATAAAGGCTTCAAGGATAGCCTCCTGCCCGCCCAGGGCACGAAAGGCAGATTCGACTTCATCTGGCGAGGTGAGTTTGGATTGACCTTTCCCATCATAACCAAAACCCGCTGTTTTCAGGACCACGGGGAAACCCAGATCCCGTAAGCCCATAAGCAGGTCTTCCAGGGAACAAACCGGTCGGAAGGGTGTAACCGGAAATCCGGCTTTAGCTAAGAATGTTTTCTCGCGCAAGCGATGCTGGGTAGTATGTAAAACAAATCCACTGGGTCGTACCGGTACATATTCGGCAGCAGCTTCTGCCGCCGCCGCGGAAACGTTTTCAAATTCGAAGGTTACCACATCTACCCCACGGGCAAAGGTACGGACTGCCTCCAGATCCTCATAGGAGGCTACCATCTCAACGTCGGCAATCTGACCGGTAGGGGTATCCTTCTCAGGAGAAAAAGTGTGAATCCGATAACCCATACGTCGTGCGGCAATCGCCAGCATGCGTCCAAGCTGACCACTACCCAGTACGCCGATCACTGAACCTGGAAGAATAGGTAGATTCATCTTCGAAATCTTTACGAACTTTGTGCCTTCTGGGTGAACCTTGGGGTCTGCTTTTTTTACCCCAGGGTACACGGAGAAGTTACCAACAGAGTCCAAAGGGGTTACTTCAGGGCAATGTTTCGTTCATCACCCGCCGGGTTTGCTCGGCTCGAAATTGACGGAGCTTCTCCCGTAATTCGGGACGATGGTTGGAAAGGATGGCAACAGCCAGCAGGGCTGCGTTGGTGGCACCCGCCTGACCGATAGCCAGGGTACCTACGGGAATGCCTGCAGGCATCTGAACAATAGAAAGAAGCGAGTCCAGACCCTTTAAGGCTCGACTTTCCACGGGTACTCCCAGTACAGGAATAAGGGTCTGTGCCGCAGTCATACCGGGTAAATGGGCAGCCCCTCCGGCTCCTGCAATAATTACTTCAATGCCCCGTGATTCGGCACCGGTCGCAAATTCTGCCAACCAGGCCGGCGTTCGGTGTGCGGAAACAATGCGACACTCATGGGGAACTCCAAATTGCGTCAAGACTTCATCCGCCGCACGCATTGTTTCCCAATCGGATTTACTCCCCATAATAATGGCAACCAGCGGTTTCTCCACCTTTAACGTACGTACCGAGTAATGAATGATCCGGGATGCCTTCAGGACCCCTTCACTCAATACTCTATACTTCCAATATCTTTGCGATAATGCATGCCGTCGAAGTGAATCCTCGTGATGGTTTTGTATACCTTAGCCCTTGCCTCTTCAAGGGTTTTTCCTCGGGCGGTTACTCCTAAGACCCGACCTCCACTGGTAACCAGGTGGGGAGGACCGGTCGGATCGTCTGGATTCCTTTTATAAGCCGTACCCGCATGGAAAATCCAGCTATCTTCAGAGTTTAAGTCTTCCAGACCAAAAATAGGTTTACCGACCTCGTAGCTTTGGGGGTATCCGCCTGAAGCTAAAACCACACAGACAGTTGGATCCTCGATCCACTCCAGTTTAACCTTCTGGAGTTGGTGTTCGGCAATGGCAAGGAGAACCTCCACCAGATCTGTTTTGAGCCTTGGTAAGATAACCTGAGTCTCCGGATCTCCAAATCGGACATTAAACTCCAAAACCTGAGGACCTTGCGGGGTCAGCATAAGACCTATATAAAGGATACCCTGATACCTAATCGAATCCATCTGGAGCCCCCGAATAACCGGAAGAGCTATGCGTTCCATAATCTCATTTTCCCTCTCAGAAGTAAGGAATCGGTTCGGAGAATAAGAGCCCATTCCACCGGTATTGAGCCCCTTATCGCCATCGTGGCTTCTTTTGTAATCCCGGGCGGAGGCCAGTGGATAAACGGTGGTTCCGTCTGTAAAGCAGAAGAAGGAAAGCTCCTGACCTGAAAGATATTCTTCAATAACGACCTTGTCCCCTGCACTTCCGAATATTTTGGCTATCATTATCTGATCGATCGTCCGAAGCCCCTCCTCGAGATTTTGCGCGATAACGACTCCTTTACCTGCCGCCACTCCATCTGCTTTGATAACCACAGGGTAGGCCCTATGTCGCAAATAGGCTTTTGCAGCCTGGGGATTATCAAAGATTTCATAGGGTGCGGTGGGTATCCCAAGGCGGGTCATGAATTGCTTTGCATAAGCCTTGCTGGCCTCTAATCGGGCACCGGCCCGATCCGGTCCCACAACGGTTAATCCGGCCCGCTTGAATTCATCCACCAGACCCAGCACCAGAGGCTGTTCCGGACCACAAAAGGTTAAATCTATGTGGGTTTTCCTGGCAAAATCCACCAATTGAGGGATGTCTTCGGCCTTGATCGGAAGACATTCTGCCAGACGAGAGATACCTGCATTCCCAGGCGCTGCGTATAACTTGGTAACTTTAGGGCTTTGGGCAAGCTTCCACACGATCGCATGTTCTCGCCCACCCCCTCCGATAACCAGTACTTTCATGTCGGTAAACGCGGAGATACGGAGACAAGAGGACATGGAGACATTTCCCCGTGTCCCCAGGTCCCCGCCTCTCCTGGTCCCGGTGTCCCTGCGTCTTAAGTGGTCCCCGCGTCACGAATAAAAACCCTTCTACCTTGAACAATCAGCCGGTCTTCGGCCAAAAGTTTTAAGGCTTCTGGATAAGCGATATGCTCCTGTTCTAAGATTCTGGCAGATAAAGTTTCTTCTGTATCGGTATCGTAAACAGGAACAGTTCGCTGAATGACAATGGGACCGTGATCTACCTCTTCATCGACCAGGTGAACCGTACAGCCTGTGACCTTGACCCCATATTCCAGGGCCTGTCTTTGGGCATGAAGTCCGGGAAAAGCCGGTAAAAGAGAAGGATGGATGTTGAGAATTTTATTGGGATAAGCCCGAATCAACACCGGAGATAGAATTCGCATAAATCCTGCCAGGGCAATAAGATCGATTTGGTTATCCTGTAGAAATCTTAAGAGGAGAGTATCGTACTCTTCACGGGTTAGACCTTCTGGAGACAGGTAAAAGGCTTTAATAAAGTTCTGCGCAGCCCGTCTCAGGGCCTGTGCATCTTCCCGGTCCGTAATCACTAAAACAATCTTTGCAGGAATTTCCCCTTTTTTTGTGGCCTCAATAAGGGCCTGCAAATTGGTTCCACGTCCCGAAGCAAAAACGGCGACCCGTTTCATGATCTGTCCGTTGTTCATTGTCCGTTACCCGTTGTTTATACTAAAAGTCAAAAACAGCGGGCAAAGAACCATGAACAAAGAACATTTTATCTTTCAATTTGAAATTAAACGAATAGCCTGTCATGGCAAGTTCTGGCTCACATTGCGCCCCTCGCCATGGCAAATTGCCTTATGAAAGGCAAATGGATGGATATCAGTACAGAATCTCTACCTTCTTTTCGCCCTCCAGGATCTTCCCAATGGGTCTGATTTCTTTAAATTGCTCGACGATTGAATTTCCCGTTTGAGGGTCGGTAACAAGGGCCATTCCGATGCCCATATTAAACGTTCGAAACATTTCTTCGATTGAAATTTGACCCAAGGTTTGAATTAACCGGAAGATGGGGAGAATAGACCAGGAACGACTATCGATAAGGGCCTGACATCCTTCCGGGAGAATCCGACCCAATTTCTCCGGAAAGCCCCCTCCGGTGATATGGCTGATTCCTTTAATGGAATACCTTCCCAGGAGTTCCTGAACAAGATCCACATAGATACGGGTGGGCTTGAGAAGTTCGCAGGCAAAAGTATTGGAAAGTTCGGTGGAGTATTCGGTCAGGTCAACGGCATTCATGTCCAGGAGTACTTTTCGGACCAGGGAGTAGCCATTACTGTGAATACCGCTAGCAGGAATCCCCAGGATCCTATCCCCCGGTTCGATCCGGCTGGGGTCGATTATTTTACTTCGATCAACTATCCCTACTGCAAAACCCGCCAGATCATACTCTCCAGCCTCATAAACCCCCGGCATTTCGGCGGTCTCTCCGGCAATAAGAGCCATGTGGGCCTGTCGACAACCTTCTACAATTCCGGCAATGATGGCTTTCCCTTGTTCCAGGTCTAATCGACCGGTAGCAAAATAATCCAGAAAAAAGAGGGGCCTGGCTCCGTAGGTAATCAAGTCGTTGGCGCACATGGCTACCAGATCTATGCCGATCGTTTCATGGCAGTTAACCATTTGGGCAATCTTAAGTTTTGTACCGACACCGTCCGTCGTTGCCACCAAAACAGGTTCGTCAATTCCCGAGAGATCCAGTGAAAATAATCCCGAAAATCCCCCTAACTCCGTTAACACGCCAGGGCTAAAGGTAGATCGAACCAACTCTTTAACCTCCTGGACAAAACGGTTCCCTTTTTCAACGTCCACACCGGCGGTTCGGTAGGTAATCATTGGACCAGGAGCCATGCGCATTGAACAAGTAAACACCCACTACTCGTTAATTGCCCATTGCGCATTGCTGATAGCTACAGGATACTGTCCTGTAAAACAGGCCTCGCAATAGGAATGCTTATTTCCTTTTACAGCGGCCCGAAGCCCCTCCAGGGAAAGATATTGAAGACTATCTACCCCCAGGAAATCTTTTATTTCCTCTAAAGAATGGGTCGCCGCAATAAGCTGGTTTCGATCTGGAGTATCTATACCGAAGAAGCAAGGGTATCGGATGGGAGGGGAGCTGATTTTGAGATGAACTTCTTTAGCCCCTGCCTTTCGGATTAATTTGATCAACTGCTTGCAGGTAGTCCCGCGGACAATAGAATCATCCACTACAATAACCCGTTTACCCTGTAAAGCTTCTTCAATGGGGTTCAATTTAATCTTTAACCGTAAATCTCGAATCTCTGGAGATGGTTGAATAAAGGTCCTACCCACGTAGTGATTCCGGGTCAGTCCCATCTCATAAGGTATTCCAGATTCACGGGCAAAGCCAATGGCTGCTGCAACTCCTGAATCCGGTACGGGAATAACTACATCGGCCTCCGTTTTTGATTCCCTGGCCAACTGGGCTCCCATTCGAATTCGGGCTTGATAAACACTCTGGTTAAAGATATGGCTGTCGGGTCTTGCAAAATAAACCAATTCAAAGATGCAAAAACTTTCTTTTCTGGCCGAAAATCTGGAGGATTCCAATCCTTTAGAGCTGATTTTAATCATTTCTCCGGGCTCGATTTCCCGGACAAACTCAGCCCCTAATAAATCTAAGGCGCAGGTCTCCGAAGCTA
Source organism: bacterium (assembly GCA_030550175.1). Classification (GTDB taxonomy): domain Bacteria; phylum Moduliflexota; class Moduliflexia; order Moduliflexales; family JAUQPW01; genus JAUQPW01. The sequence goes on from JAUQPW010000011.1 coordinate 53,456, forward strand.
AAATATAAGAGCCTTCCAGGTTACCCAAAATGAGAGGTCGAAATCCGTTTGGGTCCCGAATCCCATAAAGCACCCCATTATATAATAAAACCAGAGAATAAGCTCCTTTAACCTGAGCTAAAGCCTCTTGAACCCGCCCTTCAAAGCTTTCCTGTTTTGATTTGGCGATAAGATGGGCAAAAATTTCCGTATCCGTCGTGGTTTGAAAAATAGAACCTTCTTCCTCTAACCTTTTAAACAATTCCTGGGCATTGACCAGATTTCCATTATGGGCAATAGCCAGTCTTCCCCTTGAGAACTGTACAATAATAGGTTGAATATTTCTTTTATTGCTATCCCCACAGGTTGAATAGCGAACATGCCCAATGGCTACTTTGCCCTTCAATCCCTCTAGATCTCGTTCATTGAAAACTTTAGAAACCAGACCCATCCCTTTATGGAAGTGAGTTTCATTCCGGCTACCATGGACGACAATTCCGGCGCTTTCCTGCCCTCGATGTTGTAAAGCATAGAGTCCGTAATAAGTTAAATGGGCAACATCGGTCGTTTCAGGTGATCCATAGATACCGAAGATTCCGCACATGCTTAGCTTTGCGGGCAATAAGCCCTGGGCGGTGGGTGAAAAATAAAAAACCGTCCACTGCTTACTGCCTGCGCATCACTGCTTTCTGGTCCAGACTTCCCGGAGTTTAGATATAGGCAAACGAATCCAATCATTGATCTGGAAGATTCCACTGTCTGTCACCTTACCCAATATGGTTATAGGGACCTGAAAGCTATAAGCAATTTCTTGAAGTTTTTCTAGATTCGAGGAGCTTAAACTCACGACAATCCGGGTCTGGTCTTCTCCAAACAGCAAAAAGTCCCATCTCAGGGAATCGGTAAGCTCGACGGAGATACCGGGTAGGTAAGGATTTTTTTCTCTACCCCGTCCGGTCAAACAGGACTCTGCCAGGCAAATAGCCAATCCACCCTGGGAGGTATCATGGGCCGACTTGATAAGACCGGAGCGAATCGCTTTCAGACAGGCTTGTTGAAGCGCCTTTTCCCTTTGTAGATCCAGAGAAGGCCCTTCCCCAAGGACACGTTGATGGATAATCTTCAAATACTCACTGCCACCGATCTCGCCTTTATTTTCCCCGAGAAGGACGATGAGGTCCCCTGGATCTTTAAAACTTTGTCCGGTAATATACCGGACATCCTCGACCAATCCCAGCATTCCAATGATAGGAGTAGGATAAATGGCCTTCCCGTTTGTTTCGTTATAGAAACTGACATTTCCGCCCGTAATAGGAATACCTAAAGTCGTACAGGCCGTTTTGAGGCCTTCGATGGTTTCCACAAACTGCCACATGACTTCAGGTTGCTCCGGGCTACCAAAGTTCAATCCATCGGTGATGGCAATGGGTTCGGCGCCTACACAGACCAAATTACGGGCGGCTTCTGCTACGGCAATCTGTACCCCTCGTCTCGGATTTAGATAGCAATACCGCCCATTGCCGTCTGTGGTCAAAGCAATAGCCTTTTCCCTTTTCAGTTTTCCGTCCCCTCGTTCTTCTACCCCTTCTTCCTCCATCCTATTCCCAACTCTCCGGATCCGAAGAACGGCCGCATCTCCTTCTTCTGGGCGTAGAATTGTATTGGCCAGAATGGTATGATCGTACTGTTGATAGATGGGGCGTTTACTTCGAATATTGTCAGAACCGAGAAGGGTTAGGAAGACTTCCTCAGGGTTTGCAGGTAGAAGAATCTTCTCCAGATCCAGGTTGGCGGTTTCTTTCAAATAATCAGGTTTCACAAAAGGCCTCTGGTAAAGGGGTGCCTCGCTGGTCAGGCTGCTGATCGGAATTTCTGCTACGATCTGCCCGTTCAGGTAAACCTGAAGTAAAGGCTGTTGATGCGGTGCTTCGACTCCGGTAACCTCTCCAATAACGGCAAATTTTAAATCCCACTTTTCAAAAATCTCCCGAGCTTTATTTTCATAACCCTTTTTAACTACCATCAACATGCGCTCCTGGGACTCTGAGAGCATGATTTCATAGGGAGTCATTCCGGATTCACGTAAAGGAACCTGATCCAGATAGATCCTTATTCCTGTACCAGCCCGTGCAGCCATTTCCGAGGTGGAACAGGTCAACCCGGCAGCGCCCATGTCCTGGATTCCGACCAGGTAACCGCTCTCATAAAGCTCCAGGCAAGCTTCCAACAGTTTTTTTTCTGTGAAAGGATCTCCGATTTGAACGGAAGGTCGGTCTTCCAGGGACTTTTCGCTCAACTCTCTGGAGGCAAAGGCGGCCCCGTGGATCCCGTCACGACCCGTAGGGGAACCTACGATAATGACCGGATTTCCGATACCTTCGGCTCGACCCCTTTGCACACGATCCTGTCGCAGAAGACCCACGGCCATCACGTTGACCAGAGGATTTCCGTTGTAGCACGGTTCAAAATAAACCTCACCCCCGACCGTTGGGACGCCAAACGGATTTCCATAACCGGCAATTCCTGCCACCACGCCTCCCAGAAGGTATCGGGTCTTTGGATTTTTCAAATCCCCAAACCGCAGGGAATTTAAAACCGCAATGGGCCGGGCTCCCATGGTAAAAATATCTCGTAGAATACCCCCAACCCCGGTAGCAGCTCCTTGATAGGGTTCCACAAAAGAGGGATGGTTATGGCTTTCGATTTTCATGACAACGGCCAGTCCCTCCCCAATATCGATAACTCCGGCATTTTCCCCAGGACCTATGAGCACGCGACTCCCCTGGGTAGGAAGATTCTTTAACCAATACCGGGAGGATTTATAGCTACAGTGTTCCGACCACATGACCGAAAAAATCCCCAGCTCCGTTATATTCGGTTCCCTTCCCAACAGAGTTTTTATTTTTTCGTATTCCTCCGGAGAAAGACCATGGGCCTGGATTACTTCCGGGGTCACCTTTATTTCATTAAAGTTCATGTTAATCTTTTCCAAAAAGCGTTTCGGGATCCCTGGTAAGGGCCTTATATCTGGCTACTAACCGGGCCAGTTCCTCTTCAGTTCGGGGCCTGGCTTCCAATGTCATAGTATTTGCTTGAAGCAAGAGATCCCGCAGATAAGAATACCGGGAGCAAACGGCCAGGATATTCCGGGATGCCTGTTCGACTTCTTCTTCTGTCATTCCTTCATAAAAGGTCTCGCTAAAATCTCCTAAACCTGCCTTAAATTCCTCCCAGGTTCCCTCAGCTTCCAGATTCCTTTTGATATTGGGCAGGTAAACCTGCAAAACATTCATCAGTAATAAAGCAGGGATATCGTTGACCATAGTCCCTTAACCTTTACGGCGATACCAGTTAACCATAGAAGAAAAAACCCTGGCACCCATACCGTCCCCAATCAAAGAGTCCACATTCCGCTCGGGATGAGGCATGAGGCCTACGACATTTCCTTCTTTATTGGCAATTCCGGCAATATTGTGGAGTGAACCGTTGGGATTCCACTCCTCCTCGACCTTCCCCTCGGGAGAAACATATCGAAAAATGATCTGACCATTGATTTCCAATTCTTCCAGCGTCTTCGGATCGGTGTAATAGTTTCCCTCGGAATGGGCAATGGGAAGGGTTATGACTTGGTTTTTTTCATAATCCAGGGTGAAAGGCGTAGTATTCTGCTCGATCTTTACATAGACATCCTTACAGATGAATTGCAACGTGCGGTTTTTCATCATCGTTCCCGGTAATAAGCCACTTTCCAGGAGAATCTGAAATCCATTACAAATTCCCAAGACCAGCCCCCCACTTCGGGCAAAGTTGATGATGCTGGGCATGATTTTGGAAAACCGTGCAATAGCCCCGGCCCTCAGATAATCTCCATAGCTGAACCCTCCGGGGAGAATAATACCGTCATAATTTCCCAGCTTTGTCTCCTTGTGCCAAATATACTCCACCTGTTGTCCTGTAACCTGTTGGAGTGCCTGATAGGTATCCTGATCACAATTGGATCCCGGAAAAACAACGACACCGAATTTCATGATAACGTAAATTCATATTGCTCGATGACCGGATTAGCCAGCAACTCCTGACACATTTTATGGACTTGCTGCTCCGCCTCCTCCCTGGAAACCGAGTTTAATTGAATTTCGATAAGTTTACCAACCCGGGTCTCTCGAACATTTTGATAACCTAAATTTTGTAAAGCCTCCTGGATGGTTACTCCTTGAGGATCTAAAACCCCTTTTTTAAGGGTGATATAAATTCTAGCCGTCAGCATGGAAAACAGGAACCAGGAGCCGAAGTCAGAATTCAAAAGTTATTCTGAAGGCCGACTCTGAAAGGCTGATTCCTGATTTATCACTCTAGAGAGCCGGTTATAAACCTCTTCATAGGCCTCAATGATTTCCCCTAAGTCTTGCCGGAATCGATCCTTATCTAATTTTTTTCCGGTATACTTATCCCAGAACCTACAGGTATCCGGAGATATCTCATCCCCCAGGAGAATTTCACCCTGGTACCGACCGAACTCCAGCTTGAAGTCCACTAGGATCAGGTCAGCCCGATCACATACAGGGACTAATAGATTATTAACCTCCAGAGCTTGTTTACGGAGTTGGGAGAGCTCTTCCGAACTGGCCAGTTTAAGAACCCGTGCATGATCCTCATTGATTAAAGGGTCATGTAGAGGGTCATTTTTATAATAAAATTCCACGACCGGAGGGCTCAAAATCTCTCCTTCTTTCAAACCGATTCGTTTGACTAAACTTCCGGTAGCCCGGTTGCGAACGATCACTTCGATGGGGATCATCTGAAGTTTTTTAGCCAGAAAAGTTCGTTCATCCAGTTCCCGGATAAAATGGGTTTTGATTCCTTTTTTTTCTAAATACCGGAAGATGAGGCAGGTTATCTGGGCATTGTAAAAACCTTTTTGAGAAATTCTATCCTTCTTTAAACCATCAAAAGCCGTTGCATCATCCTTGAAGAAAATAGAAACTTCTTGGGGATTTTCCTGATCCTTAACGATCTTGGCTTTGCCTTCATATAGGGTTTGTACCATGTAGGTTCCTCTCCGTTGAGAAGGTTCTTTGGGATTCTGTTACAACATAAAGATAGGGAGAAAATAGTTCTCTGTCAACCAATAGAAATCAAAATCCTGAAGTCTTGGGCCGACCTTTATAAACCAAAGTTTAAAGTCATAAAGTATCATTTTTTACCATAAAGAGACCTCTGATCCGACCTAAACGAAATAAAAGTATAATTCAAGTTAATTTTGTTGATTTTTTAGCGAAATTAATTAATATTTTATTATAAGGTCTGTTTAAGAGGAGGATCAAAGTAGGGGTCTATGGAAGAAGGGTTTGTACGATGAGAGAGGGTTTTTATGGGAAAAGCTCGGATACTGGCTGTAGAGGATGAAGCAGATATTCTGGAGTTTTTAAAAGAATTCCTGATCAGCGGGGGTTATGAAGTTGCAACGGCTTTGAGTGGAGAACAGGCACTTCAATTGTTAAACGGTCAAAAGTTTGATCTTTTGGTCGTTGATTTGAAGATGCCGCAAATCAATGGAATAGAGGTTATAAAGAGAGCCAGAGAGTTAGATCCAAATATCTTGGGTATTTTAATAACCGGGGATTTTACCTTTAGTGGGAACTTACAAGAGCTGGAGCATGTAGGTATCTATAACTGGCTATTCAAACCCTTAGGAGATATCAATCAATTACTCTTAATGATTCAAAGAGCTCTGGAGTATCAAGGTTGTCAACGGGAGATAAAGAAACTTAAAGACGAACTTAAAGTTTTAAATCAGACTCCCTCCACTCAATTAGAAGGACTATCCTTCCTTTCTGAAGAGGTTACCAAACATATCCGATACGAATTACAAAATTACCTTTCCCTGATAAGAACTTTTATAACTTACCTGACGAAAAAATTAGAAGATACCGATGAGGCTACTCGAAAACATCTTGAGCGGTTAGACCGGCAAACAAACTTATACGAAAAAACCATTCTGAACCTGTTGGAGCCTCCTAAGAAAAAAGAGCGAATCTAAATTGAAGAATTTCTACACCCCTTAGGAATACCCCGTTTCAACTCAGTATACCTTTTTAATCTTAAAATTCCGGTTTTCCGTACAGGGGGGCTATGCAATTTTTGAAAAAAGCCCTATTCTATATAAATAGGAGAGGGTAACGAGTTATGGCTGAGAAAGATTATTATAAAATATTAGGTGTATCGAAGACGGCTTCAGAAGAAGAAATTAAGAAAGCCTATAGGAAATTAGCCCGCAAGTATCATCCAGATGTAAACCCTGGAGATAAAAAGGCTGAAGAAAAGTTCAAAGAGATTTCGGAAGCCTATCAGGTTCTTAGTGATCCGGAAAAGCGGAAGCAGTATGATCAATTAGGTTTTGAAGCTTTTTCCAAAGGATTTGGTACCGGAGGCTATCAGTGGCGTCCCCCTGATTTTTCTTCTATTTTTGAGGACCTGGGCCTAGGTGGGACCCGAGGTTCTCGAGTAAGGGATTTTTCCGATCTCAGTGACCTGTTCGGGGATCTGTTTGGTGGAGGACGTAGGAGTACAACCTATTCCCCGACCCCGGTGCCGGGTGAAGATCTGGAATACACGCTGGAGCTGAGTTTCGAGCAAGCGGTGCGGGGCACTACAACCCGAATTCACCTTTCCCGGGAAGCCCCTTGTGAAGAGTGCAAGGGGACGGGAGTGCAGGGAGGTAGGGGAATGGAAATTTGCCTGGAATGTGGAGGAAGTGGACGGGTACGAATCGGTCAGGGTCCCCTTAACTTCTTCCAACCCTGTCCCCGATGTGGCGGAAGTGGAAAGGTCAACACCTATCCTTGCCCTCGATGTAGAGGGGTTGGAACCGTTCATAAAGAAGAAAGTATCGACGTTAAAATTCCACCTGGGGTAGATACCGGGTCCAGAGTTCGCGTGGCCGGTAAAGGAAATCCGGGGCGAAATGGAGGACCTAGCGGGGATTTATACATTATTACCCGGGTTCGACCCCATCCGTTCTTTGAAAGAAAAGGAGATGATCTCTACTGCGAAGTACCTATAACGGTAACCGAAGCAGCCCTGGGGGCTAAAATTGAAGTTCCTACTTTAGATGGGAAAACCCTTTTAACCCTACCGGCTGGAACCCAAAGTGGTCAGGTTTTCAGACTTCGTGGTAAGGGAGTTCCTCACCTGAAAGGGGGAGGCGTTGGAGATCAATATATCAAGGTTAAAATCGTTCTTCCTCCTTCTTTGGATTCTTATTCCCTGGACCTGCTAAAGGAATTTGAGAAACGGAATCCGTATAATCCTAGAATGAATTTGGTAAGGTAAAAAGGAGAGCTTTGGATCATGGAGGCCAAACCGACTTATGTCACTTTAGCCAGGGTCGTAGAAGTCTGCCAGATTGAGCCTGATCTGCTTTTCCTTTATGAATCCGAAGGGCTTATTTCCCCCCAACGTAACGAAGAGGGGGAAATACTTTTCTCGGAGAGGGATCTCCGCCGATTAAGCACTATTATTCAACTTACCCGGGACCTGGAGGTTAATCTGCCAGGAGTAGAAGTTATCTTAGGAATGATCGAACGCATGGAGTTGTTACAAGAGCAGCTTTACGAAATTTTTAAATATCTTTCCCAAGAAATGAAAAAAAGTAAATAATCCATTGGCAAGTAGATCTGGAGGGTTAACTTATTCCCTCCTAAGATTTGGGCTTAGGCAGGCCGGCCAGCAGCTTATGCAGAGCAGCTAAATCGACGGGTTTGGTGAAATGATAATCAAATCCGGCTTCTCGGGATTGACGTTTATCTTCCTCCTGACCGTATCCGGTTAAAGCAATCAATATCATTTCCGGCAGATTAATCTGCTGTCGGAGTTGTCGGGCCACTCGGTTACCTCCGAGTAAATTTCAGATCGACCGGTTCGCAGGACATTCACAATAGGATGTTCTTTACCCAGATCGGGGACATAGGATTTCTGAAGTTCCTGGAGCAGAGGGAGTTTCGATGGATTTACATGGGCTACGGCTGATCGGTGAAGGGCCGGATCCTCTGTAATTATATCGATGAGGCAAAAATCACAGAGATAAGGAATGGGTAGAATGGGCCAACTTCTCCAGGCAATTCTCATAACCCAGGGAAGTTACAAGTTGAGTACTTGCCTCCGCATAAATGACAGAAGGTTAAATTAACATAACCAGCCCTATGGGTTTCGCCTTGAACAATAGATGAGCCCCGTTTCATATGCCCTCCTCTTCCGTTGCTTCTTTCCTCTTCACGCCCTATTGAGAAACTGGCACAACTCTACCTCTTAAGCCACCCGGTAACCTGGTCCTCTATCCTTTCAGGTAATTTTTTCCCTCTTTGCAGCGACCCTCTCACCTTCCATCAAGTTTTTAACGGATTCGCCAAATCTTGGTCATAAAAATAAACTGAATAGTTTTGTCAACAAATTATTTTTTCCCTTTTGTTTTTACCGATTTTTACAAGTATTCCGCAACTTCACTCCAGGGTGAGGACAAGATTTCCATAGGAATCTACCTCTACCCTTACCTGAGGAGGAACCACGGTGGTAGAATCTTCCTGTTCGATCAGAACAGGACCCTGAAGGATAGTTCCCGATGGTAAACGAGAACGTTCGTAAACAGGGGTGTCTATGAAATGATCTTGAAAGTAAACCGGGCGGGTATCCGGGGTGGGAGAATGGGAGAGGGGGGAAATAGAGGGGTAAGGGACTGTTTCTGCCAGGGCTTCATTCCCCCAGGGCCTTATTTCCCCATTCTTTTCCAGGTGGGGACAGGTAACGATGGTTCGAAATCGTTTAATTTCTATGGGAAATTCGGGAGTCCATTCTCCAAAGTATCTTCGGTATACTTCCTCGAAGCGACGCCGTAATTTATCTTCCTGTATTTGGGGATCCCACCGAGAAATCCAAATCCCATGGGATTGGCCCTGATAACCCATCTCGATCTCACAAAGGATATCCACAGGATCCGAAGAGAGATCCTCACGTTCCAGTTTTTCTCTGGCCAGGTTCTGGTGGGTGAAGAAGATAGAGGATAATTTCTCCAGGGTTTTCGAGTTAAGCGGATCGTGGAGGGCCTGCTCAAAGAGGTATTTATCTTCTGCCATCATACACCCGTAGGCTGAGAAGGCTCCTGAGTAAGGGGGAATAATAACCCTGGGAATTCCTACTTCCTGGGCCAGAAAAACCGCATGGAGGGGTCCGGCACCTCCAAAAACAACCAGGGTAAAATCCCTGGGATTATGGCCTCGGGAAATAGTTAAGGTTCTCAAAAGACCTGCCATATTCTGATTAACGACCTCGAGAATAGCAAAGGCCGCTTCCTCCACGCTCATCCCCAGGCTTGTTGCCACCTGATTCTTCACAGCTTCCTTTGCCAACTGAAGATTAAGAAGGATACCACTGGATTTTAAAATGGGGGACCTGGGATTCATTCTGCCCAAGATCAAATTGGCATCTGTTACCGTCGGTTTGACTCCTCGACGCCCATAGCAAGCCGGACCCGGTTTAGCTCCGGCACTTTGGGGTCCCACTCTTAAATAGCCATTGGGGTCTATCCAGGCAATACTTCCACCCCCCGCTCCGATCGTTGTGATATCCAGCATGGGAAGCCGTAAGGGAAGTCCGAAATCCAGGTCTTTTCCATCAATTAACGCAGGAATTCCTTCCACGATGACCGAAACGTCACAACTCGTTCCACCCATGTCACAAGACAGGAGATTTTGATAGCCGGTTTGTCGGGCTAGGTGACAGGTGGCAATGACCCCTCCCGCCGGACCTGAAAGGATAGTACTGGCCGGGAACCTTCGGGCTTCTGAAAGAGACATTACCCCTCCGTAGGAGTTCATCAAAACCATCCGCCCCTGGGATAGCCTTTGAGGTTCGGTTGTTTTGAGTTGAGGAGGAAGCGAGGAGAGATGGGTTTCGAGCTCCTTCTCTATTCCTTCGAGATACCGATGGATAAGGGGCTGTACATAGGCATGGATAACGGCCGTGGAAGTACGCTCGAACTCTCCGGGCAAGGATAAAATTTCTGAAGAAGTCAGGATATACTCGTTAGGCCAGAAAGTCTTGAGAATCTGCCTGGCTTTTTTTTCATTGGCAGGATTAAGGTAAGAATGGAGAAAGCTGATGACCACTGCCTCCACCCCCGCTTCCTGAAGAAATTTTCCGGCTTTAAGGATCTGCTCCTCTTCTACCTCTTTAAGGACCTCCCCTTCAGCCGTGGTTCGCTCTTCGACCTCTAATCTCCATTCCCGTGGGATCAAAGGCTCAAAATCCCCTTTGAGTCCATAGCGGTGAGGACGTTCTCCACGTCTGAGTTCTAAAATATCTCGAAATCCTTTTGTGGTGATCAGGCCACAGGCAGAACCGTTTCGTTGAATGAGTGTATTGGTGGCGACGGTCGTGCCGTGAACAATTCGACTGATCTCGGTTAAAGGAACCCGGCTTTTTTCCAGGGCATTTATCAGACCGATCCCCGGATTTTCCGGAGTAGTCGGAACTTTCACCATGACTATTTTTCTTAACCCTGGGTTCCAAACCACTAAATCGGTGAAAGTTCCTCCCACATCGATTCCCATTATCCAGTTGGATTGGCTCATAGCTGACCCTCAGATTTCAAACCCACGCGATCTTAGGAATCAAGGAAATATCAAACCGGTCCAGGGTTTTTGCTTTGAGAGCTTGAACCTGGGACAGGCAGATTTGGACCTTATTTAAAAGCTGAGAGAGTTCAATACCCTGATAGACCGGTTTAAAATCCTCCAGCTTGAGGAGTCCCTTGGACAGTTGGCTTTCAGCCCCGGCATAATTTTCATTGAGCAGGTGATAAAAACCCACGGCCAGATGGATAAGTCCCTGGTAAAAAAACCGATCGTGGAGGGCTTCCATCCATATTTCTTCTAAAGTATCGTGGCATTCGAAGTAATGCCCACTGTTAAATTCTTCGACAGCTTTAACGAACCGATCCATGATTTAGAAAAGACTCTCTTTAGGCTAATTTCTTACAAAATATCTTATATTTGAAGAACTTGGGAAGTTAAATTTTCCGACAGGTTTAAGGACCGGATTCGTCGGTCAGGAAAGAGTCTTCGGGTTTCCTGTTTACCGGATTATTCTTAGATTCGCTTGCGGATAAGTTTTGCAGGGACACCGGCCACAATGGAAAAAGATTCTACATCCTCCAGAACCACGGCGCCGGCACCCACAATGGTGCCGGGTCCTATTTTAACGCCATCTAAGACTTTGACATCGGCTCCCAACCAGCATCCATCTCCGATAACCACGCCCCCTTTGGAGTAAGAGCCTTGCTGAATAGGCGGAATATCGGTTCGATGGAAATAATACATGGAGCCCCCTATATAACAATTCGCCGCGAATAATACATCCGACCCAATATCGATACGACTCACAGAGTAGAGGTTACAGTTAGCTCCAAAATTGGTGTTATCTCCAACTCTCAGAAAGCCTTCCTTACAGCTTAAAATGCAATTTCGACTGATCAATACATTGTTTCCCAGGATAAAATCCCCTACGTTGCATCCCTTCGCATCTAGCAGGCAATAGTCATCGATAATAACATTATGACCGATTTTTATTTTGTGAGGATGTCGCAAGGTTAGATATCGACCGAATACAACTCCGCGACCTACCTCGGCAAACAGAGAGCGATAGAAAATCTGGCGGAGGAGAAAGCCCACGGCTCCCGGCAGGCCGCCGAGGAGGGAAGTGATCAATTCGTATCGAATCAGAGAAAAAACATCTTCTTTCCCGACCACGGTATCCTGGTATTTCTGGATTGCAGATTTTCGGATATCCGTGAGAGAGGATTGAAATTTGGTTTGAGGCTTATCCACGTTGGGTTTGGGATTCGTTGTCCGTTGTCTGTTTCATTTGCCAAGGCCGACAGACAACAGACAACCAACCGGTCATGGTCAGCCTTGTGAGCTCGGCATAGCGCCCTCCATTTTAAGACGAGGTGGGGATTGTTGCTTGTTTCGATCGAACAACCTTCGAAGTTTTAACTTAGCGAAGACAAAGGCCATCACCGAGTAACGATACACATCTCCCCAAGAACGGATACTTTTCAATACGATAGGAATCTTCCGATACAGGGATATTTTTCTGTGGGCATTGGAGAATCGAAAGATAAGTTCGCAGATTTGACTCCAGGTCAACTTATCGATGTACAGAGGTGCATGCCCCTGGGCTGCGGTCAGGAGGATGACCCGCCGATCATTTTTCTTGGTCCAGGAGAAATCTTTGGGAAGCTTTCCTTCTGCCTTCGCCCTTTGCTCCAGGGGCGTACCTGGATAAATATGGGTAATAGAGGCACTGACATCGCATCCCATGGCTCGGGTCTCTTCGATGACCCGAATGGTTTCCTGGGCTTCTTCCCAGGTTTCGGTAGGATGGCTAAAGATAAAGAATGGGTTGGGAATTATTCCAAATTCTAAGGACCATCGGATCACGTCATAGGCCTCTTGTAAAGTGGCCTGTTTGGTCACAATATCCCGGGAAACCCGCTCCGAAGCCGATTCAATGCCGAATCCCACATAGTAAAGTCCGGCTTCTGCCATTTTTGCCAGGAGTCGTTTACTCATGACATCTACCCGGATCTCGCAATACCACTTTACGTTTAATTTTCGCTCGATCATCAAATCACAGATTTTCTCCAGGCGTTTGGGATTGTAATTAAAGGTATCGTCGTAGAACCAGATGGCCTGGGCTTCGTAGTGTTCCATAAGATATTCGACTTCCTTCACCACGTTTTCAGGGGTCAACCCTCGCACTTTCCGGCCCCAATTGGTAGGGGTTGCGCAGAAGGTACAGGTAAACGGACAGCCTCGACTGGTCATCATATTCCCGGCAGGTACCGGGCCCTTGCCCGGGATTTCCATGGTAAAGTTATAAGCCTTCCAGGGTTCCAGATGTCGGGCCGGTAAAGGCAGTTCATTAAGGTCGGGGACGAGAACCCTCTTGGGGTTGTGGATGATATGGCCGTCCTTTCGGAAGGAAAGTCCCTGAATATCCTTCAGGTCCCCTTTCTGCTCCAGGGCCTTAACCAACTCCAGGAGCGTCATCTCTCCTTCCCCGGACACTACGCCATCGACAGAGGGAAGATGAAAAAGGGTATCGTGGGCAGTCCCGTTGAAATGAGGACCTCCCATCACTACAAAGGTTTCCGGATAAGCCTTCTTGGCTACCTCGGCGAGCTTAAATCCTAAAAATCTGTTTTCTGTGGTCGTCGTAATACCTACCACATCCGGTTTATCCGTTTCAATTCGGCGATAGATATCTTTCCAGGAAAGCTTTAAAACATGACTGGGTACCACCTCGACATCGATCCCATTTTTCTCAAGAACCGCTGCCATATAGAGAATCCCAAGAGCCGGCATCATATGGCCTTGAGACCATCTTTCTGCAAAGTATCCACCCGGTGGAACATAAAGCGAGACTTTCATAACGATCTCTCTCCTGTGATTGGATCAGCTATAATTGAGAGTTTCTAGCAACTGTAAAACGGCTTACCCTCTTCCCAAGATAAAAAACGGTTGTTTTTATAATTCTCCACCTTTACGCTTCCAAACGCTCTCCTCTTTATCACTATGACTTTATGACTAAATTATTACTTGTCAAGGAATTTTATTAAAAAGGTTAGATTTGATTTGGGAGGGGAATCGAAAGAAGAGATCTATCTTTTTTATTTTTCCCGAGGCAGATCGATTTTGTTTCCTGCCTGAAGGAGACTTAATAAAATCTCATTTTGGACGGATCTTTTGGATCTCAGGTGGGTTGATTCTGTCTCTTTTTTCAAGACTTTCTTCTTTCCTTTAGAGACTTACAAAAAGAGCCCCGGTAGGACCGGTTATATCCGCCAAGAGGGTACTGGATCTATTGGCAGATACAACCTCTCCTACCTGCTTGGGGTAATTTTTTCTAAAGGGAAATATCTACCGGATGATTTCGATAATTTTTTCTATCCAGATAACTTTGAAGTATAATGGTTGCAGCCACTTTGTCTATTAAATGAGCCCTCTGTTTTCTTCTAATCTTACCGGATTTTAAGGTTTTAATCGCCTCGACGGTGGTTAATCTTTCATCCCACGTATGTACCGGAATGTTGAGTTGTTTCCTTAACAGTTTAGTGAAGAGGAGAGTTTTTTCGGTTTGTCTACTTTTATGCCCATCCATTCTGATAGGAAGCCCGACCACTAATTCATCTACGTGCTGCTCTTTTATAAGTCTCTGTATATACTGGATATCCCCATAGATATTTCTCCTTTTTAAGATAGCAAATCCATAAGCTATAAAACCCAGCCTATCGCTGATAGCTATCCCAATCTTGGTATCACCAACGTCTAGTCCTAATATTTTCGACATATGCGTCACCTTTTTCATCTAGGAGTAAAGGGGATAAAAGAAATCTCCAGCTCGATGTTTGATAACCAGCAAATTTCATACCATAGATAAAAATGTTTGTCAAGAAATTAAATATAAAAAATTAACAAAAATTAATTTAAGTTTAAAGGGATATCTCAAGGGAGAAAAGATAGTGGCGGAAAAAAGGAAGGATCAGAAAAGGAAATTAACCTTTCCGGCTGTCCCATAATCTTTTTTGGATAGAGGGGAGCAGGTCTTCAGAAGCTCCTTCGATGATTAGAACGTCAGCTCCTTTTACTTCCACATACACCTCCCCTTCCCCTGTAGACCAGAGATAATACCTTCGCTTCTCTGATTGAAGGAGTTGTTCCGAAGTATATTTATTTTCCACCACCTGCCGATAAGCTAGAAAAAATTCCATGGCATCCTTTGGCGAATCCCAGGTGGAGAAGTGAATCAGCAGCAGGTTCCCTGTCTTTGAGTCCTCTAAAAGTTTGTATCGATCCCCACCCCAACCTTCTGCAGCCAGTTTGGCTATTTCTTCCCCTGCAAACTTTTTTACCAAAATAGAAATTCCTAACTCACCCCATACGTTGGTGTAAATTTCCCTCCAGTCCTTCGGTAACAGATCCGACAAGTTCCCCAGGGTGATGGGAATGGGGCGATCTCGAATGTCGAAGTATTTCTCAGGATGGAGAATCTGTTCTGAAGAAGCCGGGGGGTCTGCATAAATTTCTGAGAAATCTTTCCAGGGGTGGGATTTTCGGAAGGCCTGAACAAATGAAATCCCCTGTAAATAGGGAAATAAGAGGGTTTCTTTAATAATTTCTGGAATTTGGCCCTCCTCTCCTAAATCCCCTCCAAGAATGGAAATCTGGTTTTTCAGTTTAGGAATCAAATCTGTTAGAGTAGAGAAATCCAGCCCTTGTGGCTTCAGGAGATATTCGATCATAACGGCCAGGGCTTCCCCCTCGATAAGAGCCGTTCGGGCCAGAACTTCATCATCGTTATCCTTAACGCGCCGCAAAAATTGATCCAAATCGAAATACTGATCCTGGAGGGCATGGATCAATTCGTGGGCCATGATGGGTTTCTGAAGGAATCCGGGAATCCAGTTGGAAATATAAAATATTTTCTCCTTGGGATCGTACAGGCCGGCTACCTGTTCGGCCAGTAGATTTACAAGTAATTCTTTAAGTTTTATATCCTTAGGAAAGAGCCCCCATTTGACCATGGCTTTAGTTTCAGCCGCTATTTCCTGATCGGTGTACTCCTCTTCCAACTTTTTTAGCACAAACGCCCGTAATTCCGCCTGGGATTTAAACCCCTTCCGAATAGGATACTTGATTTCCAGGCCTCGAATCTGACTGACTTCTTTGAACACTTCATCGACATTTGTTAAGAGTTCTGATTCTGTATCGGTCGTCGGGGATTTCTGGCCCGGGGTGGGAGTTGCGAGAATCAATACCACGAAAAAAGCCGGTAAAAGAAAAGATAACAGGCAAAAGGTTCCAGGGAAATTTTTATTCCCGCTTTTTTTAGCGTAACGGTAAATTTTCATGTTGCGTATTAATCTATTCAAGCCTCTCCTGGCTTCAAGGGATCCTTAAAATTCGTTTCGTTTTGGCACATAGCCCGGTCCGCAGAGTACAAAGAGGAACACAACTACATCAAATCTGATACATTGATTCCATACTCGGTAGGGTTTAGGACCCTGACAATCTCTCTTTTGAAGGTTTCTCCCTGAGCAGCCAGATTAATTACCTCTCCATCCAACTTACGGCCCTGGCTATCCAGGATCAGCTTGACTTGCGGGCGTAGAATTTCCCTGGGATTGGTACGAAGGACGATTCCAAGTTCTCCGGTATTGAGTTGAACCAAAGTTCCTACCGGATAAACCCCAATGGTATTGATAAAGAGTTTTAAAAGGACCGGATCGTGGGTTTTCCCGCTTTTTTTTAGCATGAGCGCCAGCGCGTTATCCGGAGAAACAGGTTTATTATAGACGCGGGAACTGGTCATGGCATCAAAGCAATCGGCAATACTTACGATTCGGCTAAAAGGATGTTGTTTTCTTTGTCGGGTGAGTTTGGGATATCCCGAGAGATCATAGTTTAAATGATGTTCAAAGCCTACAATCATAGCCTTCACGATTAACTCACTGACTTCCTTCAATTTTACCAGGGCAATAGCCGCCGTAATCGGGTGTTCTTGTAATACACGCCACTCCTCCTCGGTTAGTTTAGAAGGTTTATTAAGAACTTTATTGGGTATTTCGGTTTTTCCGATGTCATGAAAGAGGGCCGTAACCCCCAAATCTCCCAATTGTTTTTTGGAAAGCCCTAACTTCTGTCCTAAGATAATGGAATAAACGGAAACATTAACCGAATGATTGGAAGTATACGCATCATAATTCTGAATGGTCATCAACCCGAGTAAAGCAAATTCATCTTGTAGAACCAGATCTACAATGGGCTGAACGGCGCGTTTCACACGTCTTACATTCAAGGTTTCTTTTTCCAGGACATCCCGAGCGGTTTGCTTCGCAACGAAAATAGTTCTAAAATAGGCAATTTTAGCTTTCTCCCGGATATCTACAGGAGTTGATCTCACGTTTTTAGCGATCTCTTCCGGTCGAAAAAGTCGGATACCACCGATAGCGTGGTTATGCAGGGATGCGGCGAGTTGCTCAAAAGGTTCTCGTGATTGCAAATCTATTTGGAGGAAAAGATACATAAATTTCTTTAATTCCTCCAGATCTATTTCTCTAAGAAAGGCAATTCCACCTATTCGATAATTTTTCATCCGGCTTGCTATCACGTCATAAGCCATAAAACTTTCCGCATGGATGGGGAGTCGAATCTCGTTGAGAAAGAGATACTCGTCAACCAGTTGGAGGACAAGATCTCCAATCTTGCTTTGTAAATCGGTTAAGGTACCGTAGAGTTTTTCCAGAGATTTTCCTACGGCAGGATTATGAAATTCGTGAAGGTGAATGGTTTTAAGCGAGCCATAAAGCTGAAGGATAAAAGTCGTTCCGAATTTACCGATTTGCCTTTCCGTAAGCTTTTCCAGTTCTCCGGGCAGAAAAGTCGAGGTTGTGGGTTTATTCACGATGAACCATCAGCCACCCATAATTAACAATTCCTAACAATTATTTGTTAATTACCGAGGGCCGATCTTTTTCAAAATTTCTTCACAGGCTTCTCTTACTATTTTTCTTCGAGATTGCGTTCCTTCCTTTAAGGCTTCCCTAGCTGCCAGAGCCATGGGTCCTTCTTGCGCCCCTAATATACCCAAGGCCAGAGCGGCGCCTAATCTCACTTCATCATATTTTCCCAGGTTAAACCACTTCTCTTCCCTTTGAAGAATTTTGCGCAGGATAGGAATCGTTCTAATTGATTTCTGATTTCCTAAGGCCTTGAAAAATTCTTTTTTTTCTGCAAAAGGTTTCATATTAAAATCCTTCCGAATGATAATTTTTAAGAGGCCTGCGGCTATTTTATCATCATGGAAGCGGGATAGGCTGGTTAAAGCCCGGCTTCGAACTCCCGAATCGGGGTCATGAAGAAGCTTTAGCAGCAGAGAACCTGACATGGGATGGAGCAACTTACCTAAAGCGTCTGCCAAGCCTTCTCGAACCTTAGGATCTTTATGAATAGCAAGATGGGTGAGGCGTACCCATTCTTCTCTATTTTTCCCTCTTGTTTTTTGTTGCTCTAAAATCAGGGAAATGATTTCGGAAGTCATGGGAAGCGCTCCGGTCTCCAGAGCGGTCAACAATATGGAAACATTCTCCCGTCCTAAAGTCAGGATAGCTTCGTAAAGAACTTTTTGAACCCGGGGGTCGTGAACTTTCTTTAATAAACCGGTCAGATAAGGAATCGCCTGGGGACTGAGAAGGGTTAGAAAATCCAAGACCCATCCTAATCGATCCGGCTGAATAAACTTCAACCCAACCTCAACCCGGTTTATTCCTTGCAGGTTTCCTATACGCTCGATAACATCCAGGACGAGTTTTAAATGTTCTGGAGAAAGCTGGGTCGCTAAGGGGATGACCTCTTTTCTTAGTTTTTGAAGGATTTCAGTGGCTGAGAAAAAGTTACCGTGAGCGACCAGCGGTTCGATGATTTTTTCTAAAACATTTAGAATTTCTTTATACTCGGATAGGCTTTTCCTCAAGTGGAGAACCTCAAAAAGAATGGCCGTCATCTTATAAACCAGATTGAGGGGGGTTTCGGTATTTATCTGCTCTTTAATTTTCTTTATCTCTTCTAAATCCGATTGAGTAAGAGGAATCAGCTCTTCTTTCTTCCAATCAGAGGAATCCTGAGGCAGTTGAAGGAGTATCTCCGGGGAAAAACCGAACTCCAAAGCTATTTCGGTTGACTCATCTAATCTCAGGTCTTCTGGGGAGGTAATCTTCAAATCAACTCCTGAATCTGAATTAAGTTTTTCAATGAAAGCCTTATATTCCTCATTATCGGCCAATTCCGTTTCGATAAAATGGTCTATAACTTGATAGGCAATATGTTCGAAATCCTTCTCCCAGAGGAGGGTAAGAAGATCATCACTTTTATTTTCGTCCCTGGAAGCTAAGGCCAAAGCACCGACAAACTCTATGATTTCCTGTTGGGTAAGACCCTTATAAAAGGACAGGAAGGTGATGCCATCTTTATAAAGCTTGAAGGCAACACTTGCATTTTTATCGGAGTTTTTATAAACCACCTCATCTTCGAAAATAATCTCAAATTGCTCTATACGAAGGACGATTGGGTCAATATGGGTCTGACAGGCTTCGAAGCGTTTTCGAAGCAATTCCATAAACTTCTGATAGGTGGGATGACTGGAATGATAAATCTGACAGACTTTAATAGCCTTTTCCAAGAGAAGGAGAATTTCCTTTATCAGATCAACTTCGGTGTCATTCTGAAAATCCCTCGAGACCTCGATATAGTTTTTAAGGTCTTCGATCTCTTCTTTCCCTTTAGCAGGAGGTGATCCCAATGAAAGAGGATAAATAAGATTAGAGAATTTATTAGATGGGTCGTTCATAAAGCAAAAATCAACGGAAGAAAATAGAATAGTTTGGTTTAATACTTTATACTAACCTCAAGATCTACAGGTTTACCACAGTAAAAATCTTCTCAACTTTTATTACATCCTAAGTTTTTGTGGCCAGTCAGAGTATTTTTACCTTTTACCAGGCCAGTACCCGTTTAATCTCTTCAAAGGAGGTTATTCCATTTTTTATCTTTTGCATCCCGCTTTTTTCCAAGGTAGTCATTTTCAGATCCCGTAGAATTTTTCTCAGGTTGCCGGTTAAAGGCTCTGAGAGAACCATATCTTTAATTTCTCGGGTGATTCTCATAATTTCAAAAAGACCGGTCAGTCCTTTGTAACCTGTTTGATGGCAATCTGCACATCCTTTTCCTTTATAAAAGGAAGGTATATGACTTTCTTTTTCAGAGGGACCCGACAGGGTTCCTGGGTTGGGTATTTCCGAAGCAGTCGATAAGTCCGGGGTGAGGTTGTTAAATCCAGAGGCACTTCCTTGGGGTTTTATTTCCTCTTTACAGGTAGGACAGATTTGTCGAACGAGCCGTTGAGAAACAATGCAATTAATGGAATCCAGAACCAGACTTCGCTCCCAGTTGGTACGGGGTTCTACCAGGGAGAAGAACTGAAGGAGGGCACTGGCGGTATCGGAAGCGGTTAACGTGGCAAGGACCAGGGTTTGAGAGGAAAGATCTAAGGCGATTCGAGCCGCTTCTTTATTTAGAATTTCCCCTATCCCAAACACATCCGGGTGATAATCCATTAATTGGAAAGCTTTTTCTCGGATCCTTTCCGGATTTTCCAGGTAGCTCTGGTTGATTCCCATGATAGCGTATTCGATCATATTCTCAAGTGTCACAATATTTAGATGGGGTCGATTGAGATATTGAAGAATGGCATAGAAAGTCGTGGTTTTCCCTCCATTCAGGGGACTGGTGATTAAAATGAGACCATCGGGAACGTCCAGGAGTTTAAGAAACATTTTTAAAGTATTTTCTTCAAACCCTAATCTGGTCACATCCAGCAAATCTGTGGCCTTCCTTTTCGTTTTTAAGGTGATTTTTTCTCCATAAAAAGTCGGGCACATAGAAACGAGAAATTCCACTTTTTCCTTTGAGTCCAGTTTAAGGATCAGATCTCCCTGATAGGGTACTTTATCGGTAGGCACTGTGATTTGACCCCGTTGTTTCAAAGCGGAAATAACGGCTTTTTTCAGTCCTGCCGGAGATTCTCCGAAGTTATATAAAATACCATCTATACGATAGCGAGCCGTCAGGCCCCGTTCATGGGGATCCAAATGAACCTCGCTGACTCCCTTCTTAAAGGCCTGGGTTAGAATCTGAACAAGCCACTTATCCGCCTGGTTTTCTGGTCCAGCCGGAATGATTTCTTCTTTCTCCTCCAGGGATTCTATAGATTCTGCAAGATCTTTAGCCAGGGTACGTAATTCTTCAATCCCTTTGATAGGAGAAGCCTTTTCTTCTCCCATGACGGGGGGTTTCAACCCTATCCCCATAGGTCCGCCGGGTTCCTTTTCTTCAGAGCTTCCTATCTTCTCGCTTACCATCCCATAATATTTCTTGATGGCATTCAGAATAGAAGATTCTGAGGCGATCATGGGTTTGACATTACAGCCGGTCATGAAGCTGATTTCGGTAAGGGTGGCGAGATCCAGGGGATCCACCATAGCCAGGGTGATCCTACTCTGTCGTCGTTCCATACGTTCCACGGACAGGGGAAATACCAAATATTTCCTGGCTTTTTCTTCCGGTACGATACTTAAAACCTCGGGATTTATTTGCACGTTGGACCAATCCACCATGGGTATACGGAATTTCTCACTTAAAATTTTTACGATCTTTTCCTCTCCCAGCCCAATTTTATCCAGAGTAATCTGAAGACTCGTTCCGGATCTTTTCTGCTCTTCTCGTACTTGGACAAGTTGTTCTGGAGTAAGGGCAGCTTCTTCCAATAAAATCTTGATGGTTTTTTCGTTCATAAATCCCTCTACACGGCGGAGCGAAGTGTGGATCGTATCACTTCGTTCAGCGTGGTGATACCCTGTTTAACTTTTTCCAAGCCGCTCTTTCGTAAGGTAGACATTCCCTCTTGTATGGCTGCAGTTTTCAACTCTTCAGCGCTACATTCGTTGATTATCAGCCTTCGGATGTTATCCGAACACCACAAGACTTCAAAAATTCCGGTAACCCCTTGATAACCGGTATAACCGCAACTGGCACATCCTTTTCCGGTATAGCAGGTGTCCTGAGGAGTAAAGCCGAGTCGCTCCATATTAGATTCGGACAAAATGATACGCTCTTTACAATTCCCACAAATCTTACGAACCAACCTTTGAGCAATCACACAATTAAGGTTATGAGCCAGCTTAGCAGCCGGCAGGTAGGTAAGAAGTCTCATGATGGCCTGGGTGGTATCCAGAGCCCCCAAAGAACTCATCAAACGCGTTTCTGCTGCCAGATCAAAGGCTTTATCCGCCAACTCCGGATCCCTTAAGGTATCGATCATGATCAAATCCGGCAAATGAGCCTTGATAAACTGAAGGCCGGTAAGGTAAGTAAATCCCTCTTCAGGGGATACCATAATTTGGTTAACCCCTTTTAGAGAATAGGCCGTAGCATCTTCTAAGGTCATCTTGTTAAGTTCCGGAGGCGTTGCCTGGCAGAGCAAGGTATAGAGGGTAGTCATTTTTCCACTTCGAATCGGTCCGGTAACCAGCGTACATCCCGTAGGTTTTCGGAGGGTTTCTTGTAAATTTTTGACCGTAGAGGCTTCCAGACCCAGCCGGTCTAGATTTAGAGGAGAGGATCTGTTCTTTAATTTGAACAGAATTTTCTCTCCTCCGCCCAAAGGGCAAGAAAACACAGAAAGATCCAGCATAGGAGAATGATCTCCGAGTTTAAGCTTGACATATTTTTTCTGGAAATCGGACTTCACCATGGCTTCTAACCCTAGCAAACGCTTCAATCGATTTAACAAAGCACTTTTCGCAGGCCGACTGGACCCCAGCACTTCATATAACACATTATCCATTCGGTACCGTACACGGCCTCCATCCAGGTAAAACTCCATGTGAATTTCATCAACATGATTTTGAACGGCCGTACTAAAGATACCATGTAAAAATTTATTAATGGGAGAATCCAAATCTATCAAAGAGATTACTTCTACTTCTTCTTCGCTGGGGGAAGTCCCTTCAATCTCATCGATTTCTCCATAGATCCTTTCGCTTTCTAAGTCCGATACGGTTCCTCCTGAAAGTTTACCGACTTCCGGAGCCTGCCTTTCACTTTGACCGTAAAATTTATTTATCGCCTCCCTTATATCGGACTCAAAAGCAAAAACCGGCATAGTACTGTAGCCGGTCCTGAATTGAATATCATCGATATTTGCCATATTTAAAGGATCTGCCAGGGCTACTATTAACTTTCGATTCTTGAGCTCCAAAGGGATAGCCACATATTTTTCAGCGGTATCCCGGGGAATTAATTTAAGAAGGGTCGGTTCAATAAAGGATACCGAATCGAGATTTGCAGATGAGATCCCAAATCTTTCTTTTAAACAGGATAGCAATTCTTCTTTCTTTAAAAAGCCCATTTCTATTAAAACGGCACCGAGTTGCCGCCCTGTTTCCTTTTGTCTCTCAAGGGCTCGATTTAAATGATCTGCGGTGATAAGTCCCTCTTCGACTAAGATTTCCCCGAGTTTCTTTGGCACTGGCATAGATAATTTACCTCCTGAAGGCTGAGTTTATACCCCTCTTTTAAGTAGTCAAGGATTTTATTTGACTGAAGGACAAAGTTGGGTTAACTGTTAACAGGAGTTTTCCCATTTTGCAAGGGAGAATTTTTCAAATTAAAATCTACCAATTTGAATCAAACCTGGTTTTTCTCACATAGATGCAAATTTTATTCTAAGGTGACGAAAAGGAACACCTGGTTTTTAGATTATGAAATCTTTTGCGTCGTTGTGAGAAACCCTTTCAGAGACCATGCTATGACAAAGCGTTTAATTCTTGGATGTATAGGGGGGATACTTCTAGTAAGTCTGATTAGCCGGTTAAGTTCCGCTCAAGGGGTTTTCCCACCGAGCCTTCGAGGCAATCCTTTAGAAGGGACCATCGATTTCCATGTACATTCTGCTCCAGATGAATCGGCCAGAAGTATTGACGATATTGAAATTGCAGCGAAGGCAAGGGAGTACAAAATGCGGGCCATTGTACTAAAGAATCACCTGACCATGACGGCAGACCGGGCCTATATCGCCCAAAAAATTGTTCCGGGTATAGAGGTTTTTGGCGGCATAGTTTTGAATAAGGCCGTAGGTGGAATAAACCCGGAAGCCGTTCGGCGAATGGTTAATTTTACTGGTCAGCGGGGTAAAGTAGTGTGGCTTCCGACCCTGGATGCCGTCAATCATATTCAGTTTTTTAAGGAAAACCGAAAGGGGGTTAATCTATTGGACGAGAACGGAAAACCGGTTCCTGAACTTCTGGAAGTTTTTAAAATTATTGCCGAGAACGATCTGATACTGGAAATGGGACACAGTTCAGCCAAAGAAATTTTAACCCTCATTCCAGTTGCCAGGGAGATGGGGGTTAAGAAAATTCTGGTTACCCATGCCATGCAAGATCCGGTTCGACTTTCCATGGAAGACATGAAGGAAGTAGCCCGGATGGGTGGTTACATGGAGCATGCTTTTATTGGAACTCTCATGGGTCCTCAAGCCCATCAGGCCTGGATGCGAAATTGGAGTCATGTTCCTTTATCTGACATAGCCAGGGCGATAAAAACCGTTGGAGCCCAATATTACCTCTTATCTTCTGATTTGGGCCAGGCCATGAATCCTATTCATCCCGATGGGCTACGGGCCTTTATAGAAGGGTTGTTGAAGGAAGGTGTTACAAGGGAGGAAATCGATCTGATGGTCCGAAAAAATCCGGCCAGGCTTTTGGGGCTGGAATAATCAGCAAAAGATAGCAGGCCGTAAATAGTTGGGGGCGATTCGTCCATCGCCCCCTAGGGTTTTCTGTCCTTATTTTCTTTTACTTCTTTCTGGGCCTTTCTTTAGCTTTCTCTTCTTTTGCTTCCTTCATTCCTGAAGTTCCCGCGGCGGCTTCCCGAAGCTTTGCCCCTGGGACAAATTTGGGAACTTGTTTAGCCGGAATATTCAAGGGTGCACCAGTGCTGGGATTTCTTCCTGTTCTGGCTTTGCGTTGGGCAACGGAAAAGGTTCCAAATCCGACCAGAGTTACTTTCTCCCCTTTCTCCAGGGCTTTTTCAATACTGTTCAACACGGCATCGATTGCTTTTCCAGCCTGCCCTTTAGTCAGGGAGGCTTCCTGTGCTACTATATCGATTAAGTTTGCTTTATTCATGTGATTACTATATTCAGCGCATATGCGCAATTAATTAGCGATTAAAATTGACCACAAATTTTTGTTAATCCTCACTTTTTTAGATTATTCTAAAAAAGCTTTG
>JAUQPW010000182.1 GCA_030550175.1 bacterium
GATCTGGGCCCTCGTAAAGCGAAAGGTACCCGACTTACTCCTTTTATCGTTCCTCCTCCCTTATCTTTACTTCATCGGAGGAGGTTATATGAAATTTATTCGATACGCTGTTCCTTTACTTCCCTTTCTGTGCCTGTTGGGCGCGCGCTTCTTATTGGATCTATATGAAATGGCCACCCATAAAGTAGCCCGTATCGCGGTAATCACTTCCATCATCGTGGTGACCCTGGCGTCCTTCTTGTATGCTCTGGCCTACATGAATATTTACAGCCGTGGAGATGTGAGGATTAAAGCGTCCAAATGGATCCATAAAAATATCCCTCAGAACTCCTCGGTGTTAATCGACTCGTCACCGGCGACCCCTCTACTGGGTTCCACATTTTATAATGTCCAACTGGATAACTACTACAGTCAGGGCTGGCGGGATCTTTATTATAAACGAAAAGACTATTTTAAAATCAAGGTTTTGAATCTCAGAACGGTAGACTTGATTGCCCAGAAGGAGCCTATTTCTATGGAATGGTGGGAAAACTATTTAAAGGAACGTTTAGAAGGGGTTGAATATATTATCATGAGCGATCAGTACTATGATCTGTATTCTCACCGCCCGGATGAATATCCCACCCTGAACCAGTTTTATAGGGATCTTTTTGCGGGTCGATTGGGATTTCAATTAATTAAAACCTTTAAGACCTATCCTGCTCTGTTAGGCTTCAACTTCAACGATGACCGGGCAGAGATAACTTTCCGATGGTTTGATCATCCTAAAGTGATGATCTTTAAACGAATTCAAGCACAAGATCAACAAAACTGAAATCAAGGGATGAGTAAAAAAACAGTTACCTGGTTTGGCTATAAGAGCGGCTCTGAGCAACGATCCTTACCGTAAGGGTACCAGGCTGTCCTATAGTCACTTCAGGACTCAACAGGTAAATGCTGAAAACATCCAGGAAGTTTTTCGGCAGGACCGTCTGGACTATTTTGTTAGCGATATATTTTAGTTTATTAAATCAATGCTTTGCCGAATCGGAAATCGATTTAAAAAAAATTCACCTTCCTCCGGGTTTTGAAATCCAGATCTTCGCCTCCGATCTGGGAGCTCCTCGACACATGGCGATAAGTCCTGAAGGAGATCTGTTTGTAGCAGACTTTCGTGACGGAAGGGTCTTTATGCTTCCGGATCGAGACGGAGATGGAAAAGCAGACCAAAACATCATCTTTGCCGAAAGGCTGGATCGCCCACACAGTATCGCCTTCTTCGAAGGGGGGGTTTACATCGCAACTGTAGGAGAGGTTATTCGGTACATCAACAAAAACGGAAAAGGCGAAGACAAGAAAGTTATCATTTCTAATATTCCTGTAGAAGGTCGACACGACACAAGGACCATCAGCTTTGGACCCGACGGCAAGTTGTATCTTTCTATAGGTTCTTCCTGTAATGTTTGTCAGGAGACGGATCCGAGACGCGGAGCTATTCTCCAATATAATCCCGATGGGACCGGAGAAAAGATATTTGCGGAGGGGCTTCGAAATGCTGTTGGACTGGCCTGGCATCCTCAAACTAAAGAGCTATGGGCAACAGAAGCTGGAAGGGATCATTTTGGATACTATAAGCCCCCGGATGAAATTAACATTATTCGAGAAGGTAACCATTATGGCTGGCCTTATTGTTATGCAGATCATGAGATAGATCCCACAATTCCTATTAAACAGCATGAGACTTTTTGTAAAAATACGACTCCTCCGGTGATTCAACTTCAGGCTCATTCCACCCCGTTAGGGCTTACTTTTTATACCGGGGAGCAGTTCCCAGAGGAATATCGGGGAAATTTATTTATCACTCTCCATGGTTCATGGAACCGGCCAACTCCGGTTGGTTATGAAGTTATCCGGATTAAGTTCTCCAACAGCCAATCTGAAAAGGTCAGTTCCTATGCTACAGATTCCTTAACACATCCCGTAAAAAGCATCTCCCCAGAATTACACCCGGAAAAGGTAGAAGAGTTTGCTACGGGGTGGCTGGTAGAAGGAAGTGCCTGGGGACGACCGGTGGACGTGATAGTCGGAAAAGATGGAGCCTTGTATGTTTCTGATGATCAGGCCGGAGTTATTTACCGAATCTTTTATAAAGGTTTACAGTGACTTCCGATCTTATCTTAATGAGGGCTTATCTTTGTTTAGAACACAACCCTGCCAAAGGCATCTTGCCTTTGCACGACCGAAATGTTAGGTTAGAAATCAATTTTCTTATTGACATTTTCCCTTGAGCTCTGGTAGATTTGATAAAAGTGTTCATTATGTTATTCGTGTAGTAATTTTTCTGATTCATATTAAAATATTACCAAGGCCTGGATTGGTTTGACTCTGGAATATCATGTCGTTTTATGATATTCAAGAACCGGCCGGAGGAGAGTGTGCTATGTTGCACATTACACTGGTCCGTCCTCCGAATTTAGTCTCTTATTTCGCAAGTACTCGAGTTCTAACCCCACCTCTCGGTCTGGCTTATATAGCTTCCAGTTTGAAGAGAGCAGGCCACACCGTCACCATCGTAGATGCCGTCGGAGAAGCCCCCCACCAAGTCATGCGACTCTTCAATGGAAAAATGCTGGTAACCGGCCTATCCATCCCAGAAAT
>JAUQPW010000012.1 GCA_030550175.1 bacterium
TAACCAGACCCTTAGCCTGACAGGAAATCAAATTCAAGGAGGAATTTTGTTTAAGTTTTAATTTACCAACGTAGGAGTGAGAGACCGGTAGCCCCTCAAAGGGATTGACTTATAAAATGTGGAAACAAACTGAAAAGTTTTACTATCAACTGAAAAAGGGGTGGTGCTTATTCTTTTTAATTTTTCTTACAGGTTGTACCACGGAAGGAGATCCTTCTGGTCCAGCTCCCTTGGGAAGTATTGATTTTCAGTTGGTTAATTATCTGAATGTATCTCCTGGTTTTAACAATGGAAAAACCGTGCGGTTTCGGAATAATACCATCCAGGTTTTTGTGGAAGAAGGTGTGGAAGATCTTGGACAACTCACAATATGGACGGTTGTTTCCAACGGAATTATCCAATTTAATTTTGTAAACATGGTGCCTTCGGAAGGAATTATCATCCGATTAGGGCAGACAGCGCCTTTTGTCTGTGCGACAACCAGTATGTTTCGATTTGGAGAGGATGGTTCTATTCGGCAGGCCACGATCACTTTAGGCCCTCTTTACAATAATCCCTCTTTCTGTAGAAATACCATTGCCCATGAGGTAGGCCATGCGATCGGTATCTTCCCCCACACCGTGGATGGGGGACTTATGGATTTTGATGGAGGGAATGGTCAGGTTACAGAACCCGTAGCAACGGCTATTACCTATATCTATAGCATTCCCCCCAGTACAGATTTGACTCCCCTGGTCCGGCCCGGATTCTGAAAGACAAAAGGTAAAAGGTAAAAGACAACAAGGTAGAAAGTAGAGATTGTAGGAAATAGGTTGTTTACTGCCTGCTGTCCTCTGCCCACTATTCCTGTGAGGAGAGGAAATAGGTTAAGCAGTGTAATTCTGCGGCCATATCTATGTGTCGGACTTTAACGTAATCAGGGAGGAAAAGCTGAACCGGAACAAAATTAAGGATAGCTCGGATACCCGCATCGGTCATTTTCCTGGCTATTTCTTGGGCTTTCTCTTCGGGAACTGCTAAAATACCAATCTGGACACTCTGATTTCTAATAACCTCTTCCATTTCACTGACGTGGTAGAGGGGGATAGCAAATTTTTGATCTTTTGAAAGGAGCCTGTACTCAGATGCCTCGGTATTTACATCAATAGCTGCTATAATTTTAAAGCCATAAGATTTAAAGCCTTCGTATCGGAGGATCGCAGATCCTAATTTTCCGGCTCCGACTATCATAACTTTCCAAGGTTCTCCTCCCGAGGAACTTTCTAAAACGCCTAAAATACGTAGGATTTCTGTTTTTAATAAAGTAACTTCATAGCCAATCCCGCGAACTCCAAATTCTCCAAAATAAGCAAGATCTTTTCGAACCTGCGCTGAGTTAAGTCCGAATCGTTCGGCAAATTCTTTTGATGAAATCGTTGTAATCTTCTCTTTTTCTAAAAGCTCCAGGCATCTTTCATAGATGGATAACCGATAAACGGTTAATTCTGAAATTTTTTTTGGGGTTTTCATGGTTTTTGTCCGTTACCCATTGTCCATTGTCCATTGCTGGAAGGGCGATTTGTTGGTCACTCTTCTATAAAACAATGGGCAACGGACTAAGGACCATGGACAAAGAACTAAAAAAGAGAAACCACTGATGCACGGGCTACATTAAACAAAAGGTTTGGCAAAATACCTATTAATAAAGTCGCTAAGGCCATAACATAAAGTGCAACCCAAAGAGAGCTTGAGTTATCTACAGACTGGACTACCTTAGGTTCTTTCATATAAATGTAAACCAGGATGCGGAGATAATAATAAGCTGAGATGGCACTATTTATAACTCCGATTACGGCCAGCCAAACCAGATTTGCATCAACTGCAGACATGAAGAGATAGAATTTACCTACAAAACCGGCTGTAGGGGGAATTCCCGTCAATGAGAACATAAATATCAGCATGAGAAAGGCTGTCAAAGGGTCTCGCTTAGATAAGCCGGAAAAATCTTCTAAATCCATAGCCGGTACCATCAATCCGGTTTGTTTATCTTCTTTTCTTAGAGCTAAAAGGACGGTAAAAGCTCCCAGATTCATGAAGGCATAACTCAAAATATAGAACACTACGCTGGCTGAACCTGCTGTCAGAACCCTGGCACTGGCAACGATTCCCAAAAGGATATAGCCGGCGTGGGCAATACTGGAATAAGCTAGCATTCGCTTAACGTTCTGTTGTGCGATGGCTACTATATTTCCCAGGGTCATGGTCAGAATAGAAATGACGGCTAAAATAACCATCCACTGTTTCTCCAAGGCACCCAGTGCAACCAAAAGAACCCTTAGCATAACGACAAATCCAGCTGCTTTAGGACCTACAGACATAAACGCGGTTACAGAGGTAGGGGCCCCTTCATAAACAT
Organism: bacterium; assembly: GCA_030550175.1. Taxonomy (GTDB): domain Bacteria; phylum Moduliflexota; class Moduliflexia; order Moduliflexales; family JAUQPW01; genus JAUQPW01. Next base: position 2,396 of record JAUQPW010000012.1, read on the forward strand.
CTGGAGTCCACATATGAAAAGGAACCGCGGCTACTTTAAAACAAAGTCCTGCCAGCAGCATAATCAGTGAAAGGGATAAGAGAGGATGGCTTAAAACGGCCGAGGTGACTCCGGCTACAGAATCGGCTCCTGTTCTGGTTTGCTCGGTAAGGTAGCCGGCGATATAGGAAATTTCAGTTGAACCGGTTACCCCATATAACAGAGAAATACCATAAAGAAAGAGAGCCGATGCAAATCCACCTAGAATCAAGTATTTGAGAGCAGCTTCATTGGATCTCAGATCGGTTTTGAAAAACCCAGATAAAACGTAGAAAGATACGGTCATGAGCTCCAAACCAAGATAAATAAGGATAAAATCATTGGCACTGGCCATGACCATCATACCCAAAATACTAAACAAGAGAACCCCATAGTACTCCCCCAGGTCGAATCCCTCCATCTTTAAATAATTTATGGAGATCAAGGCGGTCATACTTCCTGAAATGAGGAAAACCATTTTGAAGAAAATAGCCAGAGGATCCAATACAAAAAGCGAGGTAAAAATTTGGGTTTTGGCACTTAGAAAGGGTAGAAGAAGAAACGCAATACCCATTCCTGAAAGAGTCACAATGGCATTAAGAGTTTTATCCTTTTGATATCGGGTGTAAAACAAATCTATGCCTAACACACCCAAGGCTGTTAAGGTGATAAAAATCTCAGGTAATATAGCGGTCCAATTCAAATTCAACGTAAGTTTGTCCGTTACACGTTGTACGTTGTTTTTAGTCCATAGCCGATGAGTTTATTCCTCCCGATATGGCAGGCAATTAAAGTTAGTACTATGAACTAATCACAGAAACGAACAACAGACAACGGATTATTTAAAAGCCGTTTGGATCATTTGATGGGCTTCCGAACTTACTCCTAATTGATGGATAAGATGCCCGACAGAAGCATGTAAAAATTGCAAAAAAGTATTGGGATAAATACCCACCCAAAAGACCAGAATGAGCAGGGGAACCAGCGTAGCCATTTCTCGAAGATTCAAATCTATAAGTTCTCTATTTCGAGGATGGGTAATCTCTCCGAGCATAACCCTTTGGAACATCCACAGCATGTAGGCCGCACTCAAGATAACCCCAACAGCTGCCAGAACTGCTACGGTCGGTTTAACTCTAAAAGTCCCGACTAAGATCAAGAATTCCCCTATAAACCCTCCCAAACCGGGTAATCCCAGAGAGGCGAAAGTAAAGATTCCAAAGAAAGCAGCATACACAGGAAGTGATTTAGAAAGACCTCCAAAGTCAGCAATCAGGCGGGTATGGGTCCGCTCATAAATGAGTCCGACTATCAAGAACAGAGCTCCCGTAATGGTTCCATGGTTGAACATCTGTAAAATAGCCCCTTCTATACCCTGTTGGGTAAAAGCAAAAAGTCCCAGCATAACAAAACCCATATGGCTGACGCTGGAATAAGCAATGAGTTTTTTTAAGTCCGGTTGGACCATCGCGACCAGAGCGCCATAGATAATAGCAATAACCGCTAGGGTTATGATAAGTGGCGCAAATTGCTTGGTTGCCTGGGGGAGCAAGGGGAGACAAATCCTCAGAAATCCATAGGCTCCCATTTTGAGTAAGACTCCGGCCAGAATAACACTTCCTGCTGTTGGGGCTTCCACATGGGCATCGGGTAGCCAGGTATGGAAGGGAAACAGGGGAACCTTGATGGCAAAGGCAAGGAAAAAGGCTAAAAAGACCCAAAATTGAAAATCCGGGTTATACCGGTGGGCCGATTGGATCAACCTGAGTATGTCAAACGTCAATTCTCCACCGGTTATTTTTTGGTGGGTAAAATATAAGCTGATAATAGCCACCAACATCAGAAGGCTTCCGGCCAAGGTATAGAGAAAGAACTTCAAAGCCGCATAGATTCGACTCTCCATCTCCCATCTCCCCAGGATGGTTCGTTTCCCTTCACTTCCCCAGATTCCGATTAACAAGACCATGGGAATCAGCATAACCTCCCAAAATACATAAAACAGGAAAAAATCCAGGGCGGCAAATACACCCAAAATACCGGTCTGCAAAACGAGAAGTGCCAGGGTATATTCTTTAACCCGATCGGTAATAGCCGTCCAGGAGGAAAGAATTGCGACAGCAGATAAAAGTGCCGTCAAGAAGATCATCAGGACACTGATGCCATCTACCCCGATATAGTATTGAATACCAAAGCTGGGAATCCAGGGAGCCTGCTTTACAAATTGCATCTGGGAGGTAGAAGTATCAAATCTGGCAAGCAAAAGAAGGGTCAAGAAAAGGTCCGCTAAGGAGACCCCAAAGGCGGTCTTTCTGGCACTTTCATCGGTTTCAACGAATAATAAAATACCCAGAGCACCCAATAAAGGAACGAAAATAATAAGAGATAAAAGCATGTTGAGGGAGTGAACCAGGGGCCGTAGACATTAGAGGTAATCCATCGACCGGCCTTACGACCCACGGTTCACTGCTTTAAACTATCAACAAGTAAATACCCAGGATAACTATCACTCCAATGACCATGCTCAAGGCATACTGTTGGAGGTAACCGGACTGGAGACGTCGCAACTTAGCACTCATAACGTCTATACCGCGGGCAATACCGTTTATAACACCATCTATAACGGAGTCATCAAAGCCTTGCCAGAGGAAGTTAGCAAATTGCTTCGTCGGATTTACAAATAAGGTATCGTATATCTCATCGAACCAATATTTATGAAGCAGCCAATCATAAGTGGATGGGTAAGTCTCTGCGAACCTTACGGGCATTTCCGGTCTTTTTACATAAAACATCCAGGCGGTTAGGATGCCCAGAGCTGCCACAAGAATCGAGAAAAACATAAGCCCGGCGCCCCCTTCGGTCGTCTCGGGTAGGGGAGCAGTACCCTGCGTTTCTGCCAGGGTTGGAGCCAGGAAAGTATGGATAAATCCGTGTTCTGGAGGAAATCCTAGCATCCATCCGGCAAAGATCGATAAAATAGCCAGAACGGTTAACGGATAGAGCATGACCGGGGGGGACTCATGAATAGGATGCTCGACCCCATGCCTGCCTCGAAAGTCCCCAAAAAAGGTCATAAAAATTAACCTGAAAATATAAAACGCTGTCATAAAAGCCGTCGCAGACCCTAAGATCCAAAGGACGTAATATCCTGCCTTAAAGGTTCCCATCAAAATTTCATCCTTACTCCAGAAGCCTGCCAGAGGGGGTATACCGGCAAGGGCCAGGGCACCTATTAAAAAGGCCCAATAGGTTCCCGGGATTTTATCTTTAAGTCCACCCATATTTCGCATATCTTGCTCACCCCCCAGGGCATGAATCACACTTCCTGAAGCAAGGAATAAAAGGGCTTTAAAAAAGGCATGGGTAACCAGATGGAAGATGGCCGCCACATAAGCCCCTACCCCTAAGGCCATGAACATATAGCCCAACTGACTGATGGTAGAATAGGCTAAAACCCGCTTAATATCGTTTTGTACTAAACCGATGGTGGCTGCGAAGAAGACTGTAAAGCCCCCGATAAGGGCGACAATAAATAAAGCCTTGGGGGCCAGGTTATAAAGGGGATAACAGCGAGCAACCAGATAAACGCCAGCCGTAACCATGGTTGCAGCATGGATAAGGGCACTGACCGGGGTAGGACCTTCCATGGCATCCGGTAACCATACGTGAAGGGGAAACTGGGCCGATTTCCCTATCGCCCCCATAAAAAGCAACAGACACGTGAGGGTCAGTAAATCAAATTCTATCCCAAACATGGGGAAGGTCTTACCGACAAACTCCCCGGATCTGGAAAATATAGTCTGATAATCCAGGGTTCCAAAGGTCGTAAACAGTAACATAACCCCCAACCCGAATCCAAAGTCTCCGACCCGGTTAACAATAAAAGCTTTCTTTCCGGCATCGGCTGCCGATTTTTTATAATACCAGTGACCGATCAATAAATAGGAGCATAACCCTACCGCTTCCCAAAATACATAGAGCAGGAGAAAATCGGCAGACAGGACGAGCATCAGCATAGAAAACGTAAACAGGGAAATAAAGCTGAAAAAGCGATGATAGCCCTCATCCCCATGCATATACCCGATGGAGTAAATATGGATCAGAAAGCTAACTCCGGAAACAACTACCACCATTACTGCTGTTAAAGGATCTACCTGTAAAGTCAGATTCACTTGAAAATCTCCAGAGGAGATCCAGGAGTAGAGAACTTGATGAAGGGTCCCTCGGTTCCATACCTGGAAAAAGGTAATCAAAGAAAGAAGAAATGAAATCCCTACTCCTATACACGGAAGCCAGTGACTTTTTTCTCGAATCCAGCGCTTACCCCCTAAGATGGTTACAATACTCGCTAGAAGAGGTAACGCCGGGATCACCCATAACATGGTTTCCATAAAAAAGTGATGAACACCAGGTGATGGGTCCTGAGTGATTAGGGAGGAATGGGACGAACTCGTCATTCAGTACCCATCACTTAGCAGATTTTACCAACGCATTAAGCTAAACTCATCGTCGTTGACCGTATTTTTGTTTCGAAAAAGATAAACAATAACCGCCAATCCGACCGCCGCCTCGGCTGCGGCTACGGTCATAACAAAAAAAACAAAAATCTGACCCCGAAGGGAGTTTAAATAATAAGAAAAAACTATAAAGTTGATATTCGCCGCATTGAGCATAAGCTCAATAGACATAAGGATGATGAGCACATTTCTGCGGGTTAAAACGCCCAACATTCCAATGAAAAAAATAAGGGTACTGACCACCAGGTAATAGGACAAAGGTATCGGTGACATGAATCGGTTTACCGTAAAACATAAAATATAAGGCATAAAAAAACTATCCCAACGGTTTTACACCTTATCCTTTTATGTTTTACCTTATTAACGTTTTGCCAGGACAACGGCTCCAACAATGGCCATAAGTAGAAGAATAGAGGCAACTTCAAAAGGAAGTAGATACTGACTAAATAAGGTACGTCCTATATTCTCGGCAGTACCATAAATTTGACCAACTGCAGTTACCGTCTCAGAAAGCCCTCCTTCACGGGAAGGCTTATAGAAAATGAAAACCAGGAACTCTCCTAGAAGGACTAAAGCCAGAATTAAACAAACCGGGGCAATAGGATGAAAATTTTTCTCCGTTGCGATTTCCTTTACATCTAAAAACATGACCACGAAGAGAAAGAGCACCATAATTGCCCCGGCATATACAGCTATCTGGACAATGGCAATAAATTCCGCCTGAAGGAGAGCATAGAGTCCGCTAATTTGAAGAAAAGTCATAGCCAGGAACAAAACACTATAAATCGGATTACGGGCTGTTACCGTTAAAAGAGCTCCCAGAATTGCCAGGGTTGAAAATATAAGAAAAGCCGTCAAATCTTTTTCCTCATGTTTGAACGAAGCATACTTCTTTACAGAAGTATCCCTCCTACTCAAACACGAAGTGATCTGTTGTTTTCCAGGATATTTAATGGACTTTAAAAGATAACTTAAAATTCTTTCATTTTTTTGACTCACTAAGTCGAAAAAATATTCAGTTATCTCGTCATTGTCAAGATGAAGAAAAATCCTTTTTTAGAAGTTGGAAAAAGACAGTGGTTTATCACTTCTTAGAAGACGTTTATAAAACTTTTAGGCAATCCAGAAGAAACTCCCGGGTTATCGTGAAATGTATAACAAAGTTACGTAAAAGAGGGACCGATGTCAAGTTTTATTTTGAGTGAAATATTTTTAATAACCCTTTCAAGAGCCCCTATAGATTCTTCAGTCAATTTCAGGCTCTGATCTGGGGGTAATCTCCGGTTTTGGGCCTGGAATACCCGTATACAACCCTTCAGATAAGGCAAGTGGTGGGGGTGGGTTGTTTATTTATCTTCCGGTTCATTTCGGTTTATTTTGGCCCTATAGATTCTTTTTATGGAGGATTTAAGGTTGACAGGGTCTGGAATTCTCACCATTATACATAATAAAGGTGATAGGAGGGTATTCAGTCCGTCGTCTGTTGTTCTTTGTTTTATGCAACGGACAACGAACTATGGATAACGGACCGATTCATGAAAACCACACTGGATATTCGTAATAAAACTGAAAGTTTTATCAAAGAATCCCACCAGGAATTATACCAGAACCGGGCCGGCTTAAAAGAAGAGAGTCGGCTTTCCGATATTTATCTCAAGTATCCAAATCTTTTTACGGAAGAAACCTTAGAGACTCTCAAAACAGATCTTGTCAGGTCAGAAGGAGAAGAACGAAAGCGACTAAACTTCTTGTACGAGTATCTAACCGTCGCCTATCAGAGACAAGGGATTAACCATCTCACCGACAAAATTCTTACTTTGGAGGCTAAAGCGACCGTTAAGCTTCCTCGGGAAGAAGAAATCCCTTTTCGAAGGGCCGAAGTAGTCTTAGCCAACGAGCAAAACCGGGAGCGACGAACCTTAATTTACCAGGGACAAAGGAAGGTTATCCGAGAATTGAATCCTTTGCTGGAAGAATCCTGGGAACGGGTTTATGATCAGGTCGGCAAACTGGGGTTTTCCAATTATACGGATCAGTTTCAAAAGTTAAGCGGAATTGATTTAAAAAGTTTAAATAATCAGATGCAAAAATTTCTCTCTGAAACGGAAGAATTATATGTGGATGTTTTAAGTTGGGCCCTTAATAAAAAGATGGGATTAAAGCTCCGGGAAGCCCAAAAATCCGATTTGTCTTATCTCTTTCGTTTCCATGAGTATGACAGCTTTTTCCCTAAAGGCTGGATGATCACTCTGATGCGACGATGGAGTGAAGCTCTAAAACTGGATATTATGGCGGAAGGTCGGATTACCTTTGATACAGAACCGCGTCCAACCAAATCTCCCCGGGCCTTTTGTGCCACTCTTGATGTACCGGATCAGGTTATTTTGGTTATTTTACCCCGAGGTGGTGTGGAAGATTATCGGGCTTTCCTTCATGAGTTGGGTCATTCTTTACATTTCGCATATACCTCCCACGAGGAACCCTTTGAGTTTCGTTGGTTAGGAGATAGTTCTGTTACGGAAGCCCATGCTTTTACGCTAGAACATATGATATTGAATCCGCTTTGGCTGAAGCGCTATCTGGACATGGGTAAAGAAACCCAGAATTTCCTTCAGCTTTTACACCTCAAATATCTCTATTTCCTTCGCCGATATGGGGCTAAACTGGCCTACGAACTTTTTCTCCATGAGGGTAGTTCCCTAAGCGGCAAGAAAGAGGTTTATCGAGAACTCTTAACCGACGCTTGTAAAGTGATATATGATACCGATTATTATCTTTATGACGTAGATTCATACTTTTACGCCGCTCGGTATCTCAGGGCCTGGATCTTTGAGGCTCAGTTAAGCTGGTTTCTCACCGAGAATTTTGATGAAGACTGGTTCCGAAATCCCCATGCCGGAGAATTTCTTCTCAATATCTGGAAGTACGGGCAGCGATACACCCTGGAGGAGCTGGCTCAGAAGATTGGGATAGGAGAAATTTCTTTGGATGGGATTAGGGAACGACTAAACAGGTATTTAGGATGATAGAAAAGACAGATCCTAACGGGAAGGGCATTCGGCAATTAACTAAAGTTGATTCGACCATGCTCTATGCGGTTGGATATGATGAAGAGGCCCAGATTCTAGAAGTAGTCTTCCGTACAGGGGGTATTTATCGTTACTTTCAGATATCCAGAGAACTGTACGAAGGTTTGATAACGGCTGAATCCAAAGGACAATATATGCGTACCCACGTCATCGGTCAGTATCCCTATGAAAGGATAAGAAGAAAACCTCAATAAACACAAAAAGCTCCGCTTCTAAGATATTTTCAGGTACTATCCAACGATATCTGTAACAGGCATGACTGGTTCTATTTTTAAAAGGAGGACTTCATGAAAAAAGTAATATTTTCCCTTGTGATGGTAGTTTGTTATGCATCTCCTGTAGTTGCCGTTGATCTTACCGGAAGAGGGGGAATTAACGGAAATGTAGGGGTTTTATTTCCGGTTGGAGATCTCAGTGATGTAGCAGATACCAGCTTTGTTTTGGGTGAAAAGCTTTTATACGGCTTTCGCAGTAACCTTATAGCGGAAGTGAATGTCAGTTATTCTCCCTTATCAGAGGACGAGGATCTGGAGATCTTAGGTATAGATGCTGACCTCTCGGTTTTAGAATTAACCGGTGGCGTTCGATACCTGCTTGCCCCTTACGGAAGGATGATCCCCTATGTAAGTGGAGGTTTAGGTATCTATATCAGTTCTTCCAATGTAAATGTAAGCCCTGCGGGTTTTTCCCCTACTGAAAGTAATACTGAAGCCGATGTGGGTCTCCATGTGGGAGGTGGTTTTATGTACTTCCTCAGTGATTCGATGGCCTTCGATATGCAGGGCAGGCTTCATGTTTCCAATCCGGATTACTTTGCCATTACGGGAGGTTTAAGTTTCTTTTTTAGATAAGGCTTTATTTAAAATTCTCTCGGTGGCTTCTACCACCCGTTCGACTGTAAATTTGTAATTTTAAAATCCTTATTTCTTGACAGTAAGGGAAAGACGTATTAGCCTAAAGAAAATTCAAATTTTATTCCAACAAGGAGGCGAAACGGGCGTGGTAGACTTAAAAAGAGCTGCAGAAGAAATAGACTTTTATCTTCGACCCAGTACCTATCCTTTGGCGATCAAAATGTTGAGATCAGCCGATGAGATTCCTGAGAAAGCCCGAAGGCCGGTTAAAGATTTAGGAATCAAAGTAGCAACCTGTCAGACTATTTCCATGGCCCGACGTTATGGATGGACATTGGCTGTTGGGAAAGAAGACCACTGTTGTTCCTTGGGGATGATAGCTCTCGGATTTGGTGAGCCGAATGCCTTTTATACCGAAGGGAATCTTTGTGAGGGCATGTACACGGAAACGGCCGAAGCAGGAAAGGTAACGGAGGCAGAGTTGGATAAATTTGAGGTAGGACAATATAAATACTTTCTGGTCGCTCCCTTAGACAAAGCAACTTTCGAACCGGATGTTATTTTAATTTTTGGGAATTCGGCTCAAGTGATGCGGCTGGTACAGGCCGCCCTTTACAAAAAGGGGGGACGAATTCATTCCTCTTTTTCAGGACGTGCGGATTGTGCCGATATGACTGTTACGACCATGAAGACCGGAGAATGCCAGGTTATCTTACCCTGTACGGGAGATCGGTTTTTTGCACAGACCCAGGATCACGAAATGGCCTTTACCATCCCCTATAGCAAATTGGAAACGGTTCTGGAAGGCTTAAAGGCCACCCACAAAGCAGGTATTCGCTACCCGGCAACCCCCTTCTTGACTTACCAGGGGAAGTTTCCTCCCAAATATGACAAGCTTTTACAGATGTGGGAAGGATCGCAAACAATGGGTAATGAATCCTGAACAACATAGAGTTTTTTATTCATTGTTTTTGTTTAAGGTATTCACGGCTTATTGTTCATTGAAAAGGAGGAGTAGATTGGTATGAAAAAGTTAACCGCTATTCTTGGTCTTGGAATTAGTCTGGTGGCCGGGCTGGTTATTCTGGTCAGTTCAAGTATGGCCCAAGATGGTTTTATTAAACCCCTTCCTCCAGAACCTCCGGATAAGGATTTACCTCCTGAAGCGCGAAACCTTCCCCACGAGGTTCTTCATCAGGTCTCCGGTAAGGAAAATTTACATCTACTGGTCGGCTATTATTATGGGGATCCACGACAATGGAAAAAAATCTATCGAGCCAATCGACATCAGATAAGAAATCCCAACCGATTAGAGCCCGGGCAGCTTTTGAGAATTCCCGTTGCAAAGAACTGGTCACCCAGATACAACTATGAGGAGTGGATCCAATTGGCCCAACGAGGCGGGGAATGGGTACCCCGATCTAAGAGAAGTTTAAGGGTGATACCTCCCTCTCCTTTAGAGTCCGGCAGCAAAGAGGAACCTTCCCTTAAGAGGGAAATACCTACCCCTGAGTTACCACCCCTCGAGAAAGAGAAACCGGAAACAGAAACACCACAGCCTGTACCTCCGGCAGGAACGCAACCGTCGGGAGAGAAAAAAGAAGGTTCCCAACTGTAATCCATGTACGGTTTTGTCCTAACGACTTAAATCGTTACCTGATAAGGGATAGAAATTCCTGAACGATTCAAGTCGTTAGGATAAACTCTTCTGGGTTTGTCAGGCGCTAAACAACCACTACGGATTGGGGTTATCGGCGTTGGACACTTGGGACGTCATCATGCTCGAATTTATTCTGAGCTGGAAACTTGTCAATTGATAGGGGTTGTAGACATTGATCGGATTCGGGCCAGAGAAATTGCCCAGATATATAAAGTCAAGGCTTACCAGAATTATCAAGATCTCTTTGGTCAGGTTGATGCAGTCAGTATTGTCGTTCCAACCCTGGAACACTATCGTATTGCAAAGGATTGCCTGGAGGCAGGTATCCATGTTTTGATAGAAAAACCGATGACCAGGACCCTTCAAGAAGCCAACGAACTCATCGACCTGGCTACAGCCAAAAATCTCATCCTTCAGGTCGGACATTTAGAACGGTTTAACCCGGCCGTTCAAGCCTTACATCAGTTAGCCAAGGATCCTAAATTCATCGAATCCTATCGGATCAGCCACTTTCCAGATCGAAGTACCGACATTGATGTGATCATGGATTTGATGATCCATGATATCGACATTATATTAAGTTTGGTGCCTTCTCCTGTGAAACATATCCAGGCGGTTGGAATTCCGGTCTTGACTTCAAACATCGATATTGCCAATGTTCGAGTTCAATTTGAATCTGGATGCGTGGCCAATATGACAGCAAGCCGGGTGAGTCTTAAGCAGGAGCGAAAACTGAGGATTTTTCAAAAGGAGCGCTATCTTTCTTTGGATTATCAGGCTCAAGAGTTGATCCTTGCGGAATTAAAGTATCCGGAGGCGCTTTCGACCTATGAAAAATCCACCTCAGACCGCCCTGAAATTGCTGTCCGAAAAATTGAAATAACCAAAGGAGAACCCCTTAGAATGGAATTGGAGTCCTTTGTAGGATGTATTACCCATAAGAAAAAACCTCTGGTCTCCGGAGAAGCCGGGCGCAGGGCCTTAGAGGTAGCGGTAGAAATTTTGGAGAGTATCAAAAATGCTTGAATGGAGCAATTTAGGAAAAATGCTTATCCTCTTCGGAGGAATTGTTATCTTGATCGGACTGATCTTATTGTTCGTCGATAAAATTCCTTTTATTGGAAAACTACCTGGAGATATTTATATTGAAAAAAAGAATTTTAAGTTCTATTTTCCTCTCATGACCTCGATTCTCATCAGTATTATTCTGACGATTATTTTAAATCTGTTAAGTAGAAGGTAGGAGAAAAATAAGATGAAACTTAAAGTGGGACTTCCTAAAGGAAGTTTGCAAGATTCAACCCTCGATTTATTTAGAAAGGCCGGTTATATTATCACCATCGGTCAAAGGGCTTACACTCCCAATTTTGACGATCCGGAACTGGAAGGTTTGTTAATTCGTGCTCAAGAAATGGCCCATTACGTTGAAAATGGGGTGCTGGACATAGGGCTTACCGGACGCGATTGGATCCTCGAACAAGAAGCAGATGTGATTGAGGTAGCCGATTTAGTATATGCCAAGCAGGGATTGCGACCGGTAAAATGGGTTGTGGCCGTTCCGGAGAATTCACCTTTTGAGAAGGTGGAGGATTTAAAAGGAAAACGAATTGCCACGGAGTTAGTCAATGTGACCCGAAAATTTTTCAAATCTCGAAATATTGACGTTCAGGTAGAATTTTCATGGGGTGCAACGGAGGTTAAACCCCCGAAATTGGCCGATGCTATTGTAGAAGTTACGGAAACCGGAAGCTCCTTGAGAGCTAATAACCTCCGAATTATTGACCTGGTTTTGGAGTCTACCACTAAATTAATTGCCAACCGATCGGCCTGGGAGGATCCCTGGAAACGGCAAAAAATAGAAAATATTGCCTGCCTTTTAAAAGGCGCCTTGATGGCAGAAGAAATGGTAGGACTCAAAATGAATATTAACCGGGCTAACTTACCTCGTATTTTAAAAATTCTTCCCGCCTTACATACCCCAACCATATCGAATCTCCAAGATCCGGATTGGGTCGCCGTAGAGGTCGTTATTAATGAAAAAGTCGCCCGGGAAATTATTCCAGACCTCCGAAGGGCAGGAGCTCAAGGGATTGTGGAATATCCCTTGAATAAAGTCATTCCCTAGCTACACCACGATGATTGAACCTAAATCTAAATTAAACTTGATCGAATCCAGGCGAGACTTGACCGAGGGGAGTATAGGGAAAAATCTTCTGGTACTCTCCATTCCCATGACCCTGGGAATGTTCTTGCAGATGGTTTTTTACCTGGTAGACATGTATTTCGTGGGGAAGCTGGGCTCTTCCGCCATTGCAGCGGTATCTATGTCTGCCCTGATTATGATCCTCCTCATCACCCTGGGAACCGGTTTATCCAGTGCAACCGTCGCTTTGGTTTCTCGAGCTGTCGGAGCCAGGGACCTGACTCAAAGCAGTCATGCTACCGTTCAATCTCTGGCAATTGTACTGCTTCTCTCCATCGTAGTCGGTATTCCCGGATATATTTATTCAGAATCGATTTACAAATTGATGGGTGCGACCCCTGAGGTTATTCAAGTCGGCCTGGGTTACCTCAAAGTATCCTTTGCGGGAACTTTGGCTTTTCTTTTTCTATTTATCAGCAGCGCAGCCCTTCGAGGAGCTGGGGAAGCTGCCTTGTCGGCTAAAATTTTGGGATTCTCTATCCTATTAAATATCATCTTGGATCCTCTACTGATCTTCGGTTGGGGGCCTTTTCCCAGGCTGGGGGTAGATGGGGCCGCTTATGCTACGGTTATTTCTCTGGGAGTGGGCTCTCTGATCACCCTGTACCTTCTCCTTAAAGGTTCGACCCCCATTCAGATCTCCTTACAAAGGATCCGGTTAGACTTTCGGGTGATCTGGCAGCTTATTAAAATCGCAGTTCCAGGTTCCGCAGAAACCTTTCTTCGAAGTCTGGCTCGAGTAGCACTCATGAAAATTGTAACCCCCTATGGGACGGCTGCCATTGCGGCCTTTGGAATCGGAGCCAGTCGGTTAGATATGGTGGTGACCCTTCCAACATTGGGTCTTTCTTTAGCCGCTGCTACATTGGTCGGCCAAAACTTGGGAGCTCAAAAACCGGATCGTGCAGAAAAAAGCGCCTGGGTCTCGGTCTGTTGGGGTGTCATTCTGATGTTTATATTGGCCGTAACCTTTTTTGCCTTTGCCCCTGGGCTGATTTGCGTTTTTGATAAAAACCCTGAGGTGATTTCCATAGGATCTACTTATCTTCGGTTTACAACCCTATCTTATGTGTTCCTGGGAATAGCTCTGATTCTGGGTCGTTCTTTTAACGGAGCCGGAGATGCAGTCCCTCCTTTGATTACGGCAGGCGTTGCCCTATGGGGAGTTCAAATCCCGCTGGCATACTTTCTTGCACATCATACCCCCCTTCAACTGAAGGGTGTCTGGCTATCCATTGTCGTCTCCCATATGCTTAATGCCGTTCTTTTAATCCCCTGGTTTAGAACCGGTAGATGGAAATTGAAAAAAGTATAAACATTTACCTCAAAGATAAAAGGTACCCGATGGATCTTTTAGTCTTCACCTTATACGGTTGGGTTTTTGCAGTAAACTATGTCAACTCAAGATCTCCTCATCCAAAGAGAAGGGCAAAAAGCTCTTATCATGTTTAATCGTCCGGAGCAACGGAACTCTATTACCTATGAAATGTGGCGGGATATTCCCCTTCTCGTGAAAGAGCTCGATGAGGATCCTACGGTTCGAGTTATCCTTCTTACCGGCAGTGGTGACAAATCCTTTGCAGCCGGTGCAGATATCACACAATTTAAAGTCCGAAGGAATGATCCTGAAGGGGTTCGGATATATAATGAAGCAGTAGACAAAGCCCTTAAAGCCATCGAACAGGCCAGAAAGCCGGTTATTGCCATGATCAATGGCTATGCCGTAGGGGGAGGTCTAGAACTGGCTATTGCCTGTGATTTGAGGATCTGTAGCGATCGCGCCAAATTCGGTATCCCGGCAGCTAAATTGAGTATTATCATCAGCCTTACCGATACCCAAAGACTGATTAACCTGGTAGGACCGGCCTACGCCAAGGAGATTTTATTTACTGCCCAATTATTCACTGCCCAGGAAGCCAAAGAGATGGGATTGGTTAATCGGGTCATCCCCCATGACCAGCTTCGATCCTTTACGCTAGAAATGGCCGATACCATCGCTCAAAACGCTCCTCTTTCCATCCAGGGGGCCAAGAAAATGATTAATCACTGCCTGAAAGATCCGGCTTTAACCCAAATTGATTCCGAGGTAGAACACCTTCACCTGGCCTGTTTCCTGACAGAAGATTTCAAGGAGGGAGTTCAGGCTTTCTTAGAGAAGCGAAAACCTGCTTTCAAAGGAATTTAACCCCCTACGAAAATCACCCTACGATTTCCATGCTTTGGGCGACCCAAGGGGTCAGGACCGTTTAGAAGGCAATTCTCTTGACCAAACAGCGGTTTCGACCTTTTTTCTCGATAAGGAGATATTTGAGGTGATTAAACTCTAGAAAACGCTCCACAGTCATTTCCTGAAGTTGCTTCTGAAGTTGGTCAAAAGCCCGATCCAATTCTTCTAGCTGCCGAAAAGTCCATACCCGGCTATAACTTTTATCGGAAACGAATTGAAGAGCCAATACCGGCAGGAAATCCTGGGGATATTCTTGAACCATTTTCAGAGAAAAAAATTCCCGGGCAGGATCCCCAAGTCGGCTTTTAACGAGGAAGGGAGGTAGAAGCAAGCGGGTCGGTAGAGATAATTTAATCTGATGGGCTTCTGCAACTTGATCCAGGTAGTGAATCAGGCGGGTTATAAGAACTCGATACTTTAAAGGAGTTCGGTCTGGAACCCAACTTATCAGTTGGATGATTTTTTCTCCAAGTTCCAAAGTAGCCGGAAATCGCTCCCGATAGAGCTTCTGAAGTTGCTCACGAACCCAAGGATATCTAAAATACGATTCTACATAAGAGATAGCCTCTGAGAAGAGGTTTAAAATATACGCCGAGGTATAAGGATAAGCAGGTTCGGCGGGAATTTTTTGAAGGGTTTGAATTAAAGAAGTACTCCGGAGTTGCTCTTCTTGATCCACATCAAATCCGGAGCGTCGAAGTTGTTGAAATAGAACCGGATGAATGACCACATCCTGGATTTTATGGGCTAAAATTGCAATCCGAGGCTCTTTCCTGTGATCCTCTTCCCGACCGTAAATAGTTACATAGCCCTCTTCATAGAGGATCGCATGCATCAGTTCATGGGCTACGGTAATATCTTTAGCTCCCCGGCGTAGATAGATAATATGACGATCCCGGGTTGGGACATAAATCCCCAACACTCCCGGATGGGGTTTACCAGGATGTTTCCGGATATCCTGATAGATCATCCGTTTATCGGTCCTGGCTCGAAATCGATTATGAAGTCCAATAATCCTGCTTGGATAGGCTCTTCCGAATATAGTAAGCCGGGGACCTTTGATTTTCTGTTTTAACCGATTGGACGGCAAACCTTTGTAGCCAATTAACCACGAAGAACACCATCAGGATGAAGAATTTTCTATTCTTCATCCTGATGGTGTTCTTCGTGGCTTATGAAACCCCTGCTTACTTTCTGAACCGGGAAGGGAAATTATCTCCAAACTCGATATCCGGATGAAGCCTTTTAGCCCTTTCAATAAGAACTTCTTCCGTTTCGGGTCTGTCTGGATCAGGAATACAGCAATCTACGGGGCAAACGGCGGCGCATTGTTCTTCATCATAGAAACCAACACACTCGGTACACTTTTCAGGAACAATATAGTAATAGTCATTGGAAAGAGGTGGATACTTAACTCCATCCAGCTCCCATTCTACCCCACCTTCATAAATAGCCGTATTCGGGCATTCCGGTTCACAAGCCCCACAATTGATGCACTCATCCGTGATCTTGGTTGCCATGGTTGTCCTCCTCGTAAAAAAGACGATAGGTCTCTAAAAATTGGAAACTATGTTGGTTAAAATCCTTTTATTATCTGATTCTTCTTTGATTAATTTAGGAGGCAAACGTAGATAAGTCAACCGTAAATTACACCTAAACATAATATTTGGGGGTTCATAACCTTATTTTCTCGTTTCCTGGCTAAAGTCCAGGAACGAGATGAGAACGAAAATATCCTACAGGAAAGAAATACAACTCTCATTTTATTTATTTGACAACGACCCTCATTCAACCTAACTTTTATAGCTTGATAAGTTTTATGCATTGATTTTTAACTCATCTAACCTCTGCTAAAAGGGTCTATAACAGTTTGATTATGCCCAAATTCATCCAAGAAAGTTTTATTCCTGCTCCGGTAGAGAAAGTCTTTGCCCTTTATGAAAAGCCGGATTTTTTGCAACGGCTGATTCCTCCCTGGGAAAAAGTGGAAATCTTAAAACGAGCTTCTACCCTTGAAGTAGGTCAGCAAGTTGTCTTATTAGTTACGCTGGGTTTTGTCTCGTTTCGATGGGTCATTGAGCATGTCGAACACGAGAAAAATAAACTATTTGCCGATAAGCAGATCCAGGGGCCCTTCAAATCCTGGTACCATCGGCATCTTTTCCAACCCACAGAAGGAGGAACCCTTCTCCGAGATGAAATCGAATACACACTCCCCGGTGGGGTCGTAAGCAACCTGGTTGCGTCATTCCTGATCAAGCCCCGACTCCAGAAAATGTTTACGTATCGGCACGAGGTTACGCGGAAAGCTTTTGAGGATTCCAGGGAGAGCTGAACGCATTTTTGCTTCTTATTTCTCCGGTCTGTAGGGGGGTCCATTTATTAAAAGTTCTTGATTTTCCCCGCTTAAATAGATTCCCCTACCGGAATTATACAACAAAAATTAGCGTCTACCGACTAAATTAATACCACTATCTCCAAGCTTTTAGTCTTGACTTAGAGGATTATAAACCCTATAATTTTTGAAATAGCTAACTTGCCGGGGTTTCAGGTATCTATCTTATTCAGCATGGACGATCTTTGTTTAGATCGACGGCTGCAAGTTAAAATAAAAAAGAGTACGATTAATGGAAAAAATTACTGCCGTTATTCCAGCGAGATATCATTCATCCCGGTTTCCTGGAAAGGTTCTGGCCGATATTTGCGGTAAGCCGATGATTCAACACGTTTATGAAAGGGCCCAGAAGGCTTCCTTACCCCAGCGGGTTGTTGTTGCAACGGACGATGAACGCATCTTAAAAGTTGTTTTAAACTTTAAGGGGGAAGCCATCATGACATCCAAAGCCCATCGGTCCGGGACCGATCGTCTCGCTGAGGTTGCCCGTGAAGATCATTCGGATATCTTCATTAATGTTCAAGGAGATGAACCTTTAATTGAACCGAATATGATTGATCAGGTCGTACAACCTCTACTGGAAGATCCCGAAATTCCGATGGGAACCCTCAAGCATAAGATTAAGAGCCTTGAGGAACTTAAAAGCCCTCATGTTGTGAAAGTTGTAACGGACCTGAACGATATGGCTCTTTATTTTTCTCGCTCCCCCATTCCTTATTTTCGAAGAGAAGAATCTAGAGTCTATTATCGACATATCGGCTTATATGCGTATCGCAGGGAATTTATCTTAAAGTTCGCCTCACTTCAACCGACCTTTCTGGAGCAGGCTGAAGAACTTGAACAATTGCGGGCTTTGGAAAACGGTTTTAAAATTAAAGTCATTGAAACTGAGTATGAATCCATTGGAGTCGATACACCCGAGGACTTGAAGGAAGTTATAAAAAGACTTCAGGGGGTGTAGCAGGGTATGAGGGTCGAGAGTATGGAGGTGTGGAAGTATGGGAGTGTAGGGGTGTAGGTACTTATTCTCCTATACTCCGGTACTTTCCATAGTCCCATACCCCCACACCCCCATACTCCCATACTCCCACGCCTACCAGAAAGTATGCCAACTAAATATATCTTTGTTACCGGAGGTGTGATATCCTCCCTGGGAAAAGGCTTGGCTGCTGCATCCATAGGAGCTCTTTTAGAGAGTCGGGGATTTAAAGTTACTTTGCAAAAGTTTGATCCCTATATCAATGTAGATGCCGGCACAATGAATCCCTTTCAACATGGGGAGGTTTATGTAACCGATGATGGAGCAGAAACAGACCTGGACCTGGGTTATTATGAACGGTTTACCAATACGCGAACCAGCAAGGATCATAACATAACGACCGGAAAGATCTACCACTCCGTTATAATGAAGGAACGCAAGGGGTATTATCTCGGAAAAACCGTTCAGGTTATTCCCCATATTACCGATGAAATTAAGGAAGCTATCTTGAAAATCTCCCATGGCGTAGATGTGGTCATCGGAGAAATTGGAGGAACTGTCGGAGACATCGAAAGTCAACCCTTCCTGGAGGCAATCCGACAATTTAAAGCAGATGTCGGTCCGGAGAATGTGATTTATATTCATCTGACCCTGGTCCCTTATATTAAGGCGGCTGATGAATTAAAAACAAAACCAACCCAACATAGCGTAAAGGCTCTACGTGAAATCGGAATTCAGCCGGATATCATCCTTTGTCGAACCGACCGCTTTTTACCGGATAGCATTAAAAAGAAAATTGCTCTTTATTGTAACGTGGATGAAAAGGCGGTGATAACTGCTAAAGATGTTGAATATATCTACGATGTTCCCCTCGTCTTTCATCGGGAAGGCTTGGAAGAGATTATTCTCAAGCTCCTTAAACTCTCCAGTCCACGAGAACCGGATCTCAGTGACTGGGAGCGGATTATCCATACGCTGCACTCTCCCAAGTTTGAAGTAACCATCGGCATTGTAGGGAAGTACGTGAATCTTCAGGATTCTTACAAGAGCCTGAACGAGGCACTGATCCATGGTGGGATTGCCAATCAAGCCAGGGTCCATCTAGAATGGATCGAAGCAGAAGAGATAGAAAAGAAGGGGCCTGATCTTTATCTCTCCCACATAGATGGAATTCTCGTTCCCGGAGGATTTGGAGAACGGGGAATCGAAGGTAAGATTAAAGCCGTTCAGTACGCCCGGGAGCATAAAGTTCCCTATCTGGGACTTTGTCTGGGGTTACAATGTGCCGTGATCGAATTTGCTCGAAATGTCTGTGGTCTTACCCAGGCAAATAGCTCGGAGTTTGCCCAAAAGGATCTGGATCCGGTGATCGATCTGATCCCAGAACAGAAAAAAGTAACCGACAAAGGAGGTACCATGCGTTTAGGAGCCTATCCTTGTAAAATAGAATCAGACTCCTTGGCCCATAAAGCTTACGGAAAGTTAGAAATTTCTGAAAGGCATCGCCATCGTTACGAAGTCAACAACCAGTTTCTAGATCTTTTAAAAAGCAAAGGCCTGGTCGTCAGCGGTGTTTGGCCGGACGGCAATCTGGTAGAGATCATCGAGTTACGAGATCATCCGTGGTTTTTAGCTACCCAATTTCATCCAGAATTTAAATCTAAACCTCGAGATCCCCATCCCTTGTTCAGGGATTTTATTGCAGCGGCCATCAAGCATAAAACCTTGTTATGAGGTTTCTGGAGAATCTAAATTTCCTTCTCCAGGCCTTTCCAATATGTAGATCGAAGTTCTCTTTTAAGTACCTTACCGGCAGGGTTACGGGGTAGCTCTTTCCTAAAGCCTACCCCACCGATTCTTTGATATCGGGCAAGTCGGGAATTCGTCCACTCTAAAATCTCCTCTAAGTCCAAACGAAAAGACCGCGATGATCGTGACTATGAACGATCCTTTGGGAAGTCCCGTTGTTCCGGAGGAGTAGATAATATTAGGTAAATCTTCTGGAAAGATAGGAATTCCTGGATTTTTCTCCGAATGGGTTTAATAGGTTTCCATAATATACGTATAAGAAATATACCCTGGAACCTTTCCACACCGTTGGAATTCAGCACGGCTATTTTATCTCCTTTTTGAATTCCTCTATCTAAAAGAGCATGGGCCAGGTGGTTAATCCGGTCATTAAGCTCTCCCTACGTCAATCTTCGATCTTCACAAACCAGAGCCAGCTTGTCAGGTTAATCCCGGGCCAGGCACTCCATCCTTCTTGTCAAGCTTATAAAAGGCAGGAGGTTTTCTCCTTCTAGGGTCTTCCTGTTCAGACGTAGCAGGTAATTCTTGAAATCCCTTCTCAGGTTTCCTTGCGGATCTTCGCTTTAAGTTGGCGCATCCCTCGGATCCAACGATCATAGTCATTGGCTTTACGACGGAAGTATTCGGCAACTTCAGGATGTGGAAGAATGAGGAAGCGTTCTTCGGCTAAACCCCTCACAACGGCTTCGGCCACCTCTTCCGGCTCAAGAGCCCCTTCTAATTAAAAAACTCTCCCTTTTTCCATCTTCACCCAGTAACATCCTGGTACGGACCCCCTGGTCGCACCTTCTCCGTCTAAATCGGCGACGACAATGCCATGCGCACCTTCCGCTGCAAACCGACGACACAACGCACGCCCGATGCCGTTGGCTCCTCCGGCTACTATAACGACTTTATTTTGAAAATTCATATTTAATCCTGGACCATCGTTAACCGGTTATTAACGACTGCGCAGGGCTATCTGGTAGAATACTTTCTTAAATCCTGGTATATCGTTTTATTCCTTCCTCGTATAAGTCCCCTCCATATATGTCATTGATGACAATAGCCGGAAAATCTTCCACTTCCAGTCGACGGATGGCTTCCGGACCCAGGTCTTCATAAGCCACAAGTTCAGATTTCTTGATGGTGCGGGCAATTAGGGCTCCGGCCCCTCCGATGGCTCCGAAGTAAACGGCTTTATAGGTTTTCATGGCGTCTTTAACCTCCTGGGAACGCCATCCTTTTCCAATAGTTCCCTTCAGACCTTTCTCTGCAATGAGTCGAGGGGTATAAGGATCCATTCGAGAACTGGTCGTAGGTCCGGCCGAACCTATGACCTGTCCGGGTTTTTCAGGTGTGGGACCTACATAGTAAATAATCTGACCGCACAGATCGATGGGAAGTTCTTCCCCTTTATCCATCAATTCTATCATACGTTTATGCGCGGCATCACGGGCTGCATAAAGAGTCCCCCGGATTAATACCTTATCTCCTGCTTTCAATCGGGCAATGATTTCCTCGGATAAGGGAGGGGTTATTTTAAGTATCTCGGGCATGTTTAAACCGATCGGTAATATTCTACAATAGCCCGAACCAATCCGGGTATTGTATATTCAGAGGCTACAATATGGGGAGAGAGACCGGATTTTCTCACCGTTTCAGCGGTAATCGGTCCGATACAGGCCAAGAGGGTCCTTCCAAGGAGCTTGACCCTTTCACCTTCCTCAAAGAGATTTAGAAAGTTCCTGACTGTCGATGAGCTTGTAAAAGTAATCATATCCACTTCTTGAGCTTGCAAAAGCGTTCGGATTTGATCGGCAGAGTGAGTAGCCTGAACCGTTCGATAAGCCGTAACGACATCGATTTCAACTCCCAGCTTTTTAAGTTGTTCCGGCAACAGATCCCGGGCTATTTCGGCCCGAGGAAGCAAAACACGCTGGCCTATTAATTCCTTTCCAAGACCCTCCACGATGGCCTCGGCCTTATATTCATCGGGAATCCAGTGGACCTGAATCCCTGATTTTTCCAGAGCATCCGCAGTTCCGGGGCCGATTGTGCATATCCGGATATTTTTTAAATTCCGGAGATCTTTTCCGTGAAAGGTTAAACGTTGGAGAAAGTATCTGACCCCATTTACACTGGTAAAGATGAGCCAGGTGTAATCTTCAAGCCGGGATATGGCCTGATCTAATTTTTCCCAACTGGCCGGGGGCACAATCTCGATAACGGGAAACTCCAGGGGTTCTGCACCCTGCTCCTCGAGTAATTTAACCAGAATACCAGCCTGTTCTTGTGCCCTGGTCACTAAGATCCGTTTTCCCAATAACGGCCTGGATTTATCCATCATAGCGTCCTATCTCTTTAAGCAAAGCTAACTTTCTTTCATGGGTAGATTCGAAATCACCCTGTCTGAGTAGATCCAGGAGATCCGAATCGAGAATTTGATGAATGAGCTTTTTTCTGAGAAGAGGATCTTGAATGTGTCCCTGGATTTTTTCCCTCAACTCTCCTAGAACTTCCAAAAACGGTTGATACTCTTCTCCAAACTCACCCTCCCATTTTTTACGAATTCTTCTGGCTAGAGCCGGACTTTTCCCGCCTGTGGAGACACTCAGTAAGAGATCCCCCCTTTTAACAAAAGCCGGAATAATAAAGTTACAACACTCGGGGGAGTCCACCACATTAACCAGAAGATTCCTACGCAGGGCATCTTGATAGACCTGCCTGTTAACTTCCGATTGATCTGTCGCGGCTATCACCAGAAAGGCCTGGTCTAAATCCGATTCTTGATATTTTTTTTGAAAGTACAACAACTTTTTCTTCTCGATCAAGTCTTTCAACCCGGGGGTTACTTCGGGGCTGACGAGGGTTATTTCTGCTTCACAGGCTATCAGAGACCGAATTTTACGCTCGGCTACTTTTCCACCTCCTATAACCAGACATTTTCGACCTCTTAGATCAACGTGGATGGGATAGTAGGGCATTTTATTATGAAAGACGAAAATGTAGAGGCACGAAAACGCGGAGATCCTTTTTTATCCCTCCACGTTTCCGTATTTCTACGCCCTTTTTACAAGCGTTGTCCGATAACTACTTTGACAACTTGAAGGTTTTTATCCCTTTTCACCACCAATTCAACAACTTCCCCGATGGGGGTATTAGCCACCAGACTTTTTAATTCTCTAGGGGAAGAGACTTTTCGATGATCATATTCAACGATAATATCTCCTCTTTGCAGACCCCCTTCGTAGGCAGGACTTCCCCGGTAAACCTGATTGATGAGAACTCCATCCTCATCCTGGACCTCAAAGGCTTCGGCCAACTCAGGGGTCAATGATTGAATCTCGATCCCCAGCCAGCCTCGAACGACCTGTCCCTTTTGAGCGATATCGTTAATGACTTTTCGGATAATATTTGCCGGAATGGCAAAACCAATCCCCTCACCGTCTGGAATAATGGCGGTATTCATACCGATAGCTTCCCCTTTAATGTTGAGCAAAGGACCTCCACTATTACCATAATTGATAGAAGCATCGGTTTGAATAAAATCTTCATAAGTGGTGATTCCCATGGATCGCCCTGTCCCGCTTATAACTCCCACGGTGAGACTATGACTGAGCCCAAAAGGATTTCCAATGGCTACGACCCATTCCCCAACCCTTACAGACTTTGAGTTTCCTAAAAATAAAACCGGCAATTCTTCTAAAGCATCGACCTTGAGAAGAGCCAGATCGGTCTCTGAATCTGCTCCGATGAGAGTAGCCGTCAGTTTTTTATTATCAAAAAGCGTGATAACGATCCGATCGGCATCCTCGATTACATGATAATTGGTGACGATGTAGCCCTTCCGATTAATAATAAATCCGGATCCTTGACTTCTGGGAAGAATCCATTTTTTCTTATCCCAGCTGGATGATTTCGCATCCAACCAGTTCATGAAGAATTTCCCCCAGTCTGGAAGATAATCTACCAGGCTTTTTCCTTGAAGGCGCTCTCCTCTGACATTCACCACAGCCGGACTGACCTTTTCAGCCATTTCTATAAAAATAGTCTCGAGTTGAGCCGTATGGAGGTTTAAGTTTCCTGTCTCGAATAAACTCTCCTTATCTGAACTGGAACCATTCCTTAACCAAGAGGGTTTGATCAGATTATTATAGATAGAATAGAGAGAGAAAATCAATGCCAAACTTACAACAACTTTTCCAACGTTTGCCATGGATCATCTGCCAGCTATCACTTATCGTTTATCCTTCGCTATGGGTTCTGAATGACCGATACCTGACAAAGGATAACGGATAAATGGTAAACGGTAAATGGTCTTACACATTCAGCAGGTGCCCTAACTTTTTTCGCTTGGTTGTTAGATACTTTATGTTAGAGGCAGAAGGTTTTATTTCAATGGGAACTCTTTCGACTACTTTTAAATTGTATCCTTCCAGGCCGACAATTTTCCTCGGATTATTCGTAATCAAACGGATATTTTTTACCCCAAGATCAACCAACATTTGAGCCCCAATCCCATAATCTCGTAGATCTGCTTTAAAACCCAGCTCTTCATTGGCCTCTACGGTGTCTCGCCCTTGATCTTGAAGCTCATAAGCCTTCAATTTATTAGCCAAACCAATACCCCGTCCTTCTTGTTGCATATAGATCAGGACACCGGCCCCTTCTTGCTGAATCATCTGCATAGCTGTGTGTAACTGTTCACCGCAATCACATCGTTGCGATCCAAATACATCTCCCGTCAAACATTGAGAGTGGACCCTAACCAGGATACTCTCCTTTGTTAAAATATCTCCATAAACCAAAGCAAGATGGGGTTGATGATCCAGTTCGTTTTGATAGCAGATTGCTTTGAACGTACCATATGGGGTAGGAAGTTGAAGGGTTGCGACCCGACTCACGAATCGTTCCTGTTTCACACGAAATTTTATTAAATCTGCTATGGTGATGATTTTAAGATGATGTCGAGCTCGGAACTCCATAAGGTCGGGGAGTCGTGCTACAGTACCATCATCATTGAGGATACCACAGATGACTCCGGCAGGGTATAAGCCTGCCATTCGCGCTAAGTCCACCGCCGCCTCTGGGTGTCCTGCTCTGCGTAAAACACCTCCTCTCCGAGCGAGTATAGGAAAGACGTGACCGGGTCGAAGGAGATCCTTGGGTTTGGTGTTGGGATTAACGGCTGTCAGGATAGTTTTTGCACGGTCCACGGCAGAAATGCCGGTTGTAATCCCTTGTTTTGCATCGATGGAAATGGTAAAGGCGGTCCTATCTACCGAAGTGCCCTCGGGAACCATTAAAGGAAGTTCCAGTTCATTAAGCCGATCCCGGGTCATAGGTAAACAGACCAGCCCTCTTCCATAGGTAACCATAAAATTAATCAATTCGGGAGTCACCTTCTCTGCCGCACACACTAAATCTCCTTCATTCTCCGGCTCTCCATCGTCTATGACAATGATCAGCTTTCCGGCCCGAATGTCTTCTATAGCTTCTGGAATCGTATTAAATTTATACTCGAACATGTAAGTAATATTTCATCATGTTTTTAGAGTTTGTCAATAGGGAAAGGTGTAAGGAAAAGATTGCGTTGCAGGACGGATAGCAAGCGTTAAGTACCCCTCTCAAAAAATTATAAAGAAATTATGAAATTTTCCTAGACATAAAAAATAAGTTTGATTACCATGTGCTGGATGAGTTAATAGTTTTATTCTGTTACTATCTATAGTTCCACTTAAGAAGAGGTTCAAAGTTGAAAACAATTCAAATCTTGCTCATAGATGATGATCCGGGAATTCGAGACGCCTTTTCAGCCTTATTGATAAGGTGTGGGTATCGAGTATTTACAGCTGAAGATGGCCTCACGGCTTTGTCTTTTTTAAAAGAAAAGGAAGTGGATGTGATTCTCTGTGATGTGAAAATGCCTGGAATGGATGGAATAGAGGTTCTTAAAAAGTCGAAAGAGATCCATCCCGATACCCCCTTTATCATGGTTACCGCCCATGCTGCTGAAGAAGCTGCCATTGAAGCAACCCGCTTAGGAGCTTTCGATTACGTTCTAAAACCCTCTAATATCCAGGACGTTGACCTGACTATTAAGAGAGCCCTGGAGAATCGCTATTTGGTCCTGGAAAATAAAAAATTAATGGAAGAGTTGAAAAGACTGAACCGAAGTCTGGAGGAAAAAGTTAAGCAAAGGACTATAGAACTCGAACAGGCGATGTCCAAATTGAGGGAAGCTTATCGAGAACTGGAAGAATTGGATAAAACCAAATCTATCTTTGTCTCTATTGCTTCCCATGAGTTAAGAACCCCTCTGATGGTGATGGAGGGCTATGTAAAACTGGCTCTGGACGGTATAGGAGGCTCGTTGAATGAAGAACAAAAACATCTGCTAGAGCAGGCCCTAAAAGGTACGGACCGTCTTAAAGAAATTGTGAATAACCTGATCGATCTTTCTAAAGCGAATATCGGAGAGCTTACCATCAACCTGCAAAATATCAATATTCGGGATGTTATTGATTATATCCTTACAACCTTCCAACGAGCCGCCCAGGAAAGAAATATTTTGATCAGGGTTCATGATTTTGACCATGTACCCATCGTACGCGGAGACCCGGAAAGATTAAAGCAAGTATTTTTTCATCTTATCAGTAATGCCATCAAGTTTACTCCCGATGGGGGTTGGATAGAGTTACGATGGAAAAACTCCCAGATCTCAAACAATGAGGGTATATCCCAACCTGCCATAGAAATCCTGGTTAAAGATACGGGTATAGGTATCGATCCAAGGGAACAGAAGAAAATCTTCGAGCCCTTTTATGAGGTTGGGGACCCCTTACATCATAGTACCGATAAAACAAAGTTCATGGGGAGAGGGATTGGAATTGGCTTAACCATTGTAAAAAATATCATAGAAGGTCATGGAGGTATGGTATGGGTAGAAAGTGAAGGGGTAGGATATGGAAGCGAATTTCATATAGTCCTACCGACTCTGGAGGAGTACCCAGTCACCGAAATTCTTTAGAAGCCTTAATCCTAAAGTCTGACTCTTCTCTGGATGGAATTGACAACCAAAGATATGATCTTTCCAAATCACCGAAGTAAAGGATATTCCATACTCCGTGGTAGCTGCAATAACTTCAGGTTCCTCAGAATCTACATAATAGGAATGGACAAAATAGAAGTAAGACTGATCCTTAATTCCCTGAAAAATAGGAGCCGGTCGTCGGATGGTAATATTATTCCATCCCATATGAGGAACTTTTAACGCGCCGGAAAATCGCTTTACCTTCCCTTTGAAAATATCCAATCCCTTACAATTGCCAAATTCCTCACTTTCTGTAAAGAGAAGCTGTAGGCCTACACAAATTCCCAGAAAGGGTTTTCCCTTTTCGATCCATTGGTAGATGGGCTGCACCAAATCTCGCTTGACCAGGTTATCCATGCAAACTTTAAAGGCTCCAACCCCCGGTAAAACCAATCCCGAGGCCGTGGTTATAACCTGAGGATCACTGGTGATCACAGCCCGGTGACCGACCTTTTCGAATCCCTTTTGAACACTATGCAGATTGGCCATACCATAGTCTATGATGGCAATCATGATCATAAAACAAGAATCAAGGGCCAAAAATCAGGAGCTAGAATTCCGGCCTTTGATTTTTAATTTCCTCCAATGCTTCACATAACAACCTGTTCTCTTCTGGAGTTCCAACCCCTATACGAAGACAATTGAAAAGAGGACCCGGCTTACTTAAGTTACGAACTAAGATGTCTCGCTTTATCAGTTCTTGATGGAGAAATGCGGCGTCCATTTTAGTTCTAACTAAAATAAAATTGGCATCGGATGGAAAAGGCTCCAGATAAGAAAGACCCTGTAGGACCTGATAAAGCTTCTCCCTCTCCTGGATAAGTTGCATAACCTGCCGATCCAGATAGGTACGATTTTCCAAAATTAATTTTGCGGCGGCTTGTGAAAAAAGATTTAAATTGAAGGGAAGCCGGACCTTATTGAATTGCCGAACCATCTCCTCATGGGCGATGAGGAACCCCACCCGTAATCCTGCCGCACCAATTTTAGAGAAAGTCCTCAAAATAATAAGATTTTCATAGCAAGACAAAAGAGGGAGAAACGTTTTTTTGGAAAAATCAAAATAGGCCTCATCTACCACGACGATTCCTCGAGAAGCCTCGAGAATTTTTAATATTTTCTCCCGGGAGAAACTATTTCCGGTAGGATTATTCGGATAACTCAAGAAGGTAATTCGGGGCTGATCGGAATCAATTCTTGCCAGCATTTTCTCTAAATTCAAATCAAAATCCGCTTCCAAAGGAATTTCTATAGGTTTCTGGCCCAAGATCTGAGCCAGAATCTTATACATGGCAAAGGTAGGAGTGGGAATCAGAACACGGCCCGAGTCCCCGCCACATACCAAAAGTATAATCTGAATCAATTCATCAGAGCCATTTCCCACCAAAATCATATTGGAATTCACGGGATTTCCCGAATCAGATAACTTCTCGGCTAAAACAGCTCTTAGGTCCCTTGCAGAAGGATCCGGATACCTGTTAAAAGGTAAGTTTTCTATGAGAGAAGCCATTTCTTTCCGAAGTTCAAGGGGAAAGGGAAAGGAATTTTCATTAGCATCCAATTTGATCTTACAAATCTCCTCTTCTGCCTGATATGCCTCTAAGGCGATGATTTCACTCCGAATTAGATCATGTAATCTTCCCATGGGTTTTCTCAGTTAGAAGGTACTTTCAAGATCTTTATTAAAGTATCCGTATCCATTTAGTAGGTGGAAAAAGAAACCCCCTGGCTCCCCTCTAATCCCCCCGTATACGGGGGGAGGGGGGTGTTCAGACAGAAAAAGTGACACCTACTAAACAGTCATGACCCGTTGGGTCGCCACGAAGTATGAAAATCGTAAGACGATTTTCGTAAGAAATTGTTACAGTTACTTTATTAAAAGGCGTAGTTGACATTATTACCATCTGCTCTTATAATAAGAAGTTATCTTAGTCAAATAACATCTGCCCTTGAACCTGTCAAGGGATAAAATTTTAAGTTTTGGTGAGAAACGCAAAATATAAAACTTAAAAGGTAGATAGTTCTGTCTTTACAGTTTACGTTTTGTGTTTTACCGATGCGAATTATATTATTTACGGGCAAAGGTGGCGTAGGAAAAACGAGTATCTCGGCGGCTTCCGCTTTAAGATCGGCCCAGATGGGTCATAAAACCCTGGTAATGTCTTTAGATGCAGCCCATAGCCTTTCAGATTCCTTTGACCTAGATCAAAGGCTTCTGGATCATAAAAAGGGAGCTTTAATCCAGCTTGAGGAGAAATTGTGGTTACAAGAAGTCGATGTACAGGAAGAAATTCAAAGACATTGGGGAGAGGTATATAAATATCTCGCCATGTTATTAAACACTTCCGGTTTAGATGAAATCCTGGCCGAAGAATTGGCGATTCTTCCAGGGATGGAAGAAGTGAGCTCACTGCTTTATATCAATCAATACGCCAGAGAAAAAGCATTTGATGTCATCATGTTAGATTGTGCCCCAACCGGAGAATCTTTAAGATTTATCAGTCTCCCCACCACCCTGGAATGGTATATGCGGAAAGTTTTTAAGGTTGAAAAACATCTCATGAAAGTCATGCGACCGGTCATGTCGACCATGTATTCTGTTCCATTACCGGATGATAGCTATTTTGAGTCTATTCAGTCTCTGTATGAGAAATTAGAGGGAGTAGATAAATTACTTAATGATCCGACCACTACAACGGTTCGTTTGATAACCAATCCTGAAAAAATCATCATCAAAGAGACCCAACGGGCTTTCATGTATTTTTGTCTCTACGGACTATGTATCGATGCCATTGTGGTCAATCGAATTCTACCCCCTCAGGTCTCAGATGAATACTTTACCAATTGGATGAATACCCAGGATCGCCACCTGAGTCAGGTAGAGGAATATTTTACACCCGTTCCCATCTGGAAGGTGAACCTTTTTAAAGATGAAATTGTAGGTAAGGAAGATCTGATCCACCTGGCAGAGGCTCTGTATGCCGATAAAGATCCAACTCGGGTTTTCTATGCCGAGAGTCCTTATAAATTTCTAAAAGAGAATCGGCACTATCTGGTTCAGATTAAGCTCCCTTTCGTTTCTAAAGCAGATATCGATTTAAGTAAAAGTGCCGATGAACTCATTATTCGTATTGGAAATTTTAAGAAAAATATGGTTCTCCCCAGACGGATCGCCGGTGCGAGACCCTCTGGAGCCAAAGTCGAAGGGAATACCTTAACCGTCTTTTTTGAAACCCTGGAAGAATAGGAGTCAGAAGTCAGGGGCCAGAAGAAAGGCCTGATTCCTGATTTTTGACTCCCGATGCCCGAATGTGTATCCTTTGTCAATTGTCCGGCCTTCTCTTACAAGTGTTGGGACGAAATTCTGAGTTTTCAATCCATATGAGAAAGGCAGAAATCGAACTTCTGGAGGGCATCAAGGCACTTATCGAAAAAAGAATTCAAGACCTTCAACGGGAAACTCAAAAGAAAGACTTTACGAAAATCACGATCCAGGAGTGATTTCGATTTAAGGACCCGGATTAAACAGAAACCTTTAAAAGAATCTGGTTTAATCCCCTTCTACAACTTCCAATTTACCGTCCTACCCACAAGAAATACGGCCTATTACTCTGTAGATTCTATCCTGAACATAATCCGGAGAGCTTTATCATTTTGGGGAAGCTTGTTCAGACCTTTACTTTAACTTCTAAAATAGTTAGTTAACAACTTCTGTTCATTGTCTGAACTCCTGGGGAGGTTTTATGGAATAGATCGGTTCCTGGATGGGCCAGCTTTAATTTTGGTTCTTCAGGTTCCGGATGAGCCTGGGATCCTTAAGGTTGAATAGCAGATTTTTGAATTTTTTGCCCTTTCTGCACATGCTCCATTAAATTCTTTTCCATGTGCTCAACTATTCTAGAGATTTCAGTTTTACCTTTAGCAAGATGATACTTTTCTGCAAAATGGGTCATCATACCCTTAAGGATTCCGATGAAACTCTCCAAAACCCCTTTTCCTTCGATGGCTACCGATTCAAAGGAAGGTACATTTCTAAAATTGAGCTTTTTCCCTAAGGTTTCAACCGATAAAATATTCGGTAAATCCCGTTTATTATACTGTAAAACCAAGGGAATTTCATGGATATTGATTGAATTTACGGCCAGGTTCTCGATCAAATTCTGAAGGCTTTCTATGTTATCGTTATAGCGGTTTACGTCAGAGTCTGCAACAAACACGATCCCATCGGCTCCTGTTAAAACCATGCGTCGTGTAGAGTTATATTTTACCTGACCGGGAACCGTATAAACCTTCAACCGAAGCTCCAACCCTTTCCTTATTCCCAGATTAATGGGAAGTAAATCAAAAAATAAAGTCCGGTCTGCCTCTGTTTCCAGGGAAAATAAATTACCGCGACTGGCGGGATCCAGGATTTTATGAAGGACTTGTAAATTAGTTGTTTTACCCCCTAAGGAAGGTCCGTAGTAAACAAGTTTTGCTATAATCTCCTTTGTATTATAATTAAACTGTGCCATAATTGAATTTTCTTCATCTTGAAGAGTAAGGATCGATTAAACTTTATTAGCTACCAGGTCGTTTCTTTATAAAATTCTTACCCTATTTCTGTACTTCTTCTGGACTCTATCCATAGACCTGCAATTTTTAGACCCAGAAGATTTCTTCAAGGATTGCTTTCGCAATGTATAAAAGTGACAAGGTATTGTCAACGGCTTTTCCACAAAGGGCCTTATTTCAGCTCTGGGTAATCAGGGCTGGAATTCGGTACCGTCTCAGGATAAAGATCCTTATACAACAACGAGAAAAGAACCCGGAACAAACGATACGGGAAGGGAAAGGTGTGAAACCCTGGGAGAGCTACTTTTCGACTACCTCTCCGATCCTGTCCGTCCATTGCAACAACCTTTCAAGGGGGTTATATTAAATTAGGTTATAGCAGAGGGATATGGTTTAAGTCATAAACCTTTGTGAAAAATTTTTGGACGGTCTGATAGGGGCGGGTTTGAAGCCTGCTTTTATATTCTTGATGCTTGCAGAAGAAATCTTTCAGGTATTTAGGGCCGTTGGTCGATAAAAAAACGAGGTCTGGTTTTGCGTAGATACTTAAAAAAAATCTCACTGGCTTTCCTCTCCGGTATCCTCCTGGTACTTATATTTCCTAAGTTTAACCTGGAGTTAGTTGCCTGGATTGCTTTAATTCCTCTTTTGTGCGCTATCCAGGAAGAAAACTTGAAAAACACTTTCTGGCTGGGTTGGTTAGCCGGGGTAATTTATTATTTAGGATCTTTATATTGGATTACCGTGACCATGGTTCGATACGGAGGAATTAATCTTCCTTCCAGCATAGGGATCTTGCTATTGCTGGCCGTATACCTGGCCCTTTATATAGGCCTTTTTACCTTGATCATCCAATATTTGCAAGGAAAAAAAGCCGGCATGAGGTCTTTTCTCCTTCGATGGTATCCAGGACAGGCAGGTTCAAGGCAAGTTTTGATATCAACCATTCCCATAGCTATCTCTGCTCCGGTCGTTTGGACTGCTCTGGAGTATATTCGATCCTTTTTCTTTATTGGATTTCCCTGGAATAACCTGGGCTACTCCCAATTTCTCATGAGTCCTGTAGTACAGATCGCCGAGTTTACCGGGGTATACGGGGTTTCGTTTTTGATCGTTCTTATAAACGTAACGCTTTACACCCTCTTTTTCTCCCAGGAGTCTCACGTTTTTAAAGGAAAACTTCTTGCGTTTAGCTCTGTGGGTTTGATTCTAACTCTAAGCTATGGTTTTTATGTGCTAGCCCATCCTGGAGTTTCTAAAGAGGCTCTTACGGCTACCGTGGTGCAGGGGAATATTGATCAGGGTATTAAATGGAATCCTCGTTATCAGGAACAGGTTTTTGAAACCTATGAAAGACTTTCTTTGCAGTCCCTATCTCAAAAACTGGATTTAATGGTCTGGCCTGAAACTGCAGTTCCTTTTTTCTTTAATTTTGATCCCCCAAGGCGGGAAGAATTGATCCGACTGGTTCGGGAGATGAAAGTCCATTTGGTTTTTGGAGGCATAGATGCCAAGCCAGATCGTAGGGGGCAAGACTACGTTTATTTAAACAGCGCTTTTTTCTTATCTCCAGAGGGAAAACTTTTAGATAAATACGATAAGATTGAGCTGGTCCCCTTTGGAGAATATGTACCTTACCAAAAGGTTTTTTTCTTCGTAGATAAAATCACTAAGGCCGTGGGAGAGTTGGAACCTGGCAGAGAGTATAAGGTTATGACGTTGGGAAATCACCAGTTTGGCGTGGTCATTTGTTTTGAAGTAATTTTTCCAAATCTGGTAAGGAAATTTATTGACAGAGGAGCTAATTTTATGGTTAATATAACCAACGATGCCTGGTTTGGACGAACGGCAGGCCCATATCAGCATATGGCGATGGTAACCTTCCGTTCCATTGAGAATCGGATCCCTATAATTCGGGCTGCGAATACAGGCATATCCGGATTTGTAGATCCCTATGGTCGTATTATAGCCAGTACCGATCTTTTTGTAGAAACTGCCTTAACGCATAACATCTTCCCAGGTAGCTCTAGGACTTTTTATACCCGATTCGGAGATATTTTTGCTTATATGTGCTTGGGTTTATTTTTTGGTTTTCTGGGCAGCAACTATTTTGCCACCCGGACACAAAGATTTGAAGGTAGAAGATCGAAGTAGACGGTTGAAGAGAATTAAACAGGCTTTAATCTTCCGTGTTCCGTCTTAATCTCTTGCTGTCTGGATGGCAAAAATATTACTTAAAATAAATATGGAGTTGAAGTTAGAAGAACTTAGAGAGAAGTTTTCAAAACTGGTTGAAAAATTGACCTTTCTTCGGGACTGTCTTTGACATTTCAGGGAAAGAACGGCAAATTGCTGAATTAGAGAAGAAAATGATCGAATCGGGTTTTTGGGATGATAATGAAAAAGCCCAAAAAGTGCTTCAAGAGCACAAATCTTTACAGAAAACCTTAGATACCTGGAAGGAGTTGGTCCAACAGCGGGACGATTTAGAGGTCTTGTTGGAGTTGGCCGAAGAGGATACTTCGATTCTGCCTGAAATTGAGGAGCGACTAAAGACGTTGGCCCGAGAGTTATCGGCCATAGAATTCCAGCAAATGTTCAGTGGAGAACATGACAAAAGTAATGCCATTCTATCCATTAATTCCGGGGCCGGGGGTACGGAATCTCAAGACTGGGCACAGATGCTGATGCGAATGTATCTGCGCTGGTGTGAGCGAAAGGGATTTGAAGCAAAAATTGTAGATATCTTACCCGGTGAAGAAGCCGGAATCAAGAATGCAACCATCACAGTTAATGGAGAATATGCCTATGGATATCTCAAGTCCGAGAGTGGGGTCCATCGTCTCATTCGCCTCTCTCCCTTTGATGCCAATCATCGCAGACATACTTCCTTTGCGTCTGTATTTGTGTTTCCTGAGATAGATGAAACCATTAACTTAGATATCAGGGAAGAAGATCTTCGCATAGACACGTACCGATCCAGTGGAGCGGGGGGACAGCATGTAAATGTGACAGATTCCGCGGTTCGCATTACGCATCTTCCAACGGGCATCGTGGTCCAATGTCAGAATGAAAGATCCCAGCATAGAAATCGAGAGATGGCCATGAAAATTTTAAAGGCCCGTCTATATGAAATGTATGAACAAGAACGAAAAGAAGAACTGGAAAAGATTCAAGGTGAAAAGAAAAAAATTGCCTGGGGAAGCCAGATTCGCTCCTATGTGCTTCATCCTTACCAACTGGTAAAGGACCATCGAACTAATCTGGAAACAAGCAATGTGCAAGGGGTCCTGGATGGGGAAATCGATGAGTTTATTAAGGCTTATTTATTGAACAATTAGCAATGAATCATGAACAATGAAGAAATCGGCTAATGGATCATTGGACATTGGTCATTGTTTTTGAAAATGTCTGAAGTTAGCGATCAGATTTTACAACGGCGGAAAAAGCTAGAAGAGTTAAGAGCAGCGGGAATTAATCCCTATGTAAATAAATTTACTATCTCCCATTCGGTTTCTCAGATTGTCCAGAGTTATGGAAATCTCTCCGGAAGTGAATTGGAGTCCATTCCAGAGATTATCACTGCCGGGCGGATCATGTCTTTACGAATACATGGAAAGAATACCTTTGCCCATATCCGAAGTGGAGAGGCTCAGATCCAGATCTATGTTCGTACCGACAGGATAGGTCCAGAAGCCTATGAGCGTTTTACTACCTTCGATATCGGAGATTTTATTGGGGTTCGGGGAACCCTTTTTCGTACCAAAACCGGAGAATTGACCAGTTTGGTTTCGGAAGTGAAACTTCTTTCTAAATCCCTTCGTCCCCTTCCCGAGAAGTGGCATGGATTGAGAGATGTAGAGTTAAGATATCGGCAACGGTATGTGGATTTAATTGCCAATCCAGAAGTCCGGGAAATTTTTAAAAAACGAACTGCGACTATTCAAGCCTTACGAACCTTTCTGAATGAGAGAGGATTCCTGGAAGTAGAAACCCCCATGATGCACCCCATTGCCGGAGGGGCCGCGGCCCGGCCTTTTGTAACCCATCATAATGCTCTAAACATGGATCTTTATCTCCGTATTGCACCGGAACTCTATTTAAAACGGTTGGTCGTAGGAGGTTTTGAGAGGGTTTACGAAATCAACCGCAACTTTCGTAACGAAGGTATTTCTACCGAACATAACCCTGAGTTTACCATGTTGGAGTTTTATATGGCCTATGCAGACTATCGAGATCTCATGAAATTTTCAGAGGAGATGTTGAACTATGTAGCGGAAAAGGTTTTAGGTTCTAATCAGTTGGTTTATCAGGGTCAATCGATTAACCTCACTCCCCCATGGACTGTGTTACCCCTTAAAGAAGCCATCGTTCAACATGATGATGGCATCTCAATCCAAGATTTAGAAAATGAAGAAAAAATAAAAGAGATTGCCCAAAAATTAGGTATTCCCACAACAAAGATGACCCCGGCCAAACTTTTACTGAAAATATTTGATGTGGTCGTACAGCCCAGGTTGATTCAACCAACCTTTATTATCGATTTTCCTATAGAGGTTTCACCTTTATCCAAGGCTAAAGAAGATAACCCGGAAGTCGCGGAGCGGTTTGAGTTATTCATTGCGGGGAAAGAAGTGGCCAATGCATTTACCGAACTGAATGACCCTATTGATCAGCGGGAACGGTTTGAGCGGCAGGTTCGAGAGAGAGAGGCCGGAGATGAGGAAGCCCATCGAATGGATGAAGATTATCTCCGAGCCCTTGAATATGGAATGCCCCCAACCGCCGGAGAAGGTGTGGGGGTTGATCGTCTGGTCATGTTACTGACCAATTCTAGTTCTATCCGGGAGGTTATTCTCTTCCCCTTGCTAAAGCAGGAAACCTGATCCACCATCATCCCTTATCCGTTGTTACACATCGGGCAAGGGATAAGAGGTGGCAAACAGCGAATCTTGGACAATCAGCAACAAATTATCAACACCAGACCTCGAGAAAAACTAGAAAAATACAAAAAATCCAGGAAAAGAAAAATCCTGGCAGGTTCTTATGAACTATTCATCGGGATCCGCTATTTAAAAGCCAAGCGGAAGCAAATGTTTATTTCCCTGACCAGCATCATTTCCATTGGTGGCGTTATGCTGGGTGTCATGGCATTGATTATCGTTCTGGCAGTCATGACGGGGTTTGAGGACGATTTGAGAAATAAGATCCTGGGGACTAACTCCCATGCGGTGATTCTCAAGCGAAACAACACCGGAATGGAAAACTACGCAGAGGTTATCGAGAAAGTAAAAACGGTACCGGATGTTAAGGCCGCCGCTCCTTTTATTTTCAGCCAGGTTATGATCAATTCTGATACCAATGTAGCCGGTGTGGTCATTCGAGGGATAGATCCGGATTCTGAATCCGGAGTGACCGATCTGGCTAAAAATATGATAGAAGGCTCTCTGGGTCTGTTAAAGGAGCAGTTTGATAATCCAGAATCTGAAACAGGACCTAAAAGGGATGCTATTATCATCGGTCTTGAACTGGCCAGGTTATTAGGTGTAATTGTAGGAGACGATGTTACCGTGGTTTCTCCGACCGGAACCCAACTCCCCTCAGGGCCCGTTCCTAAGTTAAAAAAATTTCGTGTGGTTGGGATTTTTTACTCAGGAATGTTCGAGTATGATTCAAGTTTGGTTTATATTTCCTTGACAGCCGCTCAAAGGTTTTTTAATATGAGAAATTCTGTAACTGGTGTGGAAGTTAAAGTCAGTGATATCTATGAAGCTCCTCGTATTGCGGATCAAATTCAGGAGGTTCTGGGAGCTGGATATTTGGTCCGGGATTGGGCTGAAATGAATCGGAACCTTTTCTCGGCCCTTAAATTAGAGAAAATCGCCATGTTCATTATCCTGGTTTTGATCGTTCTGGTGGCAGCGTTTAACATAGCCAGTACTCTCATTATGATGGTTATGGAAAAAAATAAAGATATTGCTATCTTAAAATCCATGGGAGCTACTTCGAAGAGTGTTATGAAAATTTTTGTAACAGAAGGACTTACCATCGGACTCGTTGGGACGCTCCTGGGATGCGTTTTTGGTTTTCTGATCTGTTGGATAGCAGATACCTATAAACTGATTAAATTACAAGGGGATGTTTATTACCTGGATCATCTTCCTTTTAAGATGACTGGGTTGGATTTTGTTTTGGTAGCTACCATGTCGATTTTGATTTGTCTTTTAGCAACGGTTTATCCAGCCTGGCAGGCTTCAAAATTAGATCCGGTAGTAGCCCTGAGATACGAATGAGAAGAGTTTCTCCTAAAGGCGCAAAGGTCGTCAGGTCTTTTATTGTTTTCTTTGTACTGGCTTTAACAGATTCAAGGCGGACTTTGTGCCTTCGCGAGAAAAAAGTAGTTGAATACGATTATAGTTGAAACCAGAAACTTACATAAATCCTTTGAAACGGGATCTGAGATCCTGCATGTCCTGAAGGGCGTAGATCTAAAAATAACCCAGGGAGAGATGGTGGCCATTGTAGGTAACTCAGGAGCTGGGAAAAGTACTCTGCTCCATATTTTAGGGGCTTTAGACCGACCCACTTCCGGAGAGGTTCTTTATCGAGGATTCGATATTTTTAGCCTCTCCGAGGAGCAGCTGGCTGAGTTCCGGAATAAAAATATCGGATTTGTATTTCAGTTTCATCATCTGTTACCCGAATTTAATACGCTGGAAAATGTCATGATGCCCTTACTCATTCGCGGAACTGCCCCTGATCTCGCAGCCGAAAAAGCTTTTAAACTTCTATCGGAAGTGGGTTTGGAAGATAGGCTGGAGCATAAACCGGGGGAACTTTCCGGAGGAGAACAACAAAGAGTGGCTATAGCCAGAGCTATCGTTACCGAACCTATGATCGTTTTAGCCGATGAACCCACTGGAAACTTAGACATGAAAACGGCATCTTTGGTTGGGGAACTCCTTAAATATTTAAACGAAGAGAAAGGGATCTCCTTTGTTATCGTAACGCACAATGAAAAGTTAGCTAAACTGGCTCAAAGGGTTATTAAACTTATTGATGGAACCATAGGAAACTAGAAGCTAAGGGATAAAATATTTTAATTTTAGACCCCCAACTTCGGGCCTCTAATCCTTTAAAGAAAATGTTATGTGAAAATTGCCAGAAAAATCTGGCCAGTTTATTTATTAAAACCTTTCTGGAGGAAGAGGTTGAAGAAATTAAATTATGTTATGGATGTGCTAAAGAGATCGGTTTATTGGAAGGCTACTTCTCTGAAGATTTTTCCTCTATCACACTATGGATGGTAGGGCTTCGGACTCCTTTACAAGAGAACGTTGCTTCAAGAAGATGTCTCAATTGTGGATTATCTCTGGCTAAGTTTGTTGAGGCCCAGAAATTCGGATGTAGTGAATGCTATACCATATTTGCAGAATA
This sequence comes from bacterium, assembly GCA_030550175.1. GTDB lineage: Bacteria > Moduliflexota > Moduliflexia > Moduliflexales > JAUQPW01 > JAUQPW01. The sequence goes on from JAUQPW010000012.1 coordinate 41,210, forward strand.
TCTGGATGATTTGTTTCTAAAGCTTCAGGGTACTACTCAGCACGTAGAGGAGGATTTACTTGTTTTCAAAGCAGAAGATACCTTGATTTCATCCCAGTTAGCACGATTATATAAGAAACTTAAGGAAGCCGTCAAAGGCGAAAATTATGAAGAAGCCGCTAAGCTGAGGGATAAGATTTTAAGTTTAAAGAACACAACCAGATCATCGTAAGTAAGAACTTTAGTTGTTTCTATAACAACTAAAATGAGGAGCACAAAGAGGCACCTTTTGCAAACCAATCGTTATTCTTCCATTATTCAAGAATTCGAGACCTGGATTAAGGAGTCGGCTCCTAAATCTAAATATGTAGTCAGCTCTCGAGTGCGATTAGCTCGAAACCTATCTCTATATCCTTTTCCTCAAGTAGCCCATCGGAAAGATCTAAAAAAAGTAGCCGAGCTTATCCTTGAAGCTATTCATCAGAGCCGGACGCTGAGGAATTACGTAATTTTCCCAATGGAACATCTCTCAGAAGTGGATCGCCAGCTTCTAAGGGAGAAATATCTCGTCAGTTTTCAACAATCCCGAGGAGAAGAAGCCAGGTGGGCAGTTATTACAAAGGATGATTTAACCTCTTTGATGATTAATGAGGAAGATCATCTTCGCCTTCAAAATATCCAGTACGGCTTCCAATTGAGAGCAAGCTGGCAGAGAGTTAAGACCATTGATTTGGAACTCCAAAGCCTTCTGGACTTTGCTTATGATGAAAAATGGGGATTTCTGACCGCCTGTCCTACTAATACGGGAACCGGAATGCGGGCTTCTGTTATGATGTTCCTACCAGGACTCATGCTTTCCCGTAAGATCAAAAAAGTTCTCAAGGAATTAACGGATTCCGGTTTTGCAGTCCGAGGAACTTATGGAGAAGGTAGTGAGGCCAGGGGATATCTCTTTCAGATTTCAAACCAGGTTACTTTAGGTCGAACAGAAAGTGAAATCCTAAAGACCCTTGAAAAAACCTGTCAAGTCATAGCTATGAGGGAAAAATTCGCTCGTCAATATCTTCTGGAAAAATCCGGGAGGGAGTTGGAGACTAAAATTATCCTGGCCGTCCGAGACCTGAAAGAGCGTAAAAAACTGAGTTTAAGCGAAAGCCTCCATGCTTTATCCCTTGTCCGTTTAGGGATTTGCTTAAAAATGATAACGGGAGTTTCCTTATCCACCATTGACGAGCTTTTCATTCTTGTACAGCCTGCCCATATTATCACTTATAAGCTTTTTAAGAAAAAACAAAGTTCAGAGGTTGCTCGTGCAGATTTGATTCGTCAGTATCTCATGGCCTGTAGCACTTAAAGAACAATGAGAGAGGAGAAGAACGGGAGAGAAGAAGTTGTTTTTCCATTCTCCTACCTTCCTGTCCCCTCTCTCAGAGATAATCCCACCGAATCATGACGAGAAAGTTGGTTTTACTGAGCCTTATAAGTTTTCTATATTTTTTTTATTCCGCACCCTACAGTGGCGGTGCTGAACAACCTGTGGTAAAAAAAATTTTGATCACCGGGAATACCACCGTCGAAGAAGATACCATACGTCATAACCTGACAACTCAAGTAGATAGTCCCTACAATCCGGATCAGATAACCCGGGATATTCAGAAGATTTACGATATTGGGCTATTTAGCGATGTGGTCGTGGATGTAGAACCCGTTGAAGGAGGGGTTCAGGTTACCTTCAAGGTAACCGAAAGACCTACGATTGGGACGGTAGAGATTAGAGGAAATGAAGAGGTAAAAAAAGAAGATCTCAAAGATGCTTTGGTGGTGAGTCCCCATGCCATTTTTGATCCGCTTAAATTAAGGGATAGTGTTCAAAAACTGAGGGATATTTATCGCAAAAAAGGATATTACAACGTGGAGATCAATCCCATTGTTAAACCAGATCCTAAGGATCCTGAAGAGAAGGTAAATATCACCTTTCAAATCCAAGAAGGCAAGAAACTAAGAGTCGAAAAGGTTTCCTTTGAGGGAAACAAAGCTTTCTCCGACAAGCAATTAATCAGTCAGCTGGGGACGAAACCCCATGGTTTTTTATCTTTTCTTACAGGGTCCGGAAAGTTCGATGAGGAGGTACTGAAAACAGACCTGGATCGGATCGTAGCCTTTTATGCTGATTATGGATATATCGATGCCCGGGTGGTAGATTACAAATTAGATTTTCGGAATAACAAAGAAAAGCTTTTTATAAAGATCTTCGTGGATGAGGGGGAACAATTCAAAGTAGGGAAGGTAGAGATTAAAGGGAACACGGTTTTTTCTGAGCAAGAAATCCGGGAGAAAATGAAAGCCAAAGAAGGGGATATCTTTAGTCGTTCGGTTATCCGAAAGGATATCACGGCTATTTCGGATCTTTATGCACAAAAAGGATATGTAACCCCTATCTCCGGGGATACCAAAGGAAAGCTTCAGATTACCCCTTTAACCTCTGTAGATCGAACTCAGAAGGTTGTTAATTTGACTTTGGATATTAAAGAGGGTGTTCCTCATACTGTGGGACGGATCACCATTGTTGGGAACCGAACAACGCGAGATTATGTCATCCGAAGAGAACTTCGGCTTAAAGAAGGAGAACCTTTTGACAGTGTCAAACTTAAGCGAAGCCGACAGCGCGTCATTAATTTGGGATTTTTTGATGAAGCCAAGTTTGATGTCAGTGAAGGGGAAGAAGAAGATACTGTTAATCTCAATATCTACGTTAAAGAGCGGTCTACGGGATCTTTTACAGTGGGTGGGGGCTTTAGTTCTCTGGACAAGTTGGTTGCTTCCTTTGGTTTAAGTCAAAGTAATCTTTTTGGTTTAGCCCATCAAGTTAATTTTTCGGCAACCGTCGGTGGAAAATCCCAAAGATTTAATTTAAATTATACCGTCCCCCGGTTTTTGAACTCACTGTTCGTCACAGGAGTGGATGCTTTTAGCCTGAGAAGGGAGTATGATAACTTCACTTCAGATGAGCGGGGAGGAGGCCTTCGAATAGGGCGACCCTTGACCGAATATATCAGTGGAACGCTTCGCTATAAGTATGAGAGGGTGGATATTTCCGATGTGGCTCCCAATGCATCCTCTATCCTTTTAAGCTCACAAGGTGTTATCAGAACCAGTTCTCTGGCTTTTAATACGGTTCGTAACTCTATTAACAATATCCTGAATCCTACCAAGGGAGGGAGATTAAGCGGAACCTTTGAGATAGCCGGGGGAATTTTACAAGGGGACAGTGACTTCTATAAATTTATTACCGATAACAGCTGGTATTTCCCCGTATTTTCCCCGGATATAGCGCTACATCTCAGAGGAGAATTTGGTTTCGTAAACCCCTACGGGAACGATAAGGAAGTTCCCATTTTTGAGCGCTTCTTTGGAGGTGGCGCTAACGATGTGCGAGGATATAGAGAAAGATCTATCGGACCCAAGGATCAAAACGGCGATGTAATAGGTGGAAATGAAAAAATCCTTCTCTCTACCGAATTGATTGTCCCTATTATCAAAGGTTTAAAGGGGGTTCTGTTCTTTGACGCGGGAAGTACTTTCGGTTCTGATTTAGAAAATGTGACCGATGAGAATTTTGATTTACGGGCAGGAACAGGACTGGGGATAAGATTTTTTAGTCCCTTGGGACCGATTAGTCTAGACTGGGGGTACAAAGTAAACCGCAGGTCCGGTGAATCTCCCAGCGAAGTTCATTTTGGTGTTGGAAGAACATTTTGATACCTGTGGCCCGTTGTCCGTGGTCCGTAATGGATTGTCTGGCTTCAGCTAGCATAAACAGACAAAAATAACGGACCACAGACAATAGACCACGGACAAATGGATAATGATAAGACCCTTATTTTTTAGTCTGGTTTTAACTTTACTTATTAGCTCGACCGGTATAGCTCAAACATCGGTAAAGCTCGGTTATGTGGATTTACAGAGAGTCTTGGACGAATCCATAGAAGGGAAACGTGTTAAAGATGAGATCAGTAAGGAGTTCGAAGGGAAGAAGAAAGAACTTGAGAAGATGCAAGCAGACTTGAATAACCTTAAAGAGGATTACAAAAAGAGTTATAACCTCCTCAAGCCTGAGGCCAGAAAAGAAAAAGAGGACCTGATTGAAAGCAAGGAAAAAGAGCTTAAAAGAGCGATTTCAGATTTTCGAGAAGACATTAAAAAGAAAGAACAGTCTTTCAGTGATCAAATCATCAAAGAAATTGTGGAGATTGTGAAAAAACTTGGAGAAAAGCAAGGTTACACCTTGATTTTAGAAAAAAATTTTAGTTCCATTATTTATGGCGCTCAAAATGCGGACCTCACCAACGCCGTTCTTCAGGAATATAATCAAAGCAAGCAACAAACCACGAAAAGGTAGAAGAAAAACCATAGGACGTAAAGCGTAAAACGTAATGCATAATTTATTAGATTAGGTATTACGTTTTAGGCATTACGTACTCGATGCGTTTAAGCGACATAGCACAGTTTTTGGGAGGAGAGCTAGAAGGGGAAGGTGATCTGGAAATTAAAGGGGTCAATACCCTGGAAGAAAGTCAACCAGGGGATATTACTTTTCTTGCCAACCCTAAATATAAAGCCAAACTACATACCACCCGGGCGTCTGCTGCTATTGTCAATAGAGAAGTTCTTACAGATCGCCTGGCCCTGGTAAGGGTCGATAACCCTTACCTGGCCTTTGCCAGAATTATTCCCCTATTTTCTAAAATAGAACCCCCTCCCCCTGGGATTCATCCGAGTTTTATAACAGGTGAGGAAGTCCAAATAGGTCAGAACTGTTCGATCCTGCCCTATGTCGTAGTTGGGAATCGAGTGAAGATAGGGGACCGAACCGTCCTTTACTCGGGGGTCTATATAGGAAATGATGTTACGATTGGAAATGATGTGGTTATTTATCCCCATGTAACCATTATGCATGGGGTCCAGATTGGTAACAGGGTTATTATTCACAGTGGAGCCGTTATTGGAAGCGATGGATTTGGTTTTGTACCTCAAGCAGAGACTTACCAGAAAATCCCACAGGTAGGAACTGTTCTCATCGAAGACGATGTGGAGATTGGAGCTAATGTAACTATTGATCGCGCCACTTTGGGAAAAACCCATATTCAACGAGGAGTTAAAATCGATAACCTGGTACAAATCGCCCATAACGTTGTTATCGGTGAGAATTCCATTATTGTAGCCCAGGTTGGGATCTCTGGAAGTACCCAGGTAGGACGTAATGTTACCCTTGCAGGGCAGGTTGGATTAGTCGGTCATATCAAGATAGGAGACTATGTCAAAATAGGCGCTCAATCTGGAGTCACGAAATCCATTCCATCCCATGCCGTTGTTTCCGGAAGTCCGGCTGTAGACCATCTTTTATGGAAAAAATCTCAAGTGAGCCTTCTTAAACTCCCCGAGTTGATTCAAAGGGTTCGTGATTTAGAGCGCAGAGTCGAGGAACTTGAAAGAGGCAAATCTTAGCCAATCATACTAATTTGCTTTTAAAGGTAGAAAAAAGAGTAGTAGGGCGGAGTTATGTTCCTGCTTCTTCGGCTGCCGTCTTTCTGGAATTCAGAATAGGCTCCAAGCGGCCCTACCGTTTTCTTCCTGCTTATCGATGCTCGATATCAAAGAAATTCAACAAATTCTTCCACACCGCTATCCGTTCCTTCTGGTAGATAAAATTGTTACGTTAGAAGAAAATAAGGTCGTCGGTATTAAGAATGTAACCATCAATGAACCCTTTTTCCAGGGACATTTTCCCGGAACACCCATCATGCCAGGTGTTTTAGTTATTGAAGCTATGGCTCAAGTAGGAGCAGTACTTTTCCTAAGGATGAACGAACACAAGAATAAATTGGCTTATTTCACCGGAATAGATAAAGCGAAATTTAGAAAACCCGTGGTACCTGGAGATCAACTGAGAATGGAACTGGAAGTTCTTAAAGTGAGTAGCCGGATATGTAAGATGAGAGGAAAAGCTTTTGTGGATGAGACTTTGGTGGTGGAAGCGGAGTTGCTTTCAGCTCTGGTTGATAAAAAGTAAGGATCAAAAGGTAAGGTAAGGTATAAGGAACAAGTAGCCTATTCGGAAAGGTGAAGGTCAAGGTCCTTGCCTTCTTAGACCTGAGACTTTTTAACCTGAGAGAGATGGATATACACAAGTTTGCTATTGTACACGAGAAAGCTAAGTTAGGAAAAAATGTTACTGTAGGACCTTTTTCCATTATCGGGGAAAATGTTAAGATAGGAGCTGGAAGCAAAATAGGCGCCCATGTTGTGATAGAGGGCTGGACGGAGATTGGAGAAAATTGTGAATTTTATACAGGTGCGGTGATCGGAGCTATCCCTCAGGATCTCAAATTTGCAGGAGAAAAAACGATCGTAAAGATTGGAAACCATTCCATTTTTCGAGAGTATGTAACCGTTAACCGGGGAACAGGAGCCGGAGGAGGACAAACGATTATCGGAGATAATTGTCTTCTCATGGCCTATACCCATATCGCCCACGACTGTATTATCGGAAATAATGTTATATTCGGTAATGCGGCTAATCTGGCCGGGCATATTGAAGTAGGGGATTTTGCCATTATCGGGGGCTTAACTGGGATTCATCAATTTGTCCGAATCGGCGCTTACTCGATTATCGGAGGATGCTCGGCAGTTACCCAAGACATTATCCCCTTCGCAAAAGCCGCAGGGAACCGTCCCAATAGATTGTATGGATTGAATATCGTCGGATTGAAGCGACATAACTTCTCTCCGGAGGCGATACGAAATCTTCAAAAAGCTTACCGAATCCTCTTCCGGTCCAATCTGAATCTTTCGCAAGCCATCCTCAAAATCGAGGAAGAAATCCGGGATTCGGCTGAAGTCAATCAAATTATCAATTTTACCAAATACTCCAAACGAGGAATCTGTAAACATAAACCGGATAATTCTGAGTTTGAGGAATGAGGGGAAGAGGGAAAGTCGGGAAGAGGAAAAGGGGATAAGTCCTCTCCCTTTCGCTCAATTTATTCTTAGAAGGACCGGCGAAAGGAGCTTATTCACCAGGACTTCCTAACAGCATCCCCCGTGAAAATACCCTCTTTTTCCATTTTTTTCCCGTATTTTCAATTCTCTACGACCTGTACCTGCAGACCTTCCCTATCGACATCTAAAACTAAAACATCGCTTTCGATTCCATAGGATTGAAAGACGGCCTTCATAACTTCCCCGATTTGGGCTTCTTTATCTGTTACTAGGGCTAAAATGGCCGAACCTGCTCCACTCAGCGCACACCCTTTAGCTCCCGCTTTCAAGGCAGCTTCAAGAACTTCCGGTAAAGGTTTAATGAGGTTTTTTCGATAGATCTGATGGACCCTGTCCTCCATAGCAAAGCTCAAAAAATCAATATGACCTGTGAGAAGAGCCGCCACCAATATGGCTGTTCGGCTTGTATTAAAAAGAACATCTTGAAAGGGTATTTTATCCGGAAGGCATTTTCGAGCTTCTTCAGTAGAAATATAAAAATCCGGTATGGCCAGAACCACCCGGAGACGGGCCGGGAAATCACACCTTATAAACTTAACCCCTGTTTCGGTCAAACAAGAAACGGTAAATCCGCCATAGAAAGCCGGAATTACATTATCGGGGTGTCCTTCTAATTTAATGGCTAAATCTATAATATCCTCCTCTGTTAAGGGATTTCCAAGTAAGAAATTGGCCCCTACCAGTCCGGCTAACCGGGCGGTTGCGCTTCCTCCAAGCCCCCCTGAAGTGGGAATATAACTTCGAATGAGAATTTTAAACCTGTAATCGGCCCTCCCTACTCTATTTACCAGTAATTGAGCAGATTGATAGACCAGATTCTCTTCATTCTCAGGATATACGCCCTTTCCCTTCCCTATTATTTGCACCTGGGGTTCTCCTTCGGTTAAGGTGATTTCATAAATATTATAAAGGGTTAAAGCAAGTCCTAACGTATCCATTCCCGGACCTAGATTACTTGTAGAAGCAGGTACTTTTATAATAATTTTCTTCTCTTTCATCCTCATAAGACCCTATCTCCAGAGGGGAAGATGTTAGTTTATTATAAATACTCGATCAGATAAGTCATCAACTACGAAAATCTTTATAAGATATAATCTAATCACGAATTCAGAAAGATGAATAGTAAATAGCAGCTTTAAATTTCTCCTACATCGTTCTGACTTCATCCCTCACCGAGGGTTTTAACCTTCATAAAGAAATGACCTTGATTTATGAACTGTTACATGACAGTCGTCACGGTTTCAGTTTTGGATTAATTTAATAACGAATGGAGGAAAGCAGGTTACCTGCGAAACCATCAAACAAATTTTAACTTTACTTCAGACCCCCAAGGCGTGTCAAAGCATTTTTCCTTGTACAGTATTTTCATTTGGAAATGCAGTATTCATTACTTTTTAAGCTTGACAAATCTAAGTAATTATTATATGGCATAGCTAATCGATCTACTTTCCTCTGTGAAACGGTAAGCCCACATGTTCCCCCTATTGGGAAAATAGAAGAAGTTTTATACCTCAGAGTAGGGTAAGCACAATTATTTTCTTGAAGGAAAACAAATGATATATTATAGAGTAACTAATAATTTTTTTAAAAAGACCTAGGTAAGGATTAACTTTAAGCTATCTTTTGAAGGGAGAAAACGGATTATGTTTTCCATTCTGAGTTGGTTTTCTAACGATCTGGGAATTGATCTGGGTACGGCCAATACTCTGGTTTATGTCAAAGGTAAAGGGATTGTTTTAAGCGAGCCCTCCATTGTAGCCATCCACACCCAAAGTAATAAAGTTGTCGCCGTCGGTAAGGAAGCTAAGGAAATGCTGGGAAGGACTCCGGGTAATATTGTAGCGATTCGACCCATGAAAGACGGAGTGATTGCAGATTTCAAGCACACCGAGGAGATGTTACGACATTTTATTAAAAAGGTTCATAATCGAAAACGGCTGATTCGGCCAAGAATTGTCATAGGCGTTCCTTCTGGGATTACCGAAGTGGAAAAAAAAGCTATTAAAGACTCGGCCCTTCAGGCCGGAGCCAGTGAAGTTTATCTGGTCGAGGAGCCTATGGCTGCTGCTTTAGGAGTGGGATTACCCGTTGAGGAACCTTCAGGAAATATGATCGTGGATATCGGTGGAGGAACCACTGAGGTAGCTGTTATATCCCTTGCTGGAATTGTGTATAGTAAATCTATCCGGGTTGCCGGAGATGAAATGGACGAAGCCATCGTTCAATATGTAAAACGAAAATATAACCTGCTGATCGGAGAACGAACGGCTGAACTGATTAAAATGACCCTGGGTTCGGCTTACCCTCTGGATGAAGAGCGCACCATGGAGATCAAAGGTCGGGATTTAGTAGCCGGAATTCCAAAAACCCTGACCATCTCCAGTGAAGAAATCCGGGATGCCCTCGCAGAACCTGTATCGGCTATCGTAGAAGCCGTCAAAATAGCTCTGGAACGGACTCCCCCCGAATTATCCTCCGATATCATCGATAAAGGCATCGTACTGGCAGGAGGGGGGGCTCTGTTAAAAAACCTGGATATTCGACTCAAAGAAGAAACAGGCCTCCCTATTACCCTGGCAGAAGACCCTTTAACCGCCGTGGTCCTTGGAACCGGTAAAATGTTGAGTCATGTGGATTTATTGAGTAAAGTGACCGTGAACTGATCCAAGAGAGAAAATAACAGGGAAGTATGGGAGTATGGGGGTATGGGAGTATAGAAGAACAAATCCCATACTCCCATACCTCCCCACTCCCATACCTCTATCCTCTTATAAATGGTAAAGCTCCTGGTTAGATATAAACCTATCTCTACTCTATTCGGCTTACTGGTCGCCTCCTTCATACTCCTTTCAGTACAAACCAAGGCCCCTAATCCTACAGCCCTTCTGGAGAAGTATGCTCTGGTAGGTATCTATCCTTTGCAATTGGCAATCTCCCAGGCCATGGACAAGATACACCTTGTCTGGAAAAAATATATTTACCTTGTAAACCTGGAAGAGGAGAATGCCCGGCTACGGGAACAGGTTCGAATTCTTCAAAGGGAAAAAAATGAATACGTGGAGAATGCCTTAGCTTATGAAAGATTAAAGAACACCCTGAACTGGGCCGATGTAACGAGCCTGAGTACCATACTGGCCAGAGTGATTGGACGGGACTCCACCAATTGGGCCAGTAGTATTTTAATAGACAAAGGGTCGAATCATAACATAGAACCTAATCTTGCCGTAATCACCCATGAAGGAATTGTGGGATATACCCTGAGTGTATCTCCCCGAGCTTCTAAAGTTCTTCTCGCCACAGATCCCAATTGTAGTATTGCTGCCATCATCCAGAGAACACGAGATCAAGGGGTTGTTCAAGGTCAGCTCACCAATTATTACAAAATGAAGTACCTGGTTCAAGGGGCCGATGTAATCGAAGGAGATATGGTTATTTCCTCTGGATTAGGAGGAGTTTTTCCTAAAGGACTTGTAATTGGAAAAATCGCAAGAATCAATAAGAAAAGTGATGGCCTTTTTTTGGATGTAGATATAGAACCCAGCGTCAATTTCTCAAAATTAGAAGAAGTGTTTGTGGTTAAAAACAAGTAGATGTATTTCGCCTGTATTATCGGATTCTCACTGCTTGCACTTGTTCTCCAGACAACTTTATTTAGTAAGATCCCCATAAATGGAGCCAAACCGGATCTGATTCTTATCATTGTGAGTTACTTGAGCTTGGCAAAAGGTGCAGAAACCGGCTCTGTCTTAGGATTCTTGCTGGGATTACTGCAAGATATTCTCTCTGGCGTGTTCTTAGGTTCAAATGCCCTGGCTAAAACTATCTTAGGGTTTGTATTAGGAAGTATCGGCAAAAGGCTTTATGTGAATAGTCTGCTGTTACAGATATTTTTTGTCTTCATTCTGACTTTCGTAGACGAGATGCTCCTGGCCGGTTTGGCCCTGATGTTAAAGTCTTATTCAACCCAAGATATTCTAAATCAATGGATTCGTATAACTCCCTCAGAAGCCATCTATAACTCTATGCTGTGCCCTTTCGTTATTGTTCCCTTTAAACTTGTAGAAACGACTTTTGGATCCCCACAAAAATAATGGGGTTTCCTTTTTATTTTATTTGCTTGTTTACAAGAAACCTAGATGCGGGTCCTATGAAGCCAGAACCCTTCATCCCTTTCATAAAGGTTTGACTTCATAAAAAGTCAAAGAGGAGAGGTGACTCATCCCAAGGTTTCATCCCGATTTTCGATGAAAATAAAAAAAGAAATTCCTTGACAAGGATAACCCCTTAACATAACTTTCTCTGTTTGAGACACAATTTCAACTTGAAGAGCTTTTTCAATTCAATCATCTTATTCAAGATCTTGTGGTTAAGAGAGTCAATGCCAGGTATACAGGAGGATTAATTTGTACGCTATCAAAGTTGATCGGGTTTCTAAGTCATTTAAATTGAGAAAGCGATATCGCCAGGCCCCCACCTTTAAATCCTGGATTATTAACCTCATGAAAGGTCAGCGGATTCTCCAACCTGCTGAGACTTTTTGGGCTTTGCAGAATATTTCCTTTGAGGTTCCAAAAGGAAAAACTGTAGGTATTATAGGAAGTAATGGTTCGGGTAAGAGCACACTGTTGAAAATTATCGCCGGGCTTCAGCGGCCTTCTCAGGGTAAGGTCAAAGTGAACGGTCGATTATCGGCCCTCATCGAGTTGGGTGCAGGCTTCCACCCTGAATTTACAGGACGGGAGAACATTTTTATTAATGGGATTATATTGGGTTTAAGTCGGAAGGAGATTTACAAAAAATTCGATGAGATTGTTCGGTTTGCAGAACTTGAGGAATTTATAGACAATCCGGTGAAAACGTATTCCTCGGGAATGTATATGCGACTGGCTTTTTCTATTGCCATTGCAGTAGAGCCAGATATCTTTCTCATAGATGAACTCTTTGCAGTGGGGGATGCTGCCTTTCAACACAAGTGTAATGCTAAAATTAATCGATTCCGAAGTGAAGGAAAGACCATCGTCTTGGTCACCCATGATCTCAGTGCCATTGAGAAATACTGTGACGAGGTCATCTGGCTGGATAAAGGCATCCTTCGTGGTAAGGGAAAAGCAAGGGAAATGGTTAATGCCTATCTGGAAGACGTAGCCCAGAAGGAACGACAGGAGAGTATAAATTCCCAGGAATGCGGAAGGAATGGTCCTGAATCCGTACCTGGCAAAGAAAATTTAAGACGATGGGGTTCGCGGGAGGTCGAAATAACCAGTGTAGAGTTATTCAATGGAAGTGGAGAACCCTGTTCTCTTTATAGGACAGGGGATAAAATGAAGATTGAAATTACCTACATGGCCCATCGAACGATTCAAGATCCTGTATTTGGAATAGGAATCTTCCGCAATGATGGGGCTTATTGTTACGGGACGAATACATATATTGAAGATCTCGAGGTAGATATTTCAACCGGTAAAGGCAAAGTCAAGATTTACTTTGATCGGCTCGATTTAACCGGAGGAATTTATTTACTGGATGTAGCCGTACACGCCAAGGATGGAACTCCTTATGATTATCAAAGTCAAATGTATTCCTTTGAGGTTCAGAGTTCTATTCGGGATGTGGGAATTTATCGCCCACCCCATCATTGGGAATTTGAAAAGTTATGACTTGGAATCAAAGCTAATTCAGGTAGTCCCGAAGGCGCTTGGCCAGGGCTCTGTGCCTGAGGCGATGTTTCGTGCGGCTTTCAATTTGCCGAACTCTCTCCCGACTTAAATTCATCAACTTTCCAACTTCTTCTAAGGTCATCGGTTTTTGACCATCTAACCCATAACGCAGGCGTAAAATCTTCTCTTCCCGGGGATCCAGACCTTTCAGGAGTTCTTCAAATTGGTCTTGAAAAGACTGATTTAATAAAATTTCGTCGGCTGCCGGATACTGTTTGGCTTCCATAAAATCGATGAAGGTGGTGCTGTCCTCTCCATCGGAGAGGGGTGCATCCAGGGATAGATAATTTCTGGAAATTCTCATAATATTCTCCACATCTTTAACCGGTACATCTAACTTTTCAGAAAGTTCCTCTGGCGTAGGCTCTCGACCGTTATTTTCTTGAATCATTTCGTTATAGAGCTGACTGATCTTGTATAAAAGGCCTGCTTGCTTAAGGGGTAGCCTCACAGCACCCGACTGTTCGGCTAAAGCTTGCATAATTGCTTGACGAATCCACCAAACAGCGTAGGAAATGAATTTAACTCCTTTGGAAGGATCAAATCTTTTGGCAGCCTCAATCAGACCGATATTTCCTTCGTTGATAAGATCGGGTAAAGATAACCCACACCCCTGGTATCCCTGGGCAACTTTAACGACAAATTTTAAATTTCCCTCCACTAACCGCTTGAGCGCTTCCTGATCCCCCTGTTGAATCCGCATGGCTAATTGTTCTTCTTCCTCTCGTGTGGTGATGGAAAACTTACTGATTTCCCTCAGATAGGTACTCAAAGTATCATGAGAGACATATTTATGAGAACCCTCAAAATCCATAATCACCCTTACTTTCTTACCATCTGGAAGATTTACTTGGGTAGGGGTAAGCCCTTTAAGCTTAAGGTAGGTATCCTGTTCACCCAAAGGATTTTGTCCCCTCTTTAATCTTCTGCTTTTACAATACCCCCCTTTGATGCCTTAACCAGGAAACTACTCGAATTTTTTTTCGCCTCTTCTGCTTCTTTAGCCATATGATACTGAATGTAGTTCATCATCTCGATCATGACCTGCTGCATTTTCTCCATTTTCTCCCGCATACTCAGAATAACCTCCACGCCTGCCAAATTCACACCCAGATCCCGGGTTAAACTCAGGATAGTTCGAAGCCTCTCGATGTCCTCCTCCGAGTAAAGCCGGGTATTCCCTTCGGTTCGAGAAGGAACGATTAACCCCTCGCGTTCGTAAAGTCGGAGGGTCTGAGGATGAATACCGAGCATTTCAGAAACTACACTGATCATGAATAAAGGTTTACCTTTATTTGCCATAACCCCTCACTCCGAACCTGCAGCCTATTCGGGTTGACCACTTTATTAATTAATATCCATGCATCTGGTAACCTTTTCAAGGTTTAAAACTTTGGGAAGATGAACTATATTTTTTCCACGCTGAGCAAAGCACAACTCCGTTTCCTCTTCTTCCTCTCAATGAGGGACGTAAGATTGTAAATGAGTTCTTGGATTCTCAGGATGCAGGCGTTCAAGTTCCCTTAAAAGTTGCTCCATGCGGGGATCCACATTCTTCGGTGTCACAACTTTAACCGTGACAAATTGATCTCCACGGCCGGCACCTTTGAGATGAGGCATTCCCTTTCCTCGCAATCGAAATATCTGTCCACTTTCAGTTCCCATGGGAATCGTCATGGTGGCCTCCCCATCAACCGTTGGAACCTTAATTTTAGCGCCTAAGGTCGCCTCAATGAAGGTAATCGGAACTTCGCAGTAGAGGTTATCTCCTTTTCTTTCAAAGAAAGGATGAGGTCGAACCCGAGTGGTGATATATAAATCTCCCGGAGAACCTCCCCTTCTTCCGACATTCCCTTTATTCGGAACCCGAATCTTGGACCCATTATCAACTCCCGCCGGAATCTTCACCGAAATCTTTTCTGATTGAAGGATCACACCGCTTCCTTGACAGGTTCGACACGGATTTTTATTGATTTTTCCACTTCCTCTACAAAGGGAGCAGGTCTGAAAAGTATTTAAAAATCCGGTAGAGGTACGAACCTGCCCTGTCCCCTTACACGCTGAGCAAGTTTCCAGATAGAATCCCCGCTCAGTACCCATTCCATGACAGGATGGACAGGAAACCTCCCGTTGTAACCTGATCCGTGTGTTTAATCCCTGAACTGCATCCTCAAAACTCAGATCCATCGTGTACTGAATATCACTCCCCTTAACAGGTTCCGATGCAGGACTATCTTCTCGCTTCCCGCTAAACATGCTCCCAAAAATATCCCCCAGATCTCCTACCTTAAAACCCGATTTTTTAAAATCAAAGCTAGAAAAATCAAATTGACTAAAATCGGACCACCGAGAACTCTCTGATTTATCCGCTCCATCTCGACTCAACGGGTGTCCGAATTTATCGTACATGGCCCGTTTCTCCGGATCACTTAGAACCTGATACGCTTCGCTGATCTCCTTAAACTTAGCCTCAGCACTTTTATCATTAGGATTCACATCTGGATGATATTTTCGGGCCAACTTCCGATAGGCTGCCTTAATTTCTTTTTCCGAAGCTTTCTTGGAAACGTTTAATACTTCATAATAGTCCCGTTTATTCATACCCTATCCCATGTTTTTATCCCTCTTAGATAATTTAACCTTGTCGTATCTTCCCTCCCGGATGGGGTGATATCAGTCACCCGAGGTGATAGGCTTGGACCTCTCTTTCCGTTATCAACATACCACCTTGAGTCTATTCCTGTCAAGTTACTTATAATCAGAAATATTAGATCTTATACACACTTTCTAGGAGGGTTGAAGGGATATCGGAGGAAGCTGGGAGAAGTCAGTATCCAGAAAGTCCTGGGCCAGGGCTTCCAAAAATCGCCCGGCGGTTTGAGCAATAAGTTGGCAGGTCTCTAAATCGGGAAAAAGCAACCTGAGTTGCAAATCATTCTTCGCTTTAATCACCCTTTCCTCGATAAATTTACGACCGACCAGGGATTTTCCAGTTTCTTCCTCGATGCTATCTAAAAGAAGCGGCATGGAGGCAATTTCGGGATTGCAGGTTTCAAATTTGAGAGCGACAGCCTTTAAAGCAGTTTCCACAGCAAGATAGTAAGAAAACAAAGCCAGGCTGAGATTTAAATCGGTTTCTTGAGAAAGATATTCTTGTCCCCTTTGATAGAGATATTTGGAAAATTTTAGCAGGTTGATATAAGGATTCTCTTCCAGGAGAGGAGTCTCCGGAGAAGAAACCGGTATAATCTCTTCTAACACCCGGGGAGACTCTGTAAGATCTGGAATCCCGGATATAGAGAAGGCTTCTGTTAATTCTCGTCTAGAAGATTCCAGAGTCTGTTGCCCAGAAGAAGTAAGACCCCCACCCTGTTCCTCTTGCTCAGAGATAAACCCTTCAGCACCTGTTGAACGCCCTTCCTGAGAAGTAGTCTGGGTAGAAAAAAAATCTTCCTCAGAGGAAAGATTTGGGGTGGGTATTTCTTCTTTATCTTCAAGGGTAAACCCCAATAAATCCTTCATTCCGGATTTTTCTTCTTGCTCCCGGACAAATCCTAATAAATCCTCGGTTTCTGCTTCCTCTTCCTGTTCAGGAACAAGTCCCAGCAAATCTTCATCTTCCATTTTTTCTTCAATCCCAAAATCTAGCAGATCTTCACCTTCTCCAAAAAAGGATGATTCTTGCGTTTTCTCTCCAGGCTCTTCATACTCCGGCTCTAACTTAAAATCCAACGAGCTATCCTCTAAGGGTAAAGAATCTGTGGGGGCTTCAGAAGTTTGTGGGGTTTTAAAGGTAGTTTCGTCCTTTTGAGAATCCTTTAAAGGGCCTAAGAAGTTTTCCAAATCTCGAAATGCCTGCGCTTCAACTTCTTTCAGATCAAAAAATTGGGATTGCAGAGGCTCATCGCTGACAAGGGGGAGGGTGGTAAGCTCGGCTTCCTCGATCTGCACATTATCTCCATATCCAATGGGTTTTGAAGAAGCCAGAAGATCCTCAAAGGAGGAAGATGGGGAAGGCTGGGGTTGATCCATGGGAGCCAACAGATCCGACTCCAGCTCGAGTCCGGTCAATTCTTCTTCAGAAAAAGTTAACGCAGGCTCCTCCAGGGTTAGATCCATAATATCCTGAGAGGCAACAGAAACAGTTTCTTTCGGTTCTTCGATTTTCTTCTCCGTCCGAGGCTTAGGGACCTCTTCGACTTTAGGTTTCTGATCTCCCAGGAGACGCTTCTCCAAATATTCCAGGGTCATCTTGGAGATAGCCTCCAGGGCTTCCATAACCCCACGTCCTTGACTGGCTACCGTCTCAAAATAGGGGAGACCCCTTGCATTTAGATCCCGATTCAACTCTTCAACAGACAAAGGAGATTCTACGTCCCGTTTATTATATTCATACACCAGGGGTAAATCTTCTAAACGTTGCCCCTGCTCCAAAAGGTTTTCCTGGAGGTTTTTAAAACTTTCTATATTAGCTTGACGACGGGCCCTTTGAGAATCTGCAACAAAAACAATGGCATCGGCCCCCTGCAGAACTAATTTCCTTGTATTATTATATTTAACTTGTCCAGGAACCGTATATAATTGAAATTTAAGCTTGAATCCCTTTATTTCTCCTAACTTAAGAGGGAGAAGATCAAAAAAAATGGTTCGATCGGTTTCAGTTGCCAAAGACAGGAGTTTCCCTCGTTGGTTCGGAGCTATCTTTTGATGAATAACCTGAAGGGAAGTAGTCTTACCACATACTGCAGGTCCATAATAAACGATTTTGGCGGTTATTTCCCTGTTCGCATAATTAAAAATTGCCATTTTTAAACCAGGAGCCCGGAGTCAGGAAATCTTTTTATTCTGATCTCCAGGATTCCACCTTCTTATTTTACTTCTATTCTTTTCTCCCTTAAACCGTTTTAGCTAGCGTTTAAGCTTAGCCCCACACTTGAGGCAAAATTTCTCATTAGCAGGAGTGGCCTTTCCACAGCGATCACAGTTCACCATAGCCACAGCAGAGAGATCGATTTCTTCGGGCATTTCTTCCTCAGAAGATAGATCCTCTAAGGAAGGTACATGGGAACTGATATCGACCCATACCTCGTCACCTTCCCTTTCATAAGAGCCATCCGAGCTAATTTCCGCCGAGATACCTTGCTTCTCCGTCTGTTCAGACTCTCTTTGCTCCGCATACCGGGACATTTCTTCCAGCAGAGAGATTCCTTTAAGTCCTTCAGCCTTTAAGAGATCTAGATAGAGGGCAATGGTTGATTCAATTTTAGCAATCCGATCACTCCAGGACTTAATTTCATTTTTCTTGGCTTCTTCCTTTTCGAGCAGAACCTCGTCACTGTATTCTCCCACCATATGCCGGACTTTAATCTCCTCCAGGTCGTCCTTGAGCTCTTCCAGTTTCAAATCAAACTCTTCTTTTTTCACCTTAGAGTCATCCAGATCCTTCTTGGCAGACTGCTGCATCTGGATAAATTCTGGGTCTTTAAAAATGTTAGCCCGGCGGGTCTGATACTCGGTGAGGAGTTTCCGATAGACCTTCTCTTTGATTTGATCCCGGATCTCTTCCAGCTTTTGGATATACCCTTGAAGGGTTTCCGCATTCCGAATCAGGTCTTTAAACTTAGCCATCTGTACATCGCTTAATCTCAAGTCTACATCCGATGTTCGAGGTTGTATATCCATATGGGCTGGTTCAGAAGTTTCCGGGCCCCTGGATTCCTCCAACCTTTCCTTCTCAGGCCCGGCGGCAGGAGGTACCTCCACCGTCTCCGGTTGCCTATCCTGGGTTACCCTTTGAGTCTCCATGAATCCGACCCCCGGCGCTTCGACTTTTTCATCTTTAGCTATCCTATCCAAATCGATGACACGCCCACCTTGTTGAGATTCTTCTTGGGGATGGGACTCCGATAAGATATCTCCGGTTTCCACCCCTTCCTCTCCGGGCATTCCTTCTTTTAAGAGAGTCCCCTCCAGCTCTTGGGTGAATTCCTTTTCTGACAGTATATCCACCCCCTCCAGGGGAGAATGACCTTCCAGAGTGCTCTCGGCCATCTCCTGAGGAAGTTCCTCTTTCATCAACAGATCCTCTTCGGGTTGGATAGCCTTTCCCCCAAAACCTTCTTCCAAGTCATGGGTGAGTTCCTTTTCCATCAATATATCTGCCTCATCCGATTGTAACGCGTCTTTTTCTTCTAGAGAACCTTCACCTAATTGGAGGGCGAAATCCTTCGCCATCATGGTAACGGCTCCCTCTAACTCACTTTCGACCTCTAGAGAACTTTCCTCCATGCCGCGGGCGAGTTCCTTTTCTACCAGTCGGGTTGCCTCGTCCAGTTGAGAATTATCTTCCACCCCTCCCTTTGGGGGTTCGGTTAAATCCTTGGATAAAGAGCCCTCTTCCTTCACCAAAGGAACTACCTGTTTGCTATCTAATTCCTCAGAGATTGAAGGAAATTCTTCGCTTATATTTTCTGCTTTATCTTGCACGAAACTTAAAGTCTCCCCGGCTTTTTCTATCTCTTCCAGGCTGGTCATAAAACTTTCTTTATCCAGATTTTCTAAAATCTTTTGGACTTCACTGTCTTCTTGATCCAGATCCAGGTCGATATCCGTCATCTTCATGATTTCTTCATCCGTCATTGTCATCATCTCATCCAAAACCGTCGTCTCTTCCCGATCTTTTTCAAGGGCATTTAAAATATCCAAGTCTTTATCCGGGTTCTCTTCTTGATCTTTTTCCAGAGTATTTAAAATATCCAGATCTTTAAGGTAATCTTCGTCTGAAATCTCAAATTCCGTGGATTCTGAATCTTCATTTTCCTTTGGTTTTTCATTTTTCTTGTCATTCATGGTCTTTCTCCCAACACCCCATCATGGAGTGAAATGACTATCTCAAAAGCCAAAATTCATGGCGATCTTCAATTAAGAAAATACAACTAAAAACTAAAATAAGTAATTAATAACTCATAATGGATTCGACACTTATTGTCAAGAAAAAAGTAAGAGCTAAGAATACGAGGGAGGAAGGGAGGGAAAATTAAAAGAGATAAGACTCAACCTACCCTTGGGTCTTTAATACGATAGGCGATAAGTTTTTCTCCCCTGGGAGTTAAGATAGCTATCTCTTCAACCGGGGCTTTTCCCTGGATTTGTTCATACATCTCCGGGCTAATCACTATCTCACCGGCATGGGCCCCTTCGCCGTAATGCAAGACCCGGTTGACCGCAGGGCCAACAACGATAAATTCCATCCAGATATCCGAGCCCACAAAACCACACACTATTTCTCCAAAATGAATTCCAATACCGACATTACAACTGATCTGTCCTCGCAAGGTCCGTATGGCAGTAAGCTTGGTCAGGATTGCTTGAATTTCTATCGCTGCCTGTAGAGCTTTTTGCTGTTGTTGGGGATCAGGCTCAGGACTACCGAATACGGCCAGAATCGTACCGTCTACGCATCGGCTAATCGTGCCATCGTATTTGAAGATGATTTTAACCAACGTAGCCAGGTAATAGTTGAGTAAGTCCAGGACCACTTTTGCGTTCATGGAAGCACTTAAACCTGTAAATCCACAAATATGCGAATAAAGAAGTGTCGCCCTGGTTTTCTTGCCACCGGGTCGTAGCCGACCTCGATGGGTTTTTTCCACCAATTTTTCACGGACTCTGGGTGGAAAGTTTGGGAACAATTTTTTCACCAAAGCCACATGGCGTTGCAACTCATCTTGACGTTTAAAATTTGCCACGGCCATAGCGGCATAGTGCGAAATAATCACCAGTAACTGCAGATCATTTCTGTCAAAAGCCGGACCGATTTTATGATTATCTACGCATAAAACCCCCAGGGGTCTGTCCTTCCACAATAAGGGTGCACACATACCGGATTCAACAGGTAATTCAGTTACATCGGAAAGGGGCATATCTGCTGGATTTTTAAGGGATTTCTGTGAGTATACCCTACGGCACCAGATAAAAGCTTTACGATTCTCTAAAGCTTGTTGGGCCATGGCCGTATTCACAACCGGTTCACCGGCAGAGAGATAGGCTTTCAGAAGCTGGCCCGTTGAAGGATCTCGGAATAACAAGGCACCGCATTTGGACTTAGGAACGATCTCCATGGCTCGTTCTACGATTTCCTGAAGTAATACCGTCAGGCGTACTTCCTCCGCAAATCTCAGGGGTAATTCGTAGAAAAACGTTAACCACTTCGCGGCATTTTCAATAACAGCTTCGACAGGAAAGACCGGCTTATTTGCATCTAACACTTCTATGATTTCGGGTGGGGGTTCCAGGGCCTGGAAAGTTGAGGCTTCTTCGGATCCTAATGCAGGCAGATCTGTAACCTGAATTTGCAATCTGGTTTTACCAACCCGGATAAGATGGTTACCTCTTGGTAGTGGCCATTTTCCTTTTCCTTTAATTTCTTCGCCATTAACCCGAGTTCCATTATTACTATCGAGATCTTCGATCCACCAAGCTCCTTCTTCCATCCAGATCCTGGCATGAAGACGGGATACAAATCGGTCAGAAGTAAGATCCACGTCAGGCACTAAACCTTCCATGGCACGACCAATAAGCACATCATCATGAAAAACTTTTTCCTCCTCCTTCCCCTGATAGGAGTAGGTAATTTTTATTACAGTGGCGGGTTCTGCCACCTCTTTTCTTGCTTCCTCGGCCGTCGGTAGTTGCTCTTCACCCCGTTCCTTTTCAACCACCGGTTCTACTTCCTTATCCATAGGAGTCGGTCTCTGTTCCAACTCCCTTTCAAGGGATAGGGGTATTACAGGCTTTTTTACCAGTCTTTCATAGATTTCTATCAGATGCTCCCATACCGTACGAAAATCTGAGAATCGACGAACAGGGTCTTTGGCAAGGCAGGTTTCAACAATCTTATTTAATTCCGGGGGCTGCTGATCGAGTACCGGAGGAGATTGGGTTTTGTGAAGATGTTCAAACTCTTGCCAGCTCCGTCCCTCAAACGGAGGTCGTCCGGTAATCATCTGAAAGAGCATCACACCAAAAGAATAGATATCTGTACGCACGTCTCGGTGGGTGATATCCTCGAATTGCTCAGGTGCCAGATAGGCCAAAGTTTCTACTTCTAACCCTATACGGCTAAGATCCTTATTCGGGTCTTGGAAGGGGGATATCTCTACTTCTTTTTCACTGGTTGCTGGAAGCTTTCCAAACAACCGCCCCAGCAATTTACCGAGCTTTTTCTCCTGCTCACCGACCTTCTCGACTTCTCCGTTCGTTTTGCGTATCCGGTCCACTACCTTCACCAGACCGAAGTCTGTTATTTTTAAGGTATTATCCTCGGTGATCAGACAATTCTGAGGTTTGATATTTCCATGTACCGTCACGCCGTTGGATAAAGCATGGGTCATTCCATTACAGAACTGCATGGCAAATCTCAGAATTTGCGGTAAATCCTCCATTAAGCGGGGGGTACCGATCCAGCCACTTAAATCTCCCCCCCCAATATATTCCAGAAACAAAAAGGGAATTCCTCCTATCTTCTGCACAAGATGGGCCTTGGTAACATTCTGATGGACATTCAGGCAAACCCAAGCCAGGGCTTCCTGCACAAAGCATTCGGCAATGTCAGGGCTATAAGCGAAGATTTCTTCCCGAAGGGTCTTGACGGCAAAAGGCTTATTCAGTTCCCGGTTATAAACCAGATAGACAACACTTATAGGACTCTGTAAAATTTTATAAACTTCCCAGCGACCCTGGATTTTGTCACCGATTTCCCACCTGACCGACATGAAATTCCTCACTTCCTCCCATAGTTAAGTATCTTTCTGACACCCTTAAAAAACAATCTCCTAAACCCTGGGTGTTGATCATGGGTGCGGAAACTTATGTAATCCTTGAAAACCGTCCGGCAAACCTTATTCCTGGCTGTTATTCAGTTTCTTCTTTCCTGTGTCATTAGATAACATGGTTTAAAAAAGGTCAAGTGTAAAAATTTTTTAGGAATTAGCGAACAGGTCGATACCAATTATATAATCTGTAGGGAGAGACCCCAACCAGGTAGAGAGATGCCAGACTCCAGTTACGTAACGTGGTATAGAGCAAGCCTTCTTTTTCCCATCGTCTGGCAGAGGTTAATATGAGCTGGGGCAAAATACGTAGGGAGCCTATCTTTTTCATTCGTCGAATGAGGTCGATATCTTCCATGAGGGGTATTTCCTGAAATCCTCCCATCTCCTGAAAGATTTTCCTTCTGATGAAGATACCCTGATCTCCATAAGGAAGCCCCAGGAGTCTGGTTCGTAGATTGGCTCCCCAGGCAATAAGTCGGTAACCCCAACCGGCTGCATTAATCCTGAGTCGAAAAGCGCCTCCGATCACGTGGGGATCTTCCATGGCCTTGCTTATGGCTTCGAGCCCTCCCGCAGGAATCAGGGAATCGGCATGAAGAAAGAGAAGGATTTTTCCTTGCGCTTTCTGAGCTCCCAGATTCATCTGTCGGGCACGTCCCGGCGGAGAGATATAGACTTGAGAGGTCTTGGTGTTGGCTATCTCCCGGGTACGATCCTGACTATTTCCGTCGACCACGATGATTTCCAGGGAAGGAGAGATTGGGATCGAGTTTAAAGTAAACTCTAACGTAATCTCCTCATTCAAAGTTGGGATGATGATGGAGAAGGTTTTTTCCATGGAGATCACATAGCTTCCAAGGCACGTTTAATTTCTTCTATAACTTGAGGGTTTACCTCGGAACTCAGAGCTCTTTCTAAGACCTGCTGCGCTTTACTCCCGCCCAACTGCCCCAGAGCCCAGACTGCATGACTTCTAATCAGGGGTTCAGGATCTTTTAAGGCTAACTCCAAAGGTTTTGCCAGATCCGGGTCTCGAGAGTTGCCAAGGGCTACCACGACATTTCTCAAAAACCCTTTTCTTTTTACTCGTTTAATCGGGTTTTTTTTAAAAAAGGTCCGAAACTCTTCCTCCCCCAGGCGAAGTAGAGAAAGGAGGGAAGGCGCTACTAGGCCTTCCCGGGGAAGGAAAGAAGTTTCTGAAGTGGCGGGAGCTTTTCGATTCCAGGGACAGACATCCTGACAGATATCACAGCCGAAAATATGGTTTCCCAGAAGAGGTCGAGATTCCACCGGGATGTTATCTTTAAGTTCAATGGTCAGATAAGAAATGCAACGACGAGGATCTAAAACATAGGGTTCGGTGATGGCGCCTGTGGGACAGGCTTCGATACATCGGTTACAGGTTCCACAAAAATCCGGGATAGGTTCATCGTAAGTCAGCTCCACATCCAGGAGAATCTCACCCAGAAAAAACCAGGAACCTATTTTTCGAGAGATCAGGTTGGTATTCTTACCCTGCCATCCCAGGCCTGCCCGACCTCCTACCTCACGTTCTAAAACAGGACCTGTATCTACATATACTTTTCCCTCTACCGGCTTCCGGGACTCAGATTTAATAAAAGCCAATAACTTCAGCAGTTTCTCCTTGAGATGGTCATGGTAATCATCTCCCCAGGCATAACGAGAGATCCATCCCTTCCCTTTCTCCAAAAAGGTGGCCCGGAGGGGAATATCGGTAAAATAGTTCATACCCACGGAGATAATAGACTGAGCCCGAGGTAAAACCAATCTCGGATCTATACGTTTCTCTGCATTTTTTTTTAAATAATTCATTTCTCCCGCGGATCCTTTCTCCAGCCATTGTAAAAAAAATTTCTTGCGATCCGGGGAAGGTACCTCTGCAGGAGAAACTCCCACAAGATCGAAGCCTAGAGACTTTGCATAGGTCTTAATTTTCTCCGTAAAGGACATATTTGAATGGAGACACAAAAATAAACTTGACAAAGCAATCAGAAATAGGTAAGAATAGTTTCATCGATTTAGCAGGATACCTGCAAAAATCAAAGGGCTAACCGTACCTGCCGCTGGACTTTCCCTCTTGGTCAGCTTAGGGGAACCCGTTGGCGAACAGGACAGTCAGCCCTGTAAGTCCCTTCTCAGGAGGGCATAACTTTAGCTACCTCTTCTCAATAGGAATATACTATCAAGATTTCTCAACTGTCAACTCTCGAAGTCTATAAATTTTTCTGAAATTTATTATTTATCTCAGTTTAAGTAATCTCCAAGACTTTTAGCACAGGCACGCTTTTTTAGTTTTGCTTTAGCTTGCTGCTCTATCTGTCGGATTCGTTCCCGACTCAGATTTAACCTTTTCCCTATCTGCTCCAGCGTCATAGGACCTTCTTCCCCGATTCCGTATCTTAACCTTAGAATCAGGGCTTCCCTGGGATTCATCTCATTCAGGAGTTTGTTAAGCTCCTCGATTAAGGTAAGATTAACTAAAGTTTCTTCGGGTCCCAGGTTATTCTTACTGCTAATGATATTCATGAGCGTGGCATTATCATCCTCCATCATCGGGGCATCAAGGGATAAAGGTTCTCTGGCAACTTCTAAGATTTGTCGGAGTTGCTCTTCTTTCATTCCCAACCGATCTGCCAAATCTTCTAGGGAAGGTTCTTGACCTCCTTTCTCCTGGATATATTCGTGATAAATTCGATTCAATTTAGCAAGGAGATCTCCTTGCTTGATGGGTAACCGAATCGTCCGGCTTTGCTCAGACAAGCCCCGTAAAATGGACTGCCGAATCCACCAAACCCCATAGGAAACAAACTTAACTCCTCGGGAAGGATCAAAACGTTTAGCTGCTTCAATTAAACCTAAATTTCCCTCGGTGATTAAGTCCGCAAAAGACAGTCCATATCCCACATAATCCTGGGCTACTTTGACAACGAATCGGAGATTACCTTCAACCAAACGGTTGAGGGCTTGCTGATTACCTTTTTTGATTTCCTCGGCGAGTTTTTTTTCCTCCTCTCGGGTTGTTAAAGGGATATTCCCAATTTCTTGAAGATAACGTTTTAACATTTTATCTGTAGGTGCTTCTGAAGAAAGTTTACGGGATTTTAAGCTTTTCATGTCTAATTAGACTAAATTCCTTTTTCAAAGTTCCCTCAAGAGGTTTTTTGTTAATTTATTCGAAAATTTCAAGTTGACATTCTCATTCAATTAGTTTAAAGAGCTAAATAAATAAGGAAAAATCGTGGATAATCTCACCTGGAAGCAGGTGGAAGAATAGACTAGGAGAAGAAGCCATGAAATCAAATGGACCACCTACTGAGTTGGAGAGACTTAAAGCCGAAATCCTGGCTAAAGACCAATTAATTACCCAGCTAAAAAGTCAAATCGACAAGTTTGAAAGCAAATTGAATACCCTGAAAACCAAGTCAGAACTTTTCCACTCTGAATTAGCCGCCGGAGGTTTTTCAAACTCCGGGGAGGAAACAGAAGAGGATTTTTTGTTCCCCCTTGAACCGGATCCGTTGGAGAAGGTGACCGATCAAATCGAGGGTCTTAAAAAGTCTCTTCGAACCAAGCAAAACCTGATTATAGGTTTGGTTATTGTTCTGTATTTTATAACCGGAGCCGTCTCTCTTAAGTTGAAAGACCAGATTAAACAGATTCAGGGAAAGACGGAAATTTTTAATCAGAATATCCCTGAAACCAAAGGCTTTATTGATCTAAAGGAACAACTTCCCCAAAATGGAGAAAATAAGCTAGAAATGGCTCCGTCCTCACCTTCCACCCTACCGTTGAGGGAGGATCCTTTAAACAGTAAGCTTGCAGAGGCTCCTCTAGAACAACTCCAATCCCTAACTTCAAAGGAAAAGGAATCTGGGATACTTTCAGCTTCAACGGAATATCCCGGCAAAGAAAGCAGTAATGAAGTGATTTCACCCCTACGACCTGAGACCCAACCAACCATTCAAGGAAATAAATCTCCGGAATCGATTAAAATGGCTAAATCTGGGACCGGCGCAGGGATATCGCCCCTGGGCCTTAACTCTGCAAATTCTATAGAAGAAGCCGGAATATCCAGGTCATCTACTTTCTCTATGGATAAATGTAGAAGTTTATGGACCTCTGGACTTAAGGCCAGGTTGAGCGGAGATGAGCAAAAAGCGTTGTTGATTATCAGCCGAATACCTGCCCTTCCTTGTGCGAAAAATAAAGATATGGATGGGAAATCCTGGGAAACTAAAGTAGAAGACCTGACCAGGGTCATTAAAAAAGATTTAGCCGGACTCTAGCGTAGAATGAAAAGTCTATGGAATGGTGGAGATGGGCAGATTCTTTCAGAGTCACGGTATGCCTGACGAGTTTTATTCTGTTCCTCCTGATGGGCTGTACTCAAACCTTTCCAACCGGTAAACCTCCCCTCTTCAGTAAGATACCTCCTTCCGGTAAATTGTTCCTTTCCTTCCAGGATAATGAGGAGGAGCTAAGTGGAATAAAAAGGCTTAAGACCTTGGAAAAGAAGACAGGTTCTCCCCCCAAGGTGAACGTTGAAGTTATTGTGGGAGCATCTGGAAGCATGCTGACAAAGGACGAGAAGGTAAAAACCAGGTTTCAAGAAGCCAAGAAAGAAACCTTGAAGGCTATTCAGGAAATAACCAAACGGTTCCAAAATCCAAGCTTTGGATTGCGTGTTTATGGTTCCCGGTTTTCCCAGAAGGCAAAAAATTGTCAGGATACAGAACTCCTGATCCCCATTGGGAAAGAGGATGTAGCAACCCTCCGCGAGAAGGTTCGATCCCTCAAGACCCGAGGTGGAATGGCTCCTGTGGCTTTTTCAATTATGAAGGCCAAAGAAGACCTGGAAAAACTGGAAGGACGTAAAATCATCCTGTTAATCACAGATGGAAAAGAAACCTGTTCGGGAAACCTCTGCCAGGTCATCTCTCAGGTCATGGCCAGCGGGATTGAAAAACCTTTCATTCGAGTGGTGGGCCCCTTACCCGATGATGAAACCCGAAAACAACTGGAATGCGTGGCTAATTTGACGGCTAAAGGATCTCTTAGAACGATACAAAGAGAAGAACCCAGGAAGATTGCCCTCCGTTCCCCTTTCACCTCCTATATTTATACCCTCTATAATGCCAAAAACGAAGTAGTAGCCCGGCAGTCTATTCGTGCAGGGACCCTTATACTCCATAATCTTTCTCCAGGCAGATATCGACTTCAGATTGAAACCAGTCCTGAAAACCTCTCGGGTTTTCCGATATCTACCGAGGTGATCATAAAAGAAAATCAGACCACTCGCTTAAAAATAAAAGGAACTCAGATTTCCAGTTACTAAGAAAAGGAATACGGAGAATGGGAGAAGAAGTATGATTCCACTTCCCCATCCTCCTGTACCTATCAAAATTTCATGCTTAAGCCGATCCGGCCTCGTTGTTCATCGATGTTAATCACCTTTACATCAATCACCTGTCCTACAGAAACCACATCCATGGGATGTTTGATATATTTGTGGGATAGTTCCGAAATATGAATGAGTCCATCTTGCTTGACTCCAATATCGACAAAAACCCCAAAATCCACCACATTCCTTACGATTCCTTTTAACACCATACCCACTTTCAACTGGCTTATCTCCATGACATCGCTCCGGAATACAGGCAAAGGTAGATCGCTTCGAGGATCACGTCCAGGTCTTTCCAGAGCAGTCAGGATATCCTTCAGGGTGGGAAGTCCGACATGGAGTTGCTGGGCAACCTTGACTAAATCCAGACTTCTTCGGTTGGTAGCTAAAGCAATGAGATGGGCCTTATTATTAAGATCTTCCAGTTTCAAACCCAGGTGTTTTAAAAGTCCCCGGGTGGCTTCGTAAGATTCCGGGTGGATGGGAGTATTATCCAGAGGATTAGTTCCACTGGCGATACGTAGAAATCCGGCGGCCTGAACAAAGGTTTGCTCACCCAAACGAGGAACCTGTTTCAATTCCTCCCGGGAAGTAAATTTTCCATGGGTATTTCGATACTGCACGATATTCTTAGCTATGGCTGTGGTGATACCCGAAACATACTTCAGGAGAGAAACAGAAGCCGTATTGACATCCACTCCCACATAATTCACACAGGACTCTACAACGGCGTCCAGGGCCTCGGAAAGAAGTCGTTGATCCACATCATGTTGATACTGACCCACTCCAATAGATTTAGGATCAATTTTGACTAACTCCGCCAGAGGATCTTGTAACCGCCGACAAATGGAGATAGTACCCCGCAAACTTACATCCAAGTCCGGAAATTCCTCCGCCGCTACTTCCGAGGCTGAATACACGGAAGCCCCTGCTTCATCCACGGTGATATATTTAACCAGACGTTGAAGACCTTTGATAAGGCCGGCAACAAAAACCTCGGTCTCCCGACTGGCCGTACCATTGCCGATGGCAATAACATCTACCTTATGTTGTACAATCAAAGCTTCCAGAGTCTTCCTGGATTCTTCGACTTTTGATTGGGGTGGATGGGGATAAATAGTGGCGGTAGCGAGAAGTTTTCCAGTTTCATCGACTACGGCCACTTTGCAGCCTGTTCGATATCCTGGATCGATTCCCAAAACCACTTTGTCCCGAACCGGCGGTTGAAGAAGAAGGTTTTTTAAGTTGGAAGAGAAAATTTTAAGGGCGTGTTCTTCGGCAATCAAGGTAGCTTCGGCCCGAATGTCGGTCTCTATGGAGCCGGCAATCAGTCGTTTATAACTATCCTGAATGGCATTTAAAAGGTAAGGGGTAAAAATACTTTTACGATTTTTTACATACAAGGCCTCTATAGCTTGAAGAACTTCTTCAATCGGTACTTGAAGAGCTACCCGGAGAACCCCACGCTTTTCTCCTCGATTAATGGCCAGAAGGCGATGGGGCGGTATCGTCTTAACAGGTTCTTGATAATCGAAGTACATCTGATAGACATCCGCTTCTGTTAAATCTTCTTTTTCGGTCTTCTCCTTCCGGGTCGATCGGAGAACTCCTTTACTTTTTGTAATCGCCCGGACCTGCTTTCGAACTTCCGCATCATCTGAAATAATCTCGGCTACAATATCCATAGCGCCCTTGAGCGCTTCCTCGGGATTCGGAACTCCTTTTTCGGGATTAACAAAAGACCCGGCAACGGTTTCCGGAGTCCCCATCTCTAATTGTTGCTGTAAAATCAGTTGAGCTAACGGCTCCAACCCCTTCTCTTTAGCAATAGTTGCACGAGTCCGCCGTTTAGGCTTGTAAGGCAGGTAAAGATCTTCGACTTCTTGAAGCTTCTCCGCTTTCTCAATTGCTTCTTTCAGCTCCGGGGTCAGTTTTCCCTGCTCCTGAATAAGGCGAAGAACTTCTTCCTTCCGAACCTGGAGATGACGAAGGTATTTTAAAAGCTTATCAATCTGACGCAATTGCACTTCATCCAGCTCTCCGGTCATTTCCTTCCGATATCGGGCAATAAAAGGAATGGTGTTTTCCTCGTCCAATAATTTGATAACATTCTCAACCTGATGAGATTTGAGATTAAGTTCTGTTGCAATTTTTTGGGCAATATCAAGTACCATATAGTTTCAAATCTTCAGAAGGGATCGTGTTATTGCTTCATCGAAACTTTTCCGCAATGACATGTCCTTTAGGATAATATAAAGCTCTCTGAATTGTGCCGAAGTGATATATCATATCTCTGAAGGTTGTCAAAGTAAAAAGTACTATTTCGAAAGCTAACATCTTCGTCTGCGTGTCATGACAGGCCCTTGGCTACCTCCGGATAAACTCCATGAAGCCATCCCTGTGGAGATATCCCCCTATTTCTCATACGTAGGATTAGGAGATGCCTGACCTCATCTGTTAAACGGATACAGGTACTCCAAAAATATATCATTTGACTAATTTATCCTTTAGGGTTTACCATGAAAATCATAGTCTTTGACACTTTGGATTGTTTTCAGGTTGTTTTTTAGAAAACTTTATTTAAGTTATGCAATTCTCACACCTTTTCCATAAGTTTAAAAAAACTCCCTGGAAAAAGCCTGTAGAACCTGCTTCTTACCTATTTACCCGCTGGTTATTTTTAAGATTGTTGGGTATTATCTACTTCATCGCCTTTATATCCCTTTGGGCGCAGGTAACCGGATTGATAGGTAGCCATGGAATTTTACCGGCCTATCTCTTTTTACAGGAGGTCAAGAAACAAATTGGCCTTTCAGGCTACTGGTTTTTCCCTACCCTGGCCTGGTTGAATGGAAGTGATGCCTTTTTAAAATTTTTATGCCTGGGAGGAGCTATTTTTTCGATCTTTGTAGTTATGGGGATTTTAACGGTTCCCGCGCTGGTCTTATGCTGGATGTTTTATTTATCGCTCGTGACCGTTGGTCAAGACTTTTTGTCTTTTCAGTGGGATATTTTACTTCTGGAAACCGGTTTTCTGGCTATTTTTTTTGCACCGCTTCAACTCTTACCTGCCTTTTCCCCTGAATCCCCTCCCCCTCTCATCATTTTATGGCTACTGAGATGGCTTTTGTTTCGCCTAATGTTCTCTTCCGGGGTTGTAAAGCTGGCCAGTGGGGATCCGACCTGGCGTAATCTGACGACCCTCCAATATCATTACGAAACTCAACCCTTGCCAACTCCCATTGCCTGGTATATGCATCAGTTACCCGCCTGGTTTCAAAAAATTTCAGTTATAGTTATGTTTATCATCGAACTGGTTGTTCCTTTTTTGATCTTTGCGACCCGGCAACTACGACTTATAGGGGCCGGATTGTTGGCTTTTCTACAGGTATGCATTCTGATGACCGGAAATTATGCTTTTTTTAACCTTCTTACCCTCACCCTATGCCTGTTATTACTGGATGATACCTTCTTAGGTCGATTTCTTCCCGGGCGAGTCAGGGGTCGATTAATAACCCTATCCGCCCCGGCCATCAACTCAACGGATCCTCCTGGCAAGACGGTGAAAAAATCTTCCTTCAAGGATTTTCTGATGGTTATCCTGGCCGTTGGGATTCTTTTCATAAGCGGACTTCAAATGATAGGCCTGTTTCTACCCCGGGGAAACTTACCGGAACCGGTTGCAGAAATTCTTATGGAAGTAGCCCCACTCCGCCTGGTAAATCCCTATGGATTGTTTGCCATTATGACCACATCACGGCCCGAAATTATCGTGGAAGGGAGCCAGGATGGGAAGAGATGGCTTACGTACGAATTTAAATATAAACCCGGAGATGTAAAGCGCGCGCCGCTTTGGGTAGCTCCTCATCAACCCCGTCTGGATTGGCAGATGTGGTTTGCAGCATTGGGAAGCTATACCCATAATCCCTGGTTCATGAATTTCATGGCGCAATTGCTACGTGGATCTCCTGAAGTGCTCGCGCTTTTAGATAAAAACCCTTTCCCTAACGCACCACCCCGTTACGTTCGAGCTGCGCTTTATAACTATCACTTCACCGATTTTACTACCCGGCGCACCGAAGGTACCTGGTGGCGACGTGAATGGGAGGGATGGTACCTTCCCGAGGTAACATTGAGGAGTCCTTAAATGAAAAGATTTTTAACGATCTTCAACCTTGTTTTGTTCCTGGCCATCCAGCATGTCGAAGAACCTCCTGCAAACGCTTTTCTTTCCGAGCAATCCTCAGATGGCTCGGAACCCTATCAGGAACAAGAAGATGAAAAGTTTCAAATAAGGAGGGAAAAGATGGTTCGGGAACAGCTATTCGAGCGAGGTATACGGGATGAACAGGTTCTGAAGGTTCTGCGCAAAGTCCCCCGCCACCTGTTCGTGTCCAGGGATCTTTGGGAGGAGGCTTACGAAGATCGACCCTTACCTATTGGGCAGGGACAAACGATCTCTCAACCCTATATTGTGGGTTTAATGACCCAGCTTCTGGAAGTAAAACCCGGAGATGTTGTTCTGGAAGTTGGAACCGGCTCTGGCTATCAAGCCGCCGTTCTGGCAGAACTTGACGCGCAAGTCTACACCATCGAGATCTTTCAGGAACTCGGGGAAAAAGCTCGAGATCGCTTAAAAAGACTGGGTTATAACCAGGTGGAAGTTAAAATAGGTGACGGCTATTATGGATGGGAAGAACATGCACCCTTCGATACGATCATAGTTACAGCAGCCGTTAATCATATTCCTCCTCCTCTAATCCAGCAACTCAAACCCGGCGGTCGGATGGTTATTCCGGTGGGAAACCCTTTTCAAACCCAAAACTTAATGCTGGTGCGAAAGCTGGAGAATGGAGAGATTACTGTTAAAAATATTCTACCGGTCATGTTTGTGCCCCTATTGGGACCGCATTAGCTGGATAGGGAAGGATTAAGGCCATCTAAACTAGAAACAGGATACCAAAATTATGTTGTACCCCACCATCTTCCTCATTTCCCTCTCCATCTTAACATATGAAATAATTTTCATGCGAATTTTCTCCATTACCCAATGGCATCACTTTGCTTACCTGGTGATGAGTATTGCCCTGCTTGGGTTTGGAGTCAGCGGCAGTTTTATCTCCCTCTTTCAAAATCAATTGAAGAAGGCTTTTTCCATCTATTACTTTGTTTTTGCTTACCTGTTTTCCCTTTCCATGCTCATAGGCTTCTGGATAAGTCAAAAAATTCCGTTCGATCCTTTCCTTATCGTTTGGGATAAAAAACAGTATCTCTACCTGCTGGCGTACTACCTGATTCTATTTATTCCTTTCTTCTTTGGAGCTACCTGCATTGGAATGGCTTTTTCTAAATATCCCGAAAAGATCAGTCAGATTTACTTCTATAATTTACTGGGTTCTGGAGCAGGGGCTTTTACCTCGGTTTTGCTCCTCTATCTTTTACACCCCCTCCGTATTCTTTACGTGATCTCCGGGTCAGCCCTTCTGGCTGCAGCTTTTTCCTTTCCTCTAAAAGGAGAAGGGGAAAAGGAAAGGGTAAGAACACTCCCATTCCCCCACACCTCCCTCCGCCCCTTTTGGATTATTTTACTTCTCCTGGGAACCGTTGGCCTTTTATATACCGTTCCACTTCGATTACGTATTTCCCAGTACAAAGGTCTCAGTATAGCCTTGAATCTTCCCTATGCCGAAATCGTTCAAGAGACTCATGGGCCTTTGGGTTTGATAGATGTGGTCAAAAGTCCTGCCATTCGCTATGCTCCAGGACTCAGTCTTAAATATACCCAGGCTCCTCCGCCCCAATTGGGCCTTTATATTGATGCCTCTGAAGCAGGAGCTATGACACACTTTAAGGAAGATCTCTCCGACCTGCAATATCTGGATTATATTTCCTCTGCTCTGGCTTATCACGTTCGTTCTCCCGATAAAGTTTTGATACTGGGAGCGGGAGGAGGGACCGATGTTCTAACAGCCCTTTACCACAGATCCGGGCAAATCCATGCCGTTGAACTTAACCGACAGATCGTGGATCTGGTAAACGGGCCTTTTAAAGATTTTACCCGGGGGATCTATACCTTACCCCAGGTTCAGGTAAAAATAGCCGAAGCCCGTAGTTATGTGGAATCGACGTCAGACGCTTACGATCTTATTCAAGTAACCCTCCTGGATGCTTTTAGTGCCTCATCGGCCGGAGTTTATGCGTTGAATGAAAGCTATATTTATACGGTCGAAGCCTTTAAAAAATATTTAGAGCGACTCACTCCTAACGGGATTTTGTCTATAACCCGCTGGATTAAACTCCCTCCCAGGGATAATCTAAAAGTTTTTGCCACCGCCGTACAGGCTTTGGAGGAAATGGGAGTTCCGGAAATTCCCAGACACCTCATTCTAATCCGAAGCTGGGCCACGGCCACCCTTCTGGTCAGCCCGTTACCTTTCTCCGGGGAAGAAATAGCCAGAGTTAAAGAATTCTGTCAAACCCGGCTTTTCGATACAGTTTATTTTCCAGGTATCACCGAGGCAGATGATAACAAATATAACCAGCTTCCTTTACCCCATCACTACCACGGGGTTCAAAAAATTCTGTTCGGAGATCGGCAGAAGTTTTATCAGGATTATCTTTTTAACATAAAGCCTGCGACCGACAATCAACCCTATTTTTTCCATTTCTTTAAATGGAAGGCCTTACCTACTTTAATAGCCTCCATGGGAAGGGAATGGATACCCTTTATAGAATGGGGATATATCATCCTCATTGCCGCTTTAATTCAGAGTGTGCCGGTGAGTTTCATTCTGATCATCCTTCCCTTACTCCGGTTACCCACAGGTTCTACATTGGGAATCTATAAGTTGAGAGTATTCATTTACTTTGGTTGTTTAGGACTTGGATTTCTATTTCTGGAGATGATTTATATTCAAAAATTTATTCTGTTTTTGGCAAATCCTATTTATGCAATTTCTGTCATCATCTTTTCTTTCTTGCTCTTTTCAGGCCTGGGAAGTTTTTATTCGGAGAAGTTCTCCAAACCCTCCATCCCTATTTTGGTCATGGTTGGAATTTCGTTGGTATATTTTCTGACTTTAAAATTTATCTTCCAGTATTTCATCGTGTATGATAGTGGGGTTAAAATTGCCATAACGGTTTTGTTGGTCGCACCTCTGGCTTTCTTTATGGGAATGCC
>JAUQPW010000110.1 GCA_030550175.1 bacterium
GTCGGAGGCACCCCAGGCTTGGGCTCACAATACCCTACCACCTTAAAACCAAACCTCCGAGCTAAATACGTCCACGTCTCATGGTAAGAAACAAATTTGGCCCCCTGCAAAGGCCGAGCAGCCTCCTGCCAACGCTGCATCGCCTGATCAATCCGAGCCTTAAAATCCTCCGCGTTGGCTCTGAAATACTCCCCATCCTCCGGCGATACCCTTAACAATCCCTGCAGAATGTTATCGGCTACCATCTTGGCATTAAGCGGATCTAACAAATAGTGGGGATTACCCTGTAGATGAATCTCCCCTTGAGCCCGATCTACCTTGGTGGTGGGAACATCTAACACCTCTATGCCCACCGAAGCATCCACATACCCAGCTTCCCCTGGAAAGATCTTCTTATTTCGAGACCCTTCGATGAGGACATCGGCCCACACATCGGACATAAGACCTATGCGGATATAAAGATCGGCTTTGGCGGCTTTAAGCATCCAACTGGGGAAAACTTCTTCCACCCAAAGCTCAGGTTCCTGGTAACCTTTGAAGGGGCAGAAGGCTTCGACTCGGTCTTTTCCGATTTCTTTGGCGATGGCGGCGAAGTCAGTGGTACTGGTAACGATTTTGAGGGTTTTAGCGGTGAGGGCCGGTTGAGGGGATCCTCCTAGCAGGGCCAAAAGAAAGGTCAGAGCTAAAGCGATATTTAATCGGTTAGATTTCATAGCTTAGAAAAAGTAAGTGTGGGAGTATGGAGGTATGGGAGTATGGAAGTATGGGAGTATGGGAGTATAGTCATTCCCACACTTCCACACTTCCACACTTCCACACTCCCACACTCCCACACTCCCACACTTCCATACCTTTCAAAACGGTTCAGGTCTCTCAAACCCTATGATGAAGAGGAGTTGGAAGAAAAGCTCATCTTTGGGTTCATCAAAGTTACTATCCATATGATTATATTGAAAACGAAATCGACTAAACCGGCTCGGTTGAAAAGTTAGAGCACCACCTACAAGCCATTCCTCAGAATCACTATCTTCCGGCAGCTGAGAATAGTCATAACGGCCTGTGATAAACCAACGACGGCTCAACTGATACTCAGCAATGGTATAAAGACCAAAACTGTTTTCGGTGCTATCGGGTTGTTCTTTTTGGCTTATATAAAGTTCACCGAATAAAGTAAGAGATCTGTATTGGCCATAAAGGGGATGTTTCCATTCCAGTTCAAAATGGGCATTTTCCATAGTGGTCCGGAACTTTCCTTCCGGGTCATTAGGACCGGTAATAAAGGAAAACCCCAGTTCGAGCCCGGTAGCAGGTCCTAATTCTGAGAAAAGCTCGAAGCGGGTAAAGAAAGCTGGTTCCCTTGCTTCACCACCATGAAAAGCCACTTCGTTGTCTCCATTGAAAACGCCGAACCAAAACAACATGGGAATATCCCAGGGATTCGGAATGACAAAGTTTGAATTGATCCCTGTTTCAACATCTCCCTCTTCTCCGAAAAAGTTGACTATCACCAGAGGTCTGTCCGCAAAGGGAAATTCGTCTTCTGGATCTCCGTCATTAAACTCTCCAAACGAAGACCTAAACTTCCCGATCTTAACCTGGGAGTTGAGGGGGAGCCGCAGGAGAGTTAAAAACCCCTCTTCTATCTCCACCTTGCTTTCATCACCCAGAAGATCCTCCCCTGAGAAGAAGACATCGGCTCGGGCATAAGGATCCACAGCAGCTTGTAAACCCAGTTCCACCTCCTTGAGGGTAAATCGATCTCGAAGGGTATTTAAACCTTCTTCGTCTTCTTCCTCTTCATTGCCTTCTTCACCTCCGTTAAAAGTTTTATTCCCGATGAAATTCACCTCCACCCGCATATCTGGGTTCAGGGTTTGAAAAAACCCCCGTGGTTGAGGAGTTGGAGAAGGGGGAGGAGAGAGTTCTGGAGTTTGAGGAGAAACCGATCCTGGTGGAACTTCCGAAGAAACAGGCGCTTGGGAAAGGTAAAATTCAGGTAGTTTTAACCCTATCCGGGGCGGGGGATTATGCGGTGACAATTTCAGAGAAACGTAGAGAGGATCTATCTGATTGGCCCAACCCATCTGTAGATTTAGATTCAAAGTGAAGACCCAAAAACCTGCAAGAACTGCGTTTTTAAGAAAAGCTCGCTTCAGAACTCCTATCATCCTTTACCTCCTTCGCCACTTTGGTTTTATTCTGCTTCTTAAAACCCCTGCTATGATTAGATAGACATTACCCACGTATTTCCCAAAGGAATCTCTTCGGCATTGCCGGCTAATACCGATTCTGATTGAATAGGTCGTATCTTATCCATTCCCCAGGTTTTTTCTAACCTAATCCCCATCACGCCGGAATAAGGTAAAAAGCTTGACCTCCCTACTTGGAAGTGCGGACATCTCACCACTTCACTCCCCTTTCCCCCATACGCGCCAGGATAAGAAGGTTAGCCCCAGTGGGGCAACCTGTTGATAGCTCCTGGCGGAAGCCAGGCTTTACACCCCATTTCGATACCGACCTGGTATAAGACATTCCCCTCAAAGATCGTTGCTGGTCGGGTATACGGAGGAATAGCCGGAAATTTAAGCCGGTTAAAACTCTGAACAGCTTAAGAAGCAGGGTCTATACCAATCTGGATGTGAGGGGTTGGAGTAAAGAGAGACTTTGGTTTAAGATCTGCTATTTTAAGGGCTTAGAAGATAAAATAATCGGCTTGAGGTTTCTATCCAAAGGAAGAAAAAAGATGGGTCAAATCCCCCGGTGGGGGAAATCACACACCGGATTCAGGGGGAGTGATTCCAAACTTCTCCATTCTATATCGAAGGGTATCTCGGGTCAATCCCAAGAGTCTAGCAGCCTGAACACGGTTCCAGTTGGTATGCTTAAGGGCTTGTAGAATAATTTGCCGTTCCAGTTGATCCAATATGATCCCCCCCGGCGGGAAGTTTATAACCGGTTCTTCTTCCAGGTTTATCTGGGCTGCTAAATTTTTAACCTGACTCAAGGAACCCAACCCCAGATGCTCCGGTTGAATTTCTTCGCTATCCACCAACAAGACGGCTCTTTCTAAGACATGGCTCAACTCCCGTACGTTACCAGGCCAGGGATAGGTGGTTAGAACTTTTAGGGTCCGTTCTGAGAGTTTTTTCATTGATTTATTGTATCGGGCACTGAATTTTTTAAGGAAATACTGGGCCAGCAGGAGGATATCCTCTCCTCGTTCCCTCAAAGGAGGGAGGTCGATGGTTAATACCTTCAATCGATAGTAAAGATCTCTTCGGAAAGACCCTTCCCTTAAAGCTTTATCCAGATCTTTATTGGTAGCCGCCAGGATTCTTACATCTATCTGTCGGTCCCTTAATCCTCCTATTCGCCGAACCACTTTTTCTTCTATGGCTTTCAGCAGTTTACCCTGTAGACTCTGATCTAAATCTCCAATTTCATCTAAGAAAAGGGTTCCCTGATCGGCCGCCTCGAATAAACCCATTTTAGAGGTTTTGGCATCTGTAAAAGCTCCCTTTTCATAACCGAATAGCTCTACTTCTAGCAAGTTGGTTGGAATAGCCGTACAATTAACTTCTATAAAAGGTCCCTGGGCCCTACGGCTGGCATAGTGAATGGCCCTGGCTACTAACTCCTTGCCGGTTCCGGTTTCTCCTGTGATCAGCACGGTTAAAGCTTCACCGCCTTTTCCTATATCCAACTCGGCAATTTGCCCGATTCTCTTGAGAACCAACTGCATCTTCTCACATTGACCGATAATATCTCTCAACCCAAATCTTTTGGA
The DNA here is from genome assembly GCA_030550175.1 of bacterium. GTDB lineage: Bacteria > Moduliflexota > Moduliflexia > Moduliflexales > JAUQPW01 > JAUQPW01. The sequence goes on from JAUQPW010000110.1 coordinate 3,788, forward strand.
AGCCCGGTCCCGATAGTAGCTGAGTTCTTGCCGGAGCCTAACCATCTCCTGAACTCTATCCGCTAAAAGCTTTAATTCATCGAGATCTACAGGTTTCCTGATATAGTCATAGGCACCCAATTTCATGGCTTCAACGGCACTTTCTATAGATCCATAGGCCGTTATTACGATGACATAGATCGAAGGATCCAGCTCTTTAATTTTCTTTAAGAGTTCCATGCCCTCGATTTTAGGTAAACGCATATCCAGAAAGACAAGATCCGGCCTCATTTCCCGGGCGAGTTTTAACCCCAACTCTCCATCCTCGGCGGTCAGGGCTTCATAACCGTATCCAGATAAGAATTTCTGGATAGATTTAGCCAGCATTTTCTCATCTTCGATAACCAATATGGTAAAAGACATACCGATAACCCCTTACCTCTTCAAAGCCCATCTGAAAATCTCCAGAGAATCCGGTTTCTCGGAGAGAAGATTTGTAAGTCTAACCTTAACCGGTTAAGATTTAACCGGCAATAAGATCTTTACATGGGTTCCATGACGGTATTTGCTTTCTATCCGGATTTGGCCCCCATGCCTTTCAACTACTTTCCGTGCAAAAGCCAGACCCAATCCACTGCCGTCGACTTTTGTCGTAAAGAAAGGATCAAAGACTCTGGGTAAAGCTTCCTCTGGAATTCCCTCGCCCGTATCCTGAAATTCAATCTGAATATAAGCCTCTCCAGAGTCAGGCTGGGAAGGCTCCGATGAAGTGAGTTGAGATCGGATGAGCAGGTTTCCACCGGTGGGCATCGCTTCCAAGGCGTTTGAAATAATCTCCGATAAAATCTGCTCCATCTGGACAGGGTCCAGGAAAATCTCCGGAAGATCCCCTTGCAGATCCGTTTCCAGAGAGATTCCCCGCTCGGCGAACTGGTTTTGAAAGGTAGAAATCAGATGGCCCAAAAGGGTGTTGATGTTTTCTTTAAAGGGATTAAAAGGAAACGGCCGGGTAAAATCCAGTAGGTGGCTGATCCTCTTCTCCAGTCGATCAACCTGGGAGATAATATCCCTGAGGTTTTCTTCCAGGCTTCCGTTATTGGAGTTTAATTCCCGCAAACTTACCTGCGCAGCCGCCCGAATATTGGCCAGCGGATTTCTCATCCCATGGGCTACGGTGGCCGACATCTGTCCAATGGAGGCCAGCTTCTCGGACTGAATCAGTTGATTTTGAGCCAGTTCGAGTTCTTTTATTTTAACCTGTAAGTCAAGGTTGGTTCGGGTCAGGTGTTCCTGGAATTCTTTAAGTTTTTTGGCCATTTTGTTAAAGGAATCGATCAAAGCCCCTATTTCATCCTGGGTCCGTAGGGGAATTTCGTACTCCAAATGGCCTTCCCCAAAAATCTCTGTAGCTTTTTTGAGCTCTTCAATGGGTCGAGAAATGTTAATAGAAATAAAGGCCGCTGCGATAATTCCAAAAATCAAGGAACAAAGGATCCCTATGACCAGAACAATCCAGGAGTCACTTTCGATACGCTTAATAGTCTGGAGAGCAGTTAGGGAAGACTGTTTAGAAACCCGGATAAGTTTCTGAATGATATTTTCAAAGGCTTCTAGAGTCATTTGTTCCAGGACTTTTTCCATTAATTCGATTGCTTTTTCCTTCTCACCCAGGTCATAAAGGGAGAGGATCTCCTGAGTTTCTCTATCGATCTGCAGATAAAGAATTTCCAGATTTTCAATATCACGGACTTCGCCGGATGGAGGGGTGAGCCTTTTCAAGTCCTCTATTTTTTCCGCTAAAATCTGATGGAATTTGATCAGTTCTTCTCTGGCATCGGTATCTCCTTCCGTAAGATAATCAGAAATCTCTTTAAGTTGTCGGTTAACGGTGGCTTCTATCTCTCCCAAAATAAGCGTCTGGATATAGGTCGGTTCTAAATCTCGAAGAGCCGAGTGGATATGTTGAGAGGTCCAGATCGATAGCCCTCCTACGAAAACCAGAGGAAGCATCATGATCAGGGAAGCAAGTAAAAGCTTTTTCTTAAAGGTCATATCGTTTTCTTAAAGAAGGTATGCATTTACCACTAATAGGATTAAAGTAATCCAGGGATTTAACTTAAAAAGTCGGTACGGTTTTTTTCTTTTTGCTTCATTTTTGCTCTAAAAGCCGGATTCAAACCCGATAAAAATATCTAAATAATATAGTACTATAAGTTCAAAGGGAGGAAAAGTTCTTATAAAAGTTCTATCTTTACCTTCACCAGTTACAACTGAACAGGTTAAGATCCCTGAGGATTGACCCGGTTTAAAAATGAGATGTTGGCAAACCCACCTGATTCAGTCTACAGGTTTTTACAGACAGAAACCGAGCCCGAGGATATTGACGGCTTTCTTTTCAGAGCATAATCTAAAGAGAGGAACCAGAACACTTTCTACTCGGTTCCTTTCCCTTGGGAGATAGAGACAAAAAAAGTGAGGTTATTTCTTTAAAGCGATCCTGCTTCAGAATTAACCGCTGATTATCAACGGGTATTTTAAGGATTAAGGAGGAAAGGTAATCAACTTGAAAAAAATAGCAGTTTTAACCAGCGGGGGGGATGCGCCTGGGATGAACGCCTGCATCCGGGCCGTTGTTCGTACTGCCCTTTACAAAAATCTCAAGGTGATCGGAATTCGACGGGGCTATACTGGTCTTCTTTCCGGGGATTTCATGAAAATGACTACCGGTTCCGTTGCCAATATCATTCAGCGAGGAGGAACTATTCTGGGCACTTCCCGATGCGAAGAGTTTAGAACTTCAGAGGGAAGAGCCAGGGCCTTTGAGATGATTCAAAAAGAAGGCATTGAAGGACTTATTGTCATCGGTGGAGATGGAACCTTTCGAGGAGCTTATGAGCTATCCCGAGAGGGAGAGGTCCCCATCGTGGGGGTTCCCGGAACCATTGATAATGACGTATACGGAACCGATGAGACGATTGGTTTTGATACGGCCATCAATACGGCCCTGGAAGCTATTGACAAAATTCGAGATACCGCAGCTTCCCACGAACGGGTCTTCTTTGTCGAGGTGATGGGAAGATCTTCGGGTTTTATTGCCGCCCAGGTAGGACTGGGTGGAGGTGCTGAGTTTGTGGTAGTTCCCGAGACAAGAACCGATCTCAATGAGCTTTGCGAAAGACTTCTTAAAAGCATTCGACGGGGTAAAAAAGCCTGTATCGTTATTGTAGCTGAAGGAAAGGAATCTGGAGGGGCTTTCCAGATAGCCCAACAAGTCAATGCCTGTATCGGAACCGAATACCGGGTCTGTGTGCTCGGGCATATTCAGCGGGGAGGTTCCCCCACAGCCCGAGACCGCGTCCTGGCCAGTAAACTAGGCTCGGCTGCAGTAAACGCTCTACTTGCCGGTCATAGAAATGTCATGGTTGGAGAAGTCAAAGGAGAAATCGTCTTGACCCCCTTGGAAGAAACTTGGACCAAAATTAAACCCATCGATCGCTCCTTGCTGGAACTGGTCGATATCCTGGCCGGAGGCACTAGGAATTAAGGTAAGAGGATGGGAGTAGGAAAGTTGGGAGGTAGGGAAGTGGGGAGGTATGGGGGTATGGAAGCATAGGAATGGGGATTTCTCCCATACCCCCATACCTCCATACTCTCACACCCTTATACCCCCATACCCCCACACTCCCATACCTCCCATACATTCTTTAAATGGACCTGTTATCACCTGAAGTTCAAAGGGAAATACTTAAGTGTGTGAGATGCCGGACTTGCCTGCCGGTCTGTCCTACCTTTGCAGAACTGGAAGTAGAGATGGATTCTCCCCGAGGACGTATTGCCCTGGCCAAAGCCTTATCCGAGGGAAAAATTTCGGTTACAGAAAGACTGGTTGGACATTTATACTGTTGTCTGGATTGCAGAGCTTGTGAAACGGCCTGTCCCTCGGGGGTTAAATATGGAGAGATTATTGAAAGTGCAAGGTCTTATGTGGAAGAACACTGGAAGCGTCCCAAATTGGAGCAGCTTCTTAAAACCCTCTTTTTGAAAAAAATCTTTCCTTATCCCAGACGGCTGGAAGGGTTAGCCTGGATACTTCGATTTTATCAGAAAAGTGGTCTTCAAACCCTCCTCCGTAAATCCAATTTGACCCGTTTGTTGCCGGGAAATTTAGGAGAACTGGAAAAAATGACCCCGGTTCTGTCCGACCGATCATCCCGCTCCACGCTTCCTTCGATCATCCCTCCCAAAGGGGAGAGGCGATATCGGGTAGCTCTGCTCTTAGGATGTATCACAGATATCGGTTTTGCTTCTTTGAATGAAGCAACAGCTCGGGTTCTCTCCGAGAACGGATGTGAAGTCCTGACGGTCAAAGAGCAGAAATGTTGTGGAGCTTTACAGGTCCATAACGGAGAGTCTAAAACAGCCCGAGAGATGGCCAAATACAACCTTCAGGTCTTTGAAAGCTCCGGGGCCGATTACGTGATTGTAAATGCGGCGGGGTGTGGAGCCATGTTGAAAGAATATGGATTCTTACTGGGTGACGACCCGCAATATGGGGAGCGGGCCCGAATCTTCAGTAGCCGGGTATGGGATGTCAATGAATTCTTGGTCGATGTGGTACAGGCTAATGGTGGACTTCGAGGAACCTTAAATCCGATACCCAAGCGGGTGGCTTACCATGATGCCTGCCATCTTGCCCATGGTCAAAGGGTTAGAAAACAGCCTCGTAAACTCCTCCAGCTCATTCCGGCATTGGAACTTGTCGAACTCAAAGAATCTGACTGGTGCTGTGGAAGTGCCGGAATTTATAACATCACAAACTATGACATGTCCATGCGGCTGCTAGATCGAAAGATGGATAACGTGGCAAAAACCCGGGCAGACATCCTCGCCGCTGCCAACCCGGGGTGTATAATCCAACTGGAAGTAGGGATTAAAAAGAGAGGCCTGGCTATGAAGGTCATGCATCCTATTGAGCTTTTAGATGAAGCCTACTATCCAGATCATCCTTTCTCATAAGGAAAGGTCGTTAAGAAAGATAAATAAAAAAAAATGAATGATGGAAAACCCATTTTCTGATCTTTAGGCCCTTCCAGGGGTTAGATGGAAGAATAAATAAGGAAGTTATAAGTCTTCCAATAATTCCGAAGCCCGTTTACTTACGGAACGAGGAACGACCTTCTGACTGGGAGATCGAAAGCTGCTATAACCCAGGACTCCGGAAAATACCAGGGAGGCAAAAAGAACAATGCTGGCTCCGGAGGCAATATCCAGATAGTAGCTAAGATACATGCCTACTACAGCAGTTAGAGATCCAAGCAGAATTGATAAACCCACCAACTTACTGAAGCTATCGGTTAGGAGACGGGCAGTAATAGCCGGGGTGACGATGGCGGCAGCGATCAAAGTGACTCCCATGACCTGCATGGAAGCAATAATAGCCGCGGCCAGGATGAGAGAAAATAGCGTGTTTACCCGGCGGGTGGGAACTCCATAAACCCTGGCGACTTCTTCGTCAAAGGTGCTAAAGAGGAGCTGTTTATAAAAAAAGAAAATTCCCATGGCTGCAAACAGGGTCACTATGAGAATAACCACAAGATCGGTGGAAGTAACCCCCAGAATGTTACCGAATAGAGCAGCTTCAAAGTTCCTCGTAAATTTTCGGGCCCGGCTGATCAACGCGACCCCCATGGCGAAGCTGGCGGTGGTAACAACCCCGATGGCGGCGTCTGCTCCGATTTTTCTCCGTCGCGTAACCTCGTTAATCACCAACGCAGCTAAAAATCCCCACAACGCTGCACCCACATAAAAATTAAGACTTAATACATAGCTAATAACCGCTCCCCCAAAAACGGCATGGGATAAACCATGGCCGATATAACTCATTCTTCTTAGAACAATATAGACTCCGATGAGTCCACAAAGTCCTCCAGCCAGGAGGGCGGCCAGGAGTCCTCGGCGAAAGAACTCATATTGGAAAGGATGCAGGAGAAATTCCATGGGAGAACGGGAGAGTGGGAGAGGGAAAGAAGAAGGGGTGGAAGAAATATTCGGACTCCCACCCTCCTATCTTCCCGCACTTCCACTCTTTATTCATGGGATTTAAGCACCAGAGCGCTATTGGCAATCAGGGTAAGGGGACCTTGCTTAATAACCATCATCTCCGAGTTATAGGTTTGCCGCAGGACTTCGGTTGTAAAGATTTCCTCAGGAGCCCCCTGGGCAATAACCCTTTGATTAAAGCAAATAACCCAGGGAAGATGTGCGGCAATTGCATTAAGATCATGGGTGGTTAAAAGAATCGTAACCCCTTTTAAATTAACTTCTGTTAACAGATGTAAGATATCATGTTGGGTTTTGAGATCTACACCGGCCGTCGGTTCGTCCAATAAAATCAGCTTGGGGTTTCCGATAAGCGCCCGGGCAAGAAAAACACGTTGTTGCTGTCCCCCGGAGAGATTTCGTATTTGACGTTTTGCATAGGCCGTCAGCCCGAGCCGTTCCAGAAGTTCTGAGACCAGCCGACGGTCTCGGGAGTTAGGCCATGGTAAGATCCCCATCTCTCGATATCTCCCCATCATGACTACTTGTTCTACAGTTACAGGAAAGTCCCAATCCACACTCTCTAATTGGGGAACATAGCCGATGAAAGGAGGAGCCTTCCCTTGAACCGGCTGGCCTAAAACGGTAACCGTCCCATGTAAGGGTTTAACCAGACCCAAAATAACTTTAAGCAGGGTTGTTTTGCCAGATCCGGTTGGACCTACGATCCCTGCAAACTGACCTTGATAAATGTTTAAATCGACCTTCTCAAACACCGGAGAATGATCATATCCACAGGAAACATCCACCAATTCGATAACCGGGCGTTCCTTGACCCAAGTCCGCCGTCCACCGTCCGTTGTCGGATGTTGACCGTTCATCTTTTTTTTAGCCTCCAAATTTATTAAACCTCTCCTTTTAAGACTTATACCTTTTCCGGCTAGATATGCTATCCCGGTAAGGGCGGGTTTTAAACCCACCTTCCCTCACCTTTGATTTTTGATTTCTAATTATTAAGATCTGCCGGATCGATCTTTTCAAGGCCTTTGGGGCCACCACCCAGGGAAGTAACCATTGTCCGCACATCTTCGATCATCATACCGATGTAGGTATGCTCAGGGGATCCCACGGGACCGGGCAGATCATCGTCTCGCAGTGTATCTATATACTTTACTCCGGCTTCCCGACCTATTTGCTCCAGGACCTTGCTGGGAAATACTTCAGAACCGAAGATGGCAGGGACCTTTTCTTTTTTAATTTGATCGATGAGCCTTGCTACTTCCTGAGGTGAAGGCTCTGAAAAACTGGCCGGTTGAATAGCCCCAATTACGGTCATCCCATAGCGTCTGGCAAAATAAGCCCAGGAGTCATGATAGGTTAATAATTTTCGATTCTGAGGAGGAATAGTCTGAACGGCAGCTTCTATTTCCTTATCCAATTGTTTCAGTTTCTCCAGATAAACCTCGGCATTTTTAGCAAAAAAATCTTTATTCTCGGGATCCAAGGCTATTAATTTATCCCGAATGAGTTCTACATACCTCATGGCATAGGGAACATTTAGCCAAAGGTGAGGGTTAGGATCCCCCTGTTCTTTGGGAAAGCTGAAGTCAAAAATCCATTCCTTTTCGGTAATGGTATTATCTCCCAATTTAAGCACGACCACGCCGGGTTTCCCATTCGCTTCAATTAATTTCTCTGTGGGAGTTTCCAGATGTAAGCCGTTGAGGATGATTAAATCCGCGGCAGCAATATAACTGATGTCCGAAGGTCTAGGTTCAAAGGTGTGGGAATCGGTCCCTTCCGGAATGATTCCGTGCAAGTCAATCCGAGACCCTCCCACGTTTTTAACCAGATTGGTAAGGGGAGCCACCGTCGTCACGACCTTTAACTTTTTTGCCACTGCTAAGGAAGGTATCGAGGTTAATCCCATAATCAAGAACAGGATAAAACTCCAGCCAAACCAGAACCGGCAAACCTTATTCCAATAAACGAAACTTTTCATAGAGATCTTCCTCCTAAAAAGTCAGGCATAAGTTTTCTGATTTTATATTTCTGTAAAGCATAAAAATTTTATGTTTGTATTAACAATTATTAAAGAAGATCTCTTTTTGTCAAGCTTTTAATCCAAAAAATTCAAGGTTAATCAAAACGCTCTTAAATATCTTTACCTGAGGTGGTTTTGGTAAGCTGGCCGTGTTTAACCCCCTTGATTCCGATGAGTTTATACGCGAATTTTTCTATCTCAGAACTTTTTCCTTTCACAACGATGGCTTCCAGGCAATTATCGGAGTCCAGATGCACATGGAGCGCAGAATTAATCATTGTGTTGTAGGCATGTTGGATATCCGCCAGTTTATCGGTTAACTCACGGATATGATGGTTATATACGATAGTGACCACACCCACCGTTTCTTCATCACTTTCCCATTCACTTTCAACGATATAGTTACGAATAAGATCCCGAATAGCTTCCGAGCGATTCACATAACTTTTCTCTTCGATGAGTTTATCGAATTTCGCAAGGAGGTCTGAGCTGATTGAGACTGCAAAGCGAACCAGGTCTGCCATAGTCCTATCTTTACAAATTAATCGTAAGGACACCACCGCTCATTAAGGCTTTAACAGCAATAATAAAGCCCAAGATGGTGACGACAAATGCACTGATCACCGGTAGCCTTCTCATAAAGGTACCGTGACCTGTGTAACGATCCAACAGAGGTCTGGCCAGAACCATTAAAATACCGATCGTAATTAAAACCGAGGCCAGACCCAAACTAAAAGCCACCAAAATAACCAATCCGAAGGCAATACGATTCAAAGCCACAGCAATCAACAAAACCACTAAAGCATCCGGGCAAGGAACAATACCTCCTGAGACCCCCAGGGATAAAAGATTCCAGAAGGAAACTTCAGATTTGCGGCGCAGGTTCCAAAACCCGGGTTTTCGGGGAGAAGTCTGAACCACGGTAGCAGAATCCGTTGAAGACCCCTGGGGATGGGAGTGAACTTCAGAGTGGTCCTGATCATGCCTGTGAGGGTGATCATGCCCATGAATAGAGTGATCATGATGATGTTCATAATCATGTCCTGGGTCGTGGGAATGGGCGTGATCCCAGAATCCATGGCTGTGGGAATGCTCATGATCGTGGGTATGCCCATGATGATGGGTATGTTCGTGTCCGAAAGGATTTTTGAGTCGTTTAATAAAGAGCCAGATACCCATCCCCATAATTAACAGACCGGAGAGAAATCCTAGCCATGGGAAGATATCCTGGGGAAGCACATATTGGGAAGCATACAGGGTAATAAGTCCAAGCAGGATAACACTGGAGGTATGGGTGAAAGTTACCACCGTTCCCAGAATAATGGCATCGAGGACACGACCTTTGCTCCCAACCAAATAGGCCGCTACTACCGTTTTACCGTGACCCGGAGTCAGAGCGTGTAAGGCACCCAGGATGAAAGAAATAACCAGAGCCACCAGGATAAATCCAACTCCCAGCCGAGGATTTCGGATCATATCTTTTAAATGCTCGCTAATCCTTAAACCTCCAAAAGCATAGGAAGATTCCAGATCCTTCCTCGAAGAAGATAGAGAAGAGGTATCTTCTGAAGAAGCAACCACTCTTTCTGCATTTAGCTGGTCTTGAGGAATATTTCCTAACTCGGATAGAGCTGCTTCCCCGGTTAAATAGACGGCTGTCAGCATCCGTTCCAGGTCATTGGAAGATTTCTTACGAGAAGCCGGGGAAGTTTCCTTTTTCGTTTTCCAAAGGGAGGTATCGAGAACTTTGACACGACCCACTTCCACCAGGGAAGTTTTCATAGAGCCGGGAATATCTGTAAACGTCCAATCGTAAAAAGTTACTTTATGCTTACCGGAAGGAAGCCCATTAAGAAGTGCCGTAAATTCATACTGTCCGGCTCGAGGTGTATAGGAAATAACCCGCCAGGATAACTCCTGCTCCTTACCATCAACCTCAACGGATAGAAGGGTTTTTAAGGTGTTCATCATTTCCGTTACGAAAAGCTCTTCTTCCTCCCTGGAAATTTCGTTATCTCCGTTGATATTCATGGTTTTCATATCGGTTAAAGCCGCTAACTCGGTAAGGGCAGTTGAATAAATAATAATAACCCGATCCTCCAGGATTTTTACCTGAGTCCAATGATCAACCCCGGTTCCGGTAAAGGTATGGGCAGCCGATAAAACGGGAAATGTCAGAATAAATAAAACAAGGATAAGATAAAGTTTGATAGAATGTATCATAATCTCCTTATTCGACTGAATCTCCACAAAGTAAAGGGTCAGATGAAATTAAAATAACAGATTACTTAAATACTGAAATATAAAAAAACCAGAAATGCAAGAAAAATCTTTAAAAACCCAGAGGTTCCTTCGACTCCAGATATCCTAAAAGGGACGAAGCGCTTAGGCCCCCTTCCCCTTCCTGAAGCTTCAGGAGAGGGGGAAGGGGGTGAGGCATACAGTCTCGCTCCCGGCCAAGCCTTATCCTGACCTCTACGCTGTAACCTCTCTTCCACCGTGTGGGAAAGGGAAGTGGATCTCTATATAAATAATATATTTGCATAATTATTTGCTCTATCTTAAGTTTAACTGTTATATTGCAAGGGGATGGTAAGAGATTAAAGTAAAACCCAGGCTATGGAGGCTCATTTTCTCTAAGATAAGGAATAGAAAAGGTTTTTTCTTTGACAGACGACCCTCTGCCGTGTTACAGAATAAAAAATCATGAAGGATCGTTTCCTATATAGATTGGAAAGTCTTCTCGATAAAGGAAGCCTTTGGGTAGGATCGAATGTTCCCGGAAAATATTATACCGATGAAACCGGCGAAGTGGGAGAGCTTGAAGGCGTAGTTTTACCTTCTTCTGTGGAGGAAGTGAGAGCTTTCATTCAAGTTGCCTACGAAGAGGAGATTCCCATCACCCCTCGAGGAGGTGGAAGTGGTTTACGGAGAGGAGCTGTCCCCTCAAAAGGGAGTTTTGTGCTGAGTCTGGAAAAACTTAATAAAATAATTGATCTTGATAAGGTCAATTATATCGCTAAGGTTCAACCAGGTGTTATTACAGCCCATCTTCACCGGGCGGCACAAGAAGAGGGGCTGTATTATCCAATCGATTCTTTAAGCTCCGAGATAAGTGTGTTAGGTGGCGATGTGGCCGAGAACGCCCATGGTCTCCATGGAGTTCGGTATGGGGAATTAAGAGATTACATTCGACGGCTTGATTTCATTCTCCCTACGGGAGAGATCGCGCATACCGGTGCAGTTCCCATGAAATCCGTGAGTGGGTATGATATGAACAAACTCTTCATCGGTTCAAAGGGAACTTTAGGTATCTTTACAGAAATTACCCTCAAGCTCCTCCCCCAACCGGAGACCACCAGAACCCTTGTAGCTGGCTTTCGGTATCTGAAGGAAGCAGCGGCGGCAGCAAGTGCCATAATAACTCATCTGCTAACTCCCTCGGCCCTGGAGATTCTGGATAAAAGTTTTATTCAATTCCTTCAGAAAAATTATAGAGACAGCCTGCCGGCTCTTCCGATCCCGAAGGGAGAGGCCCTTCTGCTTGTAGAAGTGGATGGATTTGAGGATTCGGCTAAGCAACAGCTTCAACGGGTGGAAAATATTTGTCAAAACCACAAAGTCCTCGAGATGCTGGGAGATCTCTCCCAGGACCAGGAGCAAAGGTTCTGGAATGCACGAAAATTGTGGTCTTATAAGGTATTGAACAGCAGGAGAAATCAAACTTCCAGACCGAAAATTTCCCCTGAAGAAGATAGGTCCTCTGTATTATTTTTAAGTTTTTTTATTCCTCCGGCTGATTTAGGGAAGGCTATAGAAGGGTTAGAATCTATTCTAAATCAGGTTCCCGGGTCTACAACCCTTTTCGGCCATGCTGGTGAAGGAAATCTTCATGCTGCCGTTTCTTTCCCTTCAAATCAAGACTTCAAGTTCGTTGTCCCTTCTGTCTGTCGACAGGTAGCCGAAATTGTCTATAAATTTCAAGGTCTTTACGCTAAAGAGTACTTTATAGGCATGTCTCCGATATCCACAGCTCTTTCTCAAAGGATCTCACCGGGTCTTCAGGAAGTTTTTTCTCAATTCAAAAAGAAGGTAGATCCTCGGAATATTTTGAATCCGGATAAGGCTTGGATATAAAACACAAAGGGTAAAACGTAAATTATGCTGGGTCTTATCTTTTATGTTTTACCTTTGATGTTTCAGATATTTATGAAAATAGACAAAACCAAATGTGTAGGATGTGGCAATTGTACATATGTCTGTCCTATGGGGGCTATCTATCTCGATCCCACAGATCATCGGGCAACCATTGATGCTGATGCCTGTGTGGAGTGTTATACCTGCTATCGAGGAATGAGCACGGAGCACCTCTATCCACCTCTCATTAGAGGTATTCGGAAGCTCTTGAGCTTTTTCCGTCTTCGTTTTGAACCGGAGCCGGATGTTTGTCCAACTGCCGCTTTTGTTCCCGATGAGTTACAATGGCCTCGAATCGTTCGGAGAGCTTTTAGTGATCCTCAAGTTCCCCATGAAAGTACCGGAATCCATGGAAGAGGGACCGAAGAAGTGAAAACCAACGATGTAACCAATCGGGTAAAGCAGGGAGAGGCCGGATTTGTAGTAGAATTTGGTCGCCCGGGAGTGGGTGCGCGTTTTTATGATATCCAGAAGACGACCATGGCCTTAGCCCGGCTTGGTGTCGTGTTTGAGCCGAATAATCCGGTAACCCATCTCATGAGCAATCCAAAAACCGGGGAGATTCGTAAAGATATTCTCAACGAGAAGGTATTATCTGCCATCGTAGAATTTAAAGCCAAATTAACGGAAGTACCCGTCTTATTGAACGAAATTGAAGAGGTTTCCAAACAAGTTGATACGGTGGTCAGTCTGGGGGTTTCTACCCGATGTGACGAAAACGGAGACAATCCGTTGGAAGAACTTTTACAAAAACAGGGTTACCGATTCTGGCGTGGAAAAACAAATTTAGGGATGGGGAGAGCCTTAAACTAAAGGGAGCTAAAGGAAAGTTTAAAACTTTAGATCCTTTAGGTAGACCCTTTTTGAAAGTATGACGAATACACTTCATAGATATGGAGATCCGGATACTTTAAAAAACGACTACATTGTTTTTGCCATTGCGACCCGAAAGCGTAATGATGAGAACAGTGTCGAGAAACTTAAAACTTTCCTCCGATTAGCGGCCCAACATAATCCGGTCAACATGGGGGATGCAACCAAAGGGGGGATGTATCAACCTTCTAAATCTTTAAATCCCATCGTGCATTGGCATCGAGAAGATTCTGCCCGGATTCAAGAAGTCATTGAAGGGATTGACAAGCCTACGACGGCGGCGGCTGTTTTTGATAATTTACAAGCGGTTAAGGAATTTCTTGAAGATTTAAAAAAGGCGGATCTCGGTTTATCTATCAATATCAGTGCTTTAACCGACGATGCCAATCGATGTTGCAACGAAGTAGGCATTACCCGCCACAGTGTGGAATATTCCTTAGGATTTCGAGGTACTTTAGACAAACTTCCCGATAGACAAGTCTTAGAGATCACCACCATGTGTGGTCATGGGATGATTTCAGCCCACTTTGCTAAGAAGATGATAGATTGGGTCAGGGAAGGACGTCGAACTCCCGAAGAAGCAACCCGATACATGGCCCGGTTCTGTAGCTGTGGCGTCTTTAATTTAGTACGGGCCAAACAACTGCTGGAACAGGTGTGCAGATCTAAAGCCGGAAGTAGGTGATGTCAGTCGGCGGTTCAAAGGTTATTATCTCTTTTCTATTCTAACCGATATAAACTAGGAAAGAAATATGTATCCCTATCAATTTGGTAGGTGGAAAAAGAAACACCCCCTGGCCCCCCTCTAATCC
>JAUQPW010000111.1 GCA_030550175.1 bacterium
CAAATCCAGATATCCCTGTGAAAGGGAATACCTGGATTTGCTCCTCCAAGACCTAGCGTTGGTAGGTAATACGATAGAGAACCCCATTCCAATCGTCTGACACCAGGAGGGATCCATCTGGCATGACCTGCACATCCACCGGTCGACCCCAGAACTCCTCACCCTGTAACCAACCTTCGGCAAAAACTTCATAACCCGGCGGCTGTCCAGGAGTCAGAGTAACCTGCATTAACTTGAAACCTGTCTTCTGGGTACGATTCCATGAACCATGTAAGGCCATAATGAGGCGATTCTTGTACTCGGAAGGAAACATATTGCCGGTGTAGAATCGCATACCCAAGGCAGCCACGTGGGGCCCAAGCTTGAGAATAGGCGGTGTAAATTCACTACAAGAGTGCCCCTTCCCGAACTCCGGATCGAGCACGTCACCTTGATGACAATACGGATATCCAAAGTGGAGTCCAATGCGAGGCGCATAGTTCAACTCATCATTGGGCAAATCATCCCCTAACCAGTCACGACCGTTATCGGTGAAATATAACTCCTTGGTAACCGGATGCCAATCCATCCCTACACTGTTGCGAACGCCCCTGGCAAAGACCTCATAACCACTCCCATCGGTGTTGACTCGTACAATACTGGCATAGTCAGGGGGTGGCTCGCAGATGTTGCAGGGGGCTCCAATGTTGAAGTAGAGTTTACCATCCGGTCCTAAGCCCAGGAACTTCCAACCATGGGGTTCATCCTTGGGTAGAGTGTCTAAAATCACAACCGGTGACGGCGGATTATCCAGCCGCTCCTCGATGTTATCAAAACGAAGAATACGACTTAACTCGGCAACATACAGGGTGCCGTCCTTAAAGGCAACGCCGTTGGGCCGATGAAGCCCTTTGGCAATAACCTTAACCTCACGACTATTTCCTCTATCTACAACTGCATAAACATTCCCAACCAGGCGGGTACCGACGAACACCGTGCCTTTGTCGCCGATTGTAATAGAACGGGCGTTGGCTAGTCCCTCTGCCCAAATACTGATCTGGAAGCCGGAGGGTAATTTGATCTTGTCTAACGGGATATCTTTGGCCGGTTTGGCAGTGAGCGCAGGAGGGTGAGGCCTCAAGGGGGAATTGGCAAATTCAGGTGGTCGATCCTGGGTCCTGGGCGGTGGCGCTCCCGGAGGGGACTGCTGAGCCTGAATCGGCAATTGTATCAGGGCCCATATCAAAGCAAGGAGTGTTACCTTCCTAAGACCATAAGGGATGAAACGATGCCATAGGCCGGTTATCCGGTTCCCATGTGCAATTGGCTTCCTCCCCTCCGTTAAGTTGCCTCTCTCTGCTTTTTGTCGACTTGAAGCCTGTACATGCCTGAAGGATTGATGATCTCCGTCCGAAGCAGTTTGTAGAAATTCAGATCTGATCTGTTTGTTTTCCATTTGGATACCTCCCCGTAAAATCCTTGGTTTCTTAGTTACGATAAATTTGAAATTCTTTTTGTCAATTAAGATAAATTTGAAATTCTTTTTGTCAAGTTCTTCATCCGGTAAGTTCTTCACTTATCAAAGAAGCCTTCTTTCATGATAAAAAGCTTGACAAGTAGTTGGAAAGAGATTAGAACGTGTAGGATTTATTAAGTACAAGAAATGGCTTTCATTTTTTTATAGAGGGAGATGGATATGAAACAAGAATCTCAAGGTTTAGAGATTAGCGTGGTAGGACTTGGACAATGTGGGGGAAACATTGCCGCCGAATTTTACAAGAGAGGATATAATGCCGTAGCGCTCAATACCTCCTATACCGATTTAAGGGCCTTGGAAGCTCTACCCGAGGAGAACAAAGTTTATATCGGTGTAGACGGCAGAAATGGCGCTGGTAAAGATATATCCCTCGGAAAACGAAGCATTCAGATAAATCAGAATAAGATTTTAAGCATCGTACAAAGATTACTCTCCGGAGCCGATGTTCTCCTGTTAACCGCAGGTCTGGGCGGAGGTACGGGGAGTAATCTTTCAGAGTTAGCGACCGTTTTAGAACCTTTAAAAGTTTTAACCTCCGCTCTGGTTACCATTCCTACATCCGGTGAGAGTAGTATTACCAAGGTCAATGCCGTTAAATCTTTGAATAACCTTTTGAGTGCTAACCTGGGGAGTATCATTCTGGTAGATAATCAGAAAATATTGGAGCAATCTCCTAATATCAGTCTTGCTTCCTTCTATTCACGGGCTAACTCCACCATTGCCGAAGTTTTTAATATTTTTAACACGATTAATGAGGAGGCCGATGCCATTAGCATTCGAAGCTTTGATAGTGAAGATTTTAAAAAGGTATTTCTCTCCAGTGGTTTTGTGACCTTTGGATATACCACCCTCCCTTCCCAGGAGCCTTTGACCAGTCAGGTTTTGGTGGAAAAGATGAGCGAACTCTGGGATTCCGGCGGTATTTTTGCCTCTGGATTTGATTTTTCGGCTGCTGCTATTTCTGCTGTAATTCTCTTTGCTCCTAAACAAATCCTCACGAAAAGCTCTGCCGATGTTTTTGAGAAATTTACCCATGCTATTAAGGAGATTACCTCCGGTTCTGCTGTTTACACAGGAATTTATCAGTATACTAAAGAGGACAAGCCCATTAAGCTTTATGCCATGCTGGGGAAATTACCTATTCCATCCCGGGTGAAAGAGCTGTTATCCCAGGCTTTAGATGAGGGTAAGCGGCTATCTCAAAAGGTAAAGGTGGAAATACCTAAGCTGGATTTAAGCGGATTAGAGGGGGTTGAGTTATTCAGCAGTGCTTCGATGGTGGAGCCTATTTCTGCAAAACCTGAATCCAAGAGAAGATCCGAAGCTGAACGCCGGATGTTGGATTATGATAAGGTTATTCAATACTTGAAAAAAGAAACCCATCCCCAGAGAAGGAATGAAATTCTCCAACTGGTCCTTGAGGATTATAATAGCGAAGATCCCGATATACGAAGAAAAGTTATTGAAACTTTAGGAGAAATAGGAGATTCCAGTGTTAGGGCCGTTATCCTGAAGGCCTTGGGTGACAGGGATAAGGCTGTTCAAAGGGCAGCAGCCAGGGCTTTAGAGAAGATTTCGGGCGAAAAGCCGGAGAAGGAATAAAACTCAAGGGAAGGACGGTTTAAATCGTTCTTTATAGGCTGTTAAGTTGTAACGTAACTCGCTGATCTACACTTTGTAGGGCGAAACGCAGTTTCGCCCTATCTTTCAGGTAGGGATTTGAATATCCTCTGCTAAGGTATTTTGAGCTTTTGTCCGGTATAAATTACCATGCCTTTTAATTGGTTAGTTTCGGCAAGGGTATCTACTTCAACTTTGTAAAGATTGGCAATCCGCCAGAGAGTCTCTCCCTCTTTTACAATATGGATACGACCCTCGCTTTGCCGGACGGGCAGGTCGGTCTCTACGGTTACAGGGGAAGAAGAAGATACCAATTCACCGGTGAGAGATGGCTGGACAAAAGACTTACTCTGTCGGGTGGTTTGGCGGACCGGAAACAGTTTGTTGGAACGAAGCCCTTTGGCGGAGGCTTCTGGATTTTTAAGAGGAGCTTCATTTTCATTTTTGTCAGGGCGGGATGAGCGGAATCGCTCAAAATAGCTTATGACACTTTGATAAAGGGCTTCTGCAATCCGATCTTGTATAACCGGGTTTATCAAAAGCTGCTCTTCATAGGGATTGCTGATGTAAAGGGCTTCTACCAAAACAGAAGGAATACTCGGTATTCTAAGAACCGCAAAGTTGGCCCTTTTTAACCCCTCATTACGGACCTTTAAGAAGGGAATGGCTTTATCTAAAGTCAACTCACCAAATGTAAGACTCCGGATTAAGGACTCCCCTCCGATAGATTTCTCAGATAAAATTTTGTTGATTTCAGGATCCTCTTGATTGAAAACAACCCCCCCGATATGATCCGATGCATTTTCTCTCTGGGCCAGGAGGTTAGCCGCTTCGTCTGTAGCCTCTTCCGACAGGCAATAAACCGAAAAACCATTCATACTCGTGTCGTAATTGGCATTCACATGGATACTCAGAAATAGATCGGCGTCATGTTCCCTGGCGATTTGAGTTCGTCGTCCCAGAGATAAAAAATAATCTCTATCTCGGGTCAGGTAGGCTTTAATATCCCTGGTTTGATCCAGCCAATATTTCAATTTTTTAGCGATACTCAAGACAATATGCTTTTCCATGGAGCCATTTCGACCAATGGCCCCTGAATCACTTCCACCGTGTCCCGGGTCGATCACAACGATTTTATAATTCTGTCGATCTCTATTTCGAGTTATCTGGGGTAGTTTTTTAAATTCAACCTCCTTTTCCTTGGGATGGAAAATATTGACCATCATACGGTCCGGTTGATCATTGATCTTTTCAATGGGGGATACTTTAAATTCCGGCTGAGATTGAACCAAATCGAAGACGACCTGAAACCGCCCGCTGGCTAAACGCTGAAGTCGAATGGTTTTAACCGCTCTATCATAGACTTGAATGGTTTCTTTCTCCCGCATGTATTTACCCCGGGCGAACTCAACGACCAGGCGAGGAGGATCTTCCAGGGTAAAGGTATGATAAGATCCACTCCTGGGACTTCGATTTAAATTAACAACCACCTGAGTCTGGTCGGGTGCCAGCCAGTATTCGACTCCGGTAATAATAATCGGTTCTTCATTTATAACCGAATAGGAACGATCGGTTGAATCCCCTGTCCCGAACTCCTTTGCATAGGTTTCTGCCCCTGATTCTTTAGAAACCTCTGAAGGGGAAGGATTCCGAGAATCCAACCTTGCCGGGGAGTCTTCTGTTATCCGAGGGGTGATATAGGAGTTGGTTTTTTCGGTTACAGCGGGTTTTTCCAAGGCCAAAACCGGCTTGTATTCCTTCATAAGGAGAGCCGACGGAGAAGAAGTGGAATGAAAACGGGAATTTAAGAATAAATATAAACCACCTGAGATAAGCAATAGCCAAAAGATGCGCCTTTTCATAGCTAACCTTTCCTCCACAACCTATTGAAATTCAGTGAATCAGATCAACTGCTTGCCATTACCATAACCACGGGCAGATGTCAAGGACTTTTCTCTTTCTTTCGGATAAAAATTCTAAGATAACACGAGGTCCCAGGCTAATCCAATCCAAATACTTGCCCGGTTACACCGTCAACTTCCCGCTTTTTCAGCCTGCCTGCTATATACAATCCTTCTAAGATGGCTTCAGTTACCGAGGCTACCACTTCATCAATTTCCTTTAATCCCTGATCTTGGATATATCGGTCAACCAGCTTTTTTAATTCAGGTTCCGAATCGAGTTGTTGAACATATTCAGCGCCGACCATGTTGGTGGAAACACGAAAATTACCAATACACAGGGTTTCCCAGTTATATTTGGCAAAGTGCCTCGTACAGATTTTTAGGATAGCCTGCCTGCATAGCTCGTCGATGATTTGATCTTTACTTTTAGAGGCCATATAGGTCAGTTCCAGCTTTGGATACATAGAAGTCCGAATAGCATTCAAATCCGAAATCCGTGGAACGGGGGGAACATTTTTTAGATCGAACCGCTCTTCGGCCTGACTGATCAGGTTTTCATAGTTATCGATGGTCATCCGTACACTGGTTCCTTTGACCTGGTCTATATCGGGGTGGTTTCTTGCCTCCAGGGTAATCTGTACGATGATTTCTTGCATAAAAACAGGTACGATAGGCTGAGAATCTCGATTACTAAAGGCTTCCTGAACCATAATTTCGCGCTCTTCTTCAAGGGTGCGTGGATAGTGGGTATAGATGCCACTACCAAACCGGTCCAGGAGGGGTTCGATGATTTTACCGGCTGTGGTATAGTCCACCGGATTGGCCGTCGCAACCAATAGCAAGTCTACAGGAAACTCTATGGGATAACCTTTAGCCACTACGATTCCCTCTTCCATTAAGTTAAAAAGAGAAACCTGGGTTTTAGGAGCTAAATCCGGAAGCTCATCGATGTAGAGAATTCCATTATTGGCCTGAAGGGCTTTACCCGGAGAGAAGGTATCGGGATCAATGAGATAACGTCCTTCGGCCACTTTGATAGGATCAATATCTCCTATGATCTCAGAACTTGAAATGTCCGTGGTAGAAAGAATCTGACGAAAACGCTCCCGTCCGGTAATCCACCGGATTTTAGCCTCGTTTCCTTTCTCGGCAATAAGCGTTTTGCAGAAATGACAGAGGGGACGAAGGGGATTATCGTTGATGGGGCATCCTTCCAATACGGGAATTTCGTCTAATAAGGAGGATAACTGGCGGGCTATTTTAGATTTTGCCTGACCTCGTTCTCCGATCAACAAAACATGATGACCCGAACGAAGGGCATTATAAAGCTGAGGAATAACCGTATCGCTATAACCAATGAGTCCTTCAAAAACAGGTTCTCCAGCTCTTAATTTCCTCCGTAAATTGGCTCTGATCTGTTCGGTAACTTTAGGTCTTTTATAGTCTTGGGCTATTAAATCACCCAACGTCTTTATTTCGGCGTGAATCATATAAGGAAATTGAGGGTTGTAAAAATAAAAAGGGTTAGGCAAACCAGGTTTTTACCATCTCTTCGACTAAGGAATAGGGGTCTGCTTCTCGATTGACTATTTTTGAAAGGAGCCGGGTCAACGCTTCCCGGTCGCCTATTTTGGCCATAGCCTGTTGCATCAGGTTATGTTGTAAAATTTCCAGGAACTCCCTCTCGGTCTGGTTGAGTTTCCTTTTTTTAAGCTCTCCTGAATCTTTCAGATAGCTCAGATGGGCATCGATACCTTCGACAAGTGCAGAAATTCCTTCATCTTTGACGGCTATGGTTTTATAAATAGGGGGTTTCCAGCTTTTTTGCGGGTAGGTATTAAATCCCAGCATGATTTCTAATTCCTTGACCGTTTTATCGGCTCCTTCCCGATCCGCCTTATTGACTACAAAGATATCTCCGATTTCCAGGATACCTGCTTTAATGGCCTGGATATCATCGCCCATGCCGGGTACTGTAATGACGAGGCACGTATGGGCCGTTTTAACAATTTCCACTTCATCCTGTCCCACTCCAACGGTTTCTATAAGGATGATATCCATTCCATAAGCATCCAGGATATGAACTACATCGTTGGTTGCCACGGCTAATCCGCCTAGGTGGCCTCGGGTTGCCATACTCCGGATAAAGACCCCTTTATCCAGGTAATGGCGCTGCATACGGATTCGATCACCTAAAATGGCACCTCCGGTAAAGGGACTGGTGGGATCGACGGCAATAATTCCCACGGTCTGTCCACGGCTTCGAAATGCCGAGGTGAGTTTATCAACTAAAGTGCTTTTTCCGGCTCCCGGAGCTCCCGTAACACCTAAAATATAAGCTCGTCCGGTATGCGGATAAAGGGCTTTTAAGGCCGGTAGTGCCTCCGGGTCTCCATTTTCTACTAACGTAATAAGTCGGGCAACCGCACGAACATCCTTGTTTAAGACACGATCTGCTAACTTCAAATACTGGTGTGGGGGTATGGAAGTATGGGAGTAAGGGCGACCGGCCGGTCGCCCGTATCAGGGAATGTGGGGTTTCTCCCATACTCCTATACTTCCATACTTCCATTCATTCTTTTAATAACTGATGGGCAATAACCATTCGATGAATTTCCGAAGTTCCTTCGCCGATTTCGCAGAGTTTGGCATCCCGGTAATAGCGAGACACGGGATATTCCCCCATATATCCATAGCCACCATGGATTTGAACAGCTCGATCTACAGCATGAACACAGGCCCGGGAGGAATAAAGCTTGGCCATGGAGGCTTCTTTCTTGATAGGTAGGCCTCGATCCTTAAGATAAGCGGCTCGAAGGGTTAACATTCTGGCAGCTTCCAATTCTACTTCTGAATCGGCCAGCATCCATTGAATAGCTTGAAAATCTGCGATAGGTCTACCAAATTGAACTCGCTGTTTAGAATATTTAATACTTTCTTCCAACGCTGCACGTCCAATTCCAACGGCCAACGCAGAGATCCCAATACGTCCACCTTCCAAAACCCTCAGGCTGTCTATAAAACCCTGTCCTTCCTGTCCCAATAGGTTTTCTTTGGGAATACGACAGTTCTCGAAGATCAGTTCTGCAGTATCGCTTCCCCGCATTCCCAACTTGTTGCGTAGCTTAACAGAAGAAAATCCCGGGGTTCCTCTCTCTACGAGAAAGGCTGAAATACCGTGATGTCCCTTGGTTTTATCTGTAATAGCCATGACAACGACCACATCGCAGACCGTCCCCTGGGTGGTAAACATCTTGCTTCCGTTTAAAACCCATTCAGAGCCATCGAGTACGGCTGTGGTACGAAGGGATTTAGCATCACTGCCGGAGTTCGGTTCGGTTAATCCCCAGGCACCCAAGAGTTCTCCCTGAATAAGGGGGACTAAATATTTTCGTTTCTGTTCTTCATTCCCGGCCAGATAGATATGATTCGAACAGAGAGAAATATGGGCCAGGGCACTCAAAGCGACAGAACCGTCGGCTGCGGCCAGTTCCTCCATAGCCAGTGCATAGGTGACGTAATCGGCTCCAACTCCTCCCCATTCCTCCGGGAAGATAATCCCAAAAAAGTTAATGAGGGCCAGTTTTCTAAAAATTTCTTCGGGAAACTCTTCCCGTTCATCATAGTAAGCCGCATAGGGAGCCACTTCCTTCTGGACAAACTCCCTGACGGTCTGTTGGATCAACTTCTGATCCTCTGTTAAATCAAAATCCATTTTTAACGTGGAAGTATGGGGGTGTGGGAGTATGGGAGTGTGGGGGTATGGAAGTGGAAGAGAAATTCTACACTCCCCACTCCCCTACTTCCATACTCCCCCACTCCTCTACTTCCCATACTCCCCTACTTCCCATACTCCTTACTTCTTCCTAAGCGGGTACAAAGTATACATCGGTTGGTTTGAATTTGCAATTCCGTAAGAATTGAGCCTTGACCCGCATCCCAATTTTGGCTTTACCGGGTTCCACCCCAACTAGACGGCTTAAAAAGAGGGTATTAACCCCTTCAAACTCTACCAGAATAAGGGTAAAAGGGGTTTCTTTTAGAAATTCTTCGCTTCCAAAATAACAGGTGGTCCAGGTATGGATCTTCCCTTCGAGGGGTAGTTCAAACCATTCGGTTTTTGCTCCACATTCCATGCAGTGAGATCGGGGTGTCGCAAACTTATAGTTACATTGCGTACATTGACTTCCCAGAAGTTTTTTCTTGGTCAATCCGGCAAAGAAAGGAGAATCCTGGGCATAACTGTGGATGTAGTCAATCTCGTAATGATGTTTGATAATAATGGGATCTACATTAAAAAGAACTGTTCCTTCTTCTGTTTCGGGTAGTTTAATTTTTTGAGCTCCTGGTTCGTAACTCATGATTTTAAGTATGGGAGTGTGGGGGTATGGGGGTATGGAAGTGTGGGGGTATGGAAGTATGGGAGTGGACGAGAAATTCTACACTTCTACACGCTCCCACACTCCCACACTCCCACACTTCCATACTTCTACACTCCCACACCCTTTAAACGGCTTCCAAAATACTTACGGTGATATAGGTTCCTGTTCCGGCGTGGCTATGAATAAGTCCCCGTCGGGCGTTTTTAATCTGGAGATGGTCATTTCCCAGATGCTTTTGGATAGTCCCCTGGAGTTGCCAGAAAGCAAAAACGGCCTGCATGAGTCCTGTCGCGCCTACTGGATGACCGCAGGCCAGAAGGCCACCGGAAGGATTAACCGGTATTTTTCCGGTTAAGGTACTATGACCGGCTTCGATAAAGGGACCTCCTTCCCCGTACTTGCAAAGACCCAGATCTTCGTAGGTTTGAATCTCAGAAGAAGTATAGGCGTCGTGCAACTCTACGAAATCCAGTTCTTCCAAGGGGTTTGTAATTCCAGCCATCTCATAAGCCTGTTTAGCAGCCATTCGACCTCCCCGGAACGAATGAACCCCGGGGTATTTGAGATTTTTGTAATCGGACTCAGATTCATGGGGTAACAAAATGACCTTACCGTGGGGGCGATCTGCCATACGCATGCTATCGGTACCTGCGCCGATCCCGATGATTTTAACCGGTTTGTCGGTTAAGCGGGCCGCCATCTCTTCTGAAGCGAGAATACAAACCGCTGCTCCATCCGACATGGTACAAATATCCAACATGGTCAGAGGGTCTGCAACCATGGGTGAGTTACGAACATCTTCGATGGTCAATTTCATAGGACTTTGGGCATAGGGGTTATAGAGGGCATTTCCATGATTTTTTATGGAGACCATAGCCATTTGCTCTACAGTAGTACCGAACTCATGCATATGCCGTCGGACCATCATGGCATAGTAACCGGTGTAAAATCCTCCCACAGGGTAATCGAAATTGGTATCGGAGGCATGGGCAATAAACTCGTTGCCTTTCCAGGTGCTGACACGAGACATGGTTTCAAATCCAAAGGCCACGCAAACATTCATTCGGCCTGAGGCAATGGCTTCCCATGCCGCCTGGAAACAGAGCCCACCCGTGGCTCCACCGCCTTCGATCCGTTTAGAAGGCTTGGGGCAAAGTCCGAGGTAATCTTGAACCATAGAGGCCGCTTTCAATTGCCGGGTAAAGTGATCTGAAAAATAAGATGCTACGCTTCCATCGATCATATCCCTGGTCAGGTTCGGGACATCGTTCATAGCGTAGTCAAAGGCCTGTTTGACCATATAACGAAAATCCATATCCGGGTGAGCTTTGGCAAATTTTGTAATTCCACCCGATACCATGTAAACAGGGCGCATTTATCACAGGTATGCGGGTATGGAGGTATGGGAGTATGGGAGTATGGGAGAATAAGTATCTATACTCCCATACTTTCCTACCCCCATACTTCTATACTCCCATACTATTTTTTAATGTTTTCTCTCAAAAACTGGATAACCTCTTCCGTAGAAGTTCCCGGAGTGAAGATCTCCTTCACCCCCATGGCCTTGAGTTTAACAATATCTTCATCGGGGATAATCCCCCCTCCAAAGAGCATCACGTCTTCCAAGCCTTTTTCTTTCATAAGCTCCAGGACACGCGGGAAAAGATAGTTGTGAGCTCCCGATAAAATACTTAATCCTATAGCATCCACGTCTTCTTGAAGGGCTGTGGCGACCACCTGTTCGGGGGTCTGGTGAAGCCCTGTATAGATCACCTCCATTCCGGCATCCCGCAATGCCCGGGCAATGATTTTCGCACCTCGATCGTGCCCATCTAATCCCGGTTTAGCAATAAGCACCCGTATTTTTTTTTGTTTTTCCTCGGCCATACGTTTTTATCCCAGAGGTCCGGAGAGCACAGAAACATATTTTATAGAATAAATCTTTGGATCCTTTGTTTGAGAAATTTAGGGTTAAAATCGACTTTGTCGATTTTATCAAGGTTCGGTTTCATTTTGATATATTCACTTCTCTGTGTTCTCCGGGTCCCTGGGGTTAAAAAAATCCCGGATCCCGGTAAATCCCAAAGACTTCTCTAAACACGTCGCAGATTTCTCCAACGGTTGCGTAGGCCTTTACCGCCTCAAGGACCGGAGGTACAAGGTTTTCCTTTCCCTTAGCCGCGGCACGAAGTC
This sequence comes from bacterium, assembly GCA_030550175.1. GTDB lineage: Bacteria > Moduliflexota > Moduliflexia > Moduliflexales > JAUQPW01 > JAUQPW01. The sequence continues at coordinate 11,616 of JAUQPW010000111.1, forward strand.
GCTCTAAAGCCGCTTCATGTTTGATCGGATCTCTTCTTTTTTTCACGTTCTCCAGTCGTTCGAGCTGCTTTTTTTCTACTTCAGGATCGATTTTTAATATTTTAATCGGGGTTTCCTCCTTGGCTACAAATTCATTCACGCCCACGATAATTTTCTCCTTATTTTCGATTTGTTTCTGGTAGGTGTAGGCGGCTTCCTGAATTTCCTTTTGTGGAAAACCTTGATGAATGGCCGGAATCATTCCCCCCAGGGCATCCAATTTTTTAAAGTAATCGTAGGTGGCCTCTTCCATCTCATTGGTCAATCTTTCCAGGTAGTAAGAACCTCCCAGGGGATCCACCGTATTTGTCACTTCGCTTTCATAGGCAATAATCTGTTGAGTTCGCAGGGCAATAGTTACCGCTTCTTCTGTGGGGAGGGCTAAGGTTTCATCGTAGGAGTTGGTATGCAGGGATTGGGTTCCTCCTAATACGGCGGCCAGAGCTTGAATGGTTGTTCGGATGATATTATTTAAGGGTTGCTGGGCGGTTGCCGAGCATCCGGCGGTTTGTGTGTGAAACCGAAGCATCAAGGAGCGAGGATTTTTGGGGTTATAGCGGCGTTTCAGTTCACGGGCCCAAATTCTTCGGGCCGCTCGATATTTTGCAATTTCTTCAAAGAAATCATTGTGGGCGTTGAAAAAGAACGAGAGTCTGGGTGCAAACTCATCAACTTCCAATCCGGCCTGGATTCCATAATCTACATAGGTTAATCCATCATAAAGGGTAAAGGCAAGTTCTTGAACAGCAGTAGATCCGGCTTCTCGTATGTGATAGCCACTGATACTGATACTGTTCCACCGGGGCATATGGCGTGTGCAGTAAACGATAATATCGGTCAAAATCCGCATGGCCGGTTCAGGTGGACAAATCCACTCCCGTTGAGCAATGTACTCTTTTAAGATATCTGCCTGAAGTGTTCCGCGGAGTTGGGCCGGTGGGACTCCTTGTTTCTCTGCTACCGCCAGATACATGGCCAGAAGGACGATAGCTGGTCCGTTAATCGTCATGGAGGTGCTGATTTGATCCAGGGGTATGCCTTTGAAGAGAATTTCCATATCCTCTAGCGTATCAATAGCCACACCTTCCCGGCCGACTTCTCCTCGAGACAGGGGATGATCTGAATCATAACCCATGAGGGTCGGAAGATCAAAGGCTACACTGAGTCCCATCTGTCCCTGGCTTAAGAGATAATGAAATCTCCGGTTGGTGTCTTCAGCCGTACCAAAACCGGCGAATTGACGCATAGTCCAGAGTCGCCCCCGATGCATGGTTGCATGAATCCCGCGGGTGAAAGGATATTCTCCAGGAAATCCGAGGTCTTCATTATAATCCATCTCGGCGATATCTAAGGGGGTATACAGAACTTTAACGGGTCGATTGGAGAGGCTGACGAACTTAGGTTGCCTCTCCGGCATAATTTCCAGGGTTTTCTTCAGGGTGGTCTGTTCCCATTGGACTTTACGTTCTTGAATTTTTTTTAAGCTCTGGGCGTCGATCATAATTAAGTACTGAGTGTTGAGTACTGAGTACTGAGTAAAAGAGATAGGATTAAGTACTCAGTCCTCAGTACTCAGTACTAATTTTGCAATCACATTCCGCTGAATCTCCGAGGTTCCTTCGTAGATCGTCGTAACCCGGGCGTCTCGATAATAACGTTCTACGGGAAAGTCTTTGAGATAACCGTAACCTCCGTGAATTTGAAGGGCCTTGTAGGCCACTCGATTAACCATTTCAGAGGCGAAAAGTTTGGCCATGGAGGCTTCTTTTGTAAAGGGGAGTCCCCGGTCTTTTAACAGGGCGGCCTGCAGGGTTAATAGTCTGGCCGCTTCAATTTCCGTCGCCATATCCGCGATCATCCATCGGATTCCCTGAAATTCAGCAATGGGTTGACCGAAAGCTTCTCGTTTTTTAGCATAGCGGGTAGCCGCATCCAAACAGGCCTGTGCAATTCCCACAGATTGCGAAGCAATTCCGATTCGACCCCCATCTAAAGCCGCCATCATGATCTTGAATCCCTCTCCTTCTTTCCCTAACAGATTCTCAGAAGGAACTCGACAGTTTTCAAAAATCAACTCGGTCGTATCCGATGCCCGAAGTCCCATTTTATCCTCGATTTTACCTATGGAAAAGCCCGGCATTCCTTTTTCTACGATGAAAGCCGAAATTCCGTGATGTCGGGCAGCTTTATCGGTCACGGCCGTCGTGATAAAAACTTTTGCATGGCTTCCACTGGTAATAAACATCTTGGTCCCGTTCAGGATGTAGAAATTATCTTTTAAGAGAGCCGAGGTTTTTTGATTGGCCGCATCGGACCCGGCTCCCGGCTCGGTTAGGGCGAAGGAGCCGATAAATTTTCCTTGGGCCAGAGGGACGAGATATTTCTGCTTTTGAGCTTCTGTTCCGAATTTCAGGAGAGGTTCACAAACCAGATTATTGACCCCCATGATAACCGAGGTAGACGCGCAGGCATAGGCAATTTCTTGCATCGCCAGTGAATAGCTGACGGTATCCAGTCCGGCACCTCCGTACTCGCTGGGAACCATCATTCCCAGAAGTCCCATCTCGGCCATTTTTGAAATCGTTTCCTCCGGAAAAAGGCTTTCCCGGTCCCACTTCCCGGCAATGGGTTCGATCTCTTTCCGGGCAAATTCCCGAACGGTCATCTGGATCATCCGTTGTTCTTCGGTGAGTTGAAAGGTCATATTTTATCGATAATCCCCTGCTTGAAGACGATCAGGTCGTTCTGGATTCGGTAACCGGATCGCCTATAGATGGACCTCAACTTTCTGCCAGGAGCTTTTTAAATTCTTCTGTCAGGATCGGAAGTATTTCAAATACATCTCCCACGATCCCATAATTGCAGACATTAAAGATATTGGCATCGGGATCTTTATTAATGGCAACGATATATTTCGAGGAACCCATTCCGGCCAGGTGTTGAATGGCTCCAGAAATTCCACAAGCGATGTAAAGGTTTGGGGTTACCACTTTTCCGGTCTGTCCAACCTGATAGGCGTGCTCTTTCCAACCCGCATCCACCACGGCTCTGGAAGCCCCTACAGCAGCTCCAAGAACTTCGGCCAGATTTTCTACAAGATAGAAATTCTCCGGCCCCTTTAATCCACGACCTCCCGATACTACAATGCTCGCTTCCGTTAATCCAACCTTACCTGTGGCCCCTTTTATGATCTCTTTGACGGTGGTCCGAATCTCTCCTGGAGCAAATTCCACAGGAACTTTTTCAACTTCTGCTTTATGGGATTCATCTCGCCTGGCCGGCCTAAATACATTGGGCCTCAGGGAAGCCATCTGGGGCCTGGTTAAAATGGCCTCCCATACCAATGCCTTTCCGGCGTATACAGGGCGTTTACAAAGTAGGGATTTATTTTCATCCAGTTTAAGCTCGATACAGTCAACCGAAAGTCCTGCGCCAACTCTGGCAGCCACCCTGGGAGCAAAGTCCCTTCCCATGGTTGTTGCCGCAAATAATACTATGGCAGGCTGTTGGGCTTTAATTAAATTCGTAATAACCTTGGCATATCCGTCGGTTGTATACTTCTCAAGCGCTTCGTGATCTGCTACAAACACCTTATCCGCTCCATAGAATCCAATGGATTCTGCAAGATGGGTTATATTTTTTCCGAGTAAAACAACTTCTAACTTACTTCCCACTTCGTCTGCCAGCCGCCGTCCTTCGCCGATGAGTTCGTAGGTCACCTTCTTCAATTCACTTTCTCGCTGCTCTGCAATAACCCAAATATTTCCTGACATGTTGGGGGGTGGGCGGTGGACAATGGACGGCAAATCTTAACTCACTAATCAGCTACTGCCCATTGCATACTGCCCACGGTGTAAAGTTTAAATAACTTTGGCTTCCTCCCGTAGTAACCGTACCAGTTCTCGACAAACTTCTCTGGGGTCTCCTTTGAGGATTTTCCCTTTGCTTCGAGGGGGTGGAAGTTCCATACTCAAAACCTTAACCCGAGAACCTTTCTCACCCACCTGAGCAGAATCTAAGCCCAGAGCTGCTGCGTTCAACTCCTTGAGTTCTTTCTTTTTGGCTTTCATGATATTGGGAAGGGTGGGGTATCGAGGTTCATTCAACTTCCACTGGGTGGAAATAACGGCCGGTAGCAGGCCTTCGATTACTTCCTTGGCTCCTTCAATATCCCGGTAGGCTATGAACTTCCGGGCGTTGGGGTCTACTTCTAACTTGACAACAAGGGTTGCCTGGGGTAATCCCAACAATTCTGCCAGGTAGACAGGAACACTCATGGTATCCCGATCGATGGCTTGTTTCCCACAAAATATAATATCATAAGGGAGTTGCTGAATAGCCTTTGAGAGAATGAGTGCCGTTGTGTAAGGATCCGAATCCTCAAAGGCCGGATCCCAAAGTTGAATGGCTTTATCTGCTCCCATGGCCAGGCACATTCTAAGAGCCTCTTTTACCCGCTCTGGACCCATGGATATAACCGTAACTTCGCCGCCGAATCTCTCTTTAAGCCGGATGGCTTCTTCCACAGCGAAGTCATCATAGGTGTTGACGATAAATTTAACTCCCCCGGGATCAATATGTTTTCCGTCTTTCCCAACCCGTACCTTTGTTGTTGTGTCCGGAACTTGCTTGATACAAACAATGATATTCATTTTTTAAGTCCCATGCTCAGTCTCCAGTCTCGAGTCCAAAATCCCAAATCTCAGGTCCTGCTCAAAAAGTCGGTTGTCCTTCCCGCTGAGCCTGGATAAATCCTTCTCAACGGACCTGGGATGAACTGATTGGGGACTTCTTATTTCAACGTTTTCGAAGTCTGAAGTTAGTCAAACCTGGCTTCAGGCTTTGGACTTTAGGCTTGAGACTTCTTTATTTCAACAAATTGGCGGCAATTATCAATCTTTGTATTTCTGAGGTTCCCTCGTAAATTTCGGTAATTTTAGCATCCCGAAAATAGCGTTCTACGGGATAATCTTTGATATAACCGTAACCTCCGTGAATCTGAACGGCTTTATGGGTTGCCCGCATAGCCGTCTCAGAAGCAAAAAGCTTTGCCATAGAAGACTCTTTAGTATGGCGAACACCTTTGTCTTTCAGGGTTGCTGCTTTTAAAGTTAAAAGTCGGGCACACTCAATTTCGGTGGCCATATCTGCCAACATCCATTGAATGGCCTGAAAGTTAGAAATCGGCTGTCCAAACTGAACCCGTTCCTTGGAATATTTAATCGATTGCTCTAAGGCCGCCTGGGCAATTCCCACGGCCTGGGCGGCAATTCCGATTCGCCCACCGTCCAGGGTTTCCATAGCTATTTTAAAACCTTTTCCCAACTCCCCCAGGAGATTCTCTTTGGGAATTAAACAATCTTCAAAAACCAAAGATGCTGTATCAGAGCCGCAAATTCCTAATTTTTTTTCAATCTTTCCTATGGAAAACCCCGGGGTATCTAGTTCGACGATAAAAGCACTGATTCCATGATGACCTTTGGTTTTATCCGTAACTGCAAATAGAATGCAAATGTCTGCATGGGCTCCGTTGGTTGTAAAGTTTTTTCGTCCGTTGATAACCCATTTATCTCCTTTTAACACGGCTGTTGTTTGTTGATTGGCTGCATCGGAACCGGCGTTGGGTTCTGAAAGGGCAAAACATCCTAACCACTCGCCCCTTGCCAGGGGAACCAGATACTTTTGTTTTTGCTCCTCGGTTCCGTTCCGTAGAAGCGGATCACAAACCAGGGAGTTATTAACCGACATGATGACCGAAGTACTGGCGCAGGCCTTGGCGATCTCTTCCATGGCCAGCACATAACTGACCGTATCGACCCCGGCTCCCCCGTACTTTTCCGGAACCATCATTCCCATCAGGTTAAGCTCTGCCATTTTCTTAACCGTTTCCGCAGGATATCGAGCCTCCGCATCGATCTCCGCAGCCAGCGGAGCCACTTCCTTTTCAGCAAACTCCCGAACCATCTGCTGGATCATCTTTTGATCTTCCGTAAGCTCAAATCTCATAGCTTAAAAG
>JAUQPW010000013.1 GCA_030550175.1 bacterium
TTCCTGGGAAGAAGGAATTTATACCGGGTAATTTTTACAAATACTGAATGGGTTATGGCTCTAAACTGGTATGGTTATTGCATTTAAAAACTTCGATGGGGGTGAAGGGAGGAAACTGCTAACTCACCAAGAAGTCCAAGCCCCTGCAAATCCAATAAAAGACAGGAATTTCAGCATTTCAAGCAGGTTTATAAATTTAATAAATTCCTAACAAATTAAATTTAAGAGATAGAAGATTAGGATTGGTTAAAGAATTACTCTATTTTGCAGTTTTTAACGATTAATCCAAGAAGGGGCATGAAGAATTAAGAAAAGCGGGGAAGTAGAGAAAGCGAGGGGCATTCCGCTTTTTTCCTCTCTTCGTAGGAAACAATTATGAAAAAAAATACCAAAATCTAAAAAATATAATGTAAATTTAAATTTTGAAACAAATCCAGTTATAAATATAGGATTAAAAATTCTTTAAGCTGGTATTTTATCACAAAGGGTGCTTCTATACGAAATTAAAGTGGGTAAATGAAATTTTTTCATATATTATTCTTATTAAAGGATAACTTGAGTCTCAATCCGATGAGAAAGAAAATATCACCGTCATTCTTCCTGTATAAGTTTTTATTGTGACCTTTGGAGATTGTTTAAATCAATCATCATCCCGATTTAGGATAAAGATACGGAGGATATGAACAGAAGGTAAAAGGTTAGAAAGTAGAAAGGAATTCATCGATTCCCTGCTATCTAACCGGATCCTCGTCTGGGAAAGGATCTACAAGTTTAAAAATGGATTATGTATTCGTTTATAAGGGGGATAACCTTAATAAAACCAAGAATGTTATCTCGATAGATCCGCGAAAACCCATCTCCATCGGAAGACATGATTTTAACGATATTCATCTTCCGGATCCCTCGGTTTCAAGATTTCATGTGATGTTCTTCCCTAATCCAGAGGGTTATTATTATTTCCAGGATCTAGGTAGTCAAAATGGTACCTATATCAATGGAAAGAAGAGAGATTATGGGATCGTAAATGAAGAAGACCGGATCGGCGTAGGAAATTATACTGTGATTTTTCAAAAGCAGGGGAAAAAAAGCCGGGTAGAAAAATCTTACCTAACCTTTATGACCGATAAAAATGAGAGCGACCTTATGAAAACGGTCCATTTTTATGCCCTTTCTCCCCAAAGACAAGAAGAAATAGAAATGTTAAAGGGTGATCCCGAAGGGCTTTTACTACTTTACCGCCTCAGTCGTTTTGCAAACCTGACCCTGGATATGGAAGAAGCTTTACAGGGGATTGTTGAAGAGCTGGCCAGATTCTTTCAGCCCGATGCCGAACAAGATCCCTTCTTTCGAATACTTATTGCCTTGTTGGAACCGGGGGGGGTTAACCCGACCTGTTTGGCAAAATTTCCTTCCGAGGAAGGTGAAATAAAAGTCAGTCAGACCATTATTCGACGTCTTCTCGATGAAAGGAAGGCTCTGATGGCGATGGATGCCTCGGTAGATGAAAGATTTAAAACAAATGGGATTCTCCCTGCCGGAAGTATCCTGGGTTTACAGATAAAATCTGTAATTTGCATTCCTCTGGAATGGGATAAAGAAATCAAAGGATTCCTTTATTTATCCAGCTCAAAAAAGGGTCTGTTTGGAGAAAGGGACTTAAATCTTTTAAACCTGATCAGTGTAGATATATCTACTCTCATAGAGAGGGATTTAGATTATCGAGCCATCCGAGATGAAAAAGTACGGCTTGAGAATAAACTTGAAATGGAAGGTACCATCATCGGGGTAAGCCCGGGGATCAGGAACATCTTGAAAACTATTGAAAAACTTGCAGACACCGATGTCAACGTTTTAATAACCGGAGAAACAGGAACCGGGAAGGATCTGGTTGCCAAAGCCATCCATCAGAATTCTAAAAGAAGAGGAAAACCCTTTATAGACGTCAACTGTGCAGCCATCCCTGAGACCCTCCTGGAGAGTGAATTATTTGGGGTTATAGCCAACTATCCGGGGCTTCACAACAAAGAAGCCCTTAAGGGAAAATTTGAACTGGCCCAGGGAGGAGTTGTGTTCCTCAATGAGATTGGCGAGCTTCCACCCAAACTCCAGGCCAAACTCCTCACCGTCTTGGAAGAAAAGAAAATTTGGCCGTTAGGAGGCACTCATCCGATTCCCGTAGATATAAGAATCCTGGCAGCCACCAATCGAAACCTCCAACAGGAGGTCCGAGAAGGCCGTTTTAGAGAAGATCTTTATGAACGGTTAAATACCTTCCCCCTCCATTTACCCTCCCTGAGGGAAAGGAAAGAAGATATTCCGCTTTTAGCTGGTTATTTTCTTTATAAATTGCGGCAACAATACGCCAAAAGGATCTCCCGCTTTTCGAACTCCTGCATGAAATCCCTCACCTCGTATGACTGGCCGAGAAACATTCGGGAATTAAAAAATGCCATCGAGAGGGCGATAATTCTCACGGATAAGTCAGTCATCACTCCAGAGTTCTTTGATTTCAAGGTTAAGAAAGAGACCAAGCCTAAATCCTTAAAGGAAGTAGAAAAAGAACATATTCTCTATGTGCTGGAATACACCCAAGGAAATAAGGAAAAAGCCGGTCATATCCTTGGAATTTCAAAACAAACCCTCTACAACAAAGGGAAAGAGTACGGTCTTCCCGGATTTGAAGAAAGCGTCTAGAAATTGGACGCTCTCCGATTTCAATCTCTGAATCTCTGAAGATGAAAAATAAGAGAAAACCTCTATAAGTCAAGAAGAATTAAACTGATTTGGAATTAGAAAGGTATTGGCATTAAGATTGCCCTTAGATCATAACAGGGAAATGGAAGCTAAAAATCAGGTTATCATAGTACGGAGGCACACAGAATGAAATTCCAAAAGATCTATACCAAGAATGGATTTTTAATCCTGTGGTTGGTTAATACCCTTATCCCCATTCTGTCCTTTTATATGGCTGTCTGGATGAGAAGCAAGATCTCTTCCTCGCCCTATGTACTGAAGGGATCTATCCTCCAGAATGCCATTCTTTTTACCTTATTAAGTCAATACTTTTTCTATTTATTTGACCTTTATAATTTCAGGATAAAACTCAGCACCCTCAGTTTGTATAATTTCAGAGTAAAACTGGGTACCCTCAGTTTGATTCTGGGTATTTCTACTTCCATTATTATTGCTTTAAGTATCCTGGGAGTAGGCTATTACTTTATCCCTTCCTTAAACCAGAGTAAAAGTCTTCTAGCTTTATCCGGTCTATTTACCATCATTTTGATCAGCTCTTGGTGGCTGATCTATGATAAAACCATCCGTGTCCCACAACGAATTTTGATTGTAGGTTCCTCGGAGATTGGAGAAACCATTGCACGGGAAATTCTTTCAAACCCGGATATGGGCTATCAGCTCTTAGGCTTTGTGGATGAATTCTCCATGCAGGATTATGCAGATCAGGAAAATAAGCCTGATATCAAGGGAAATCGGGTTAATACTGCCTGGATGGCTCCCACTCTGGGAACCCTGACCGAACTGGATCGGGTTATCAAAAATACTAACCCGGATGTGATTGTGGTGGCTTTGGCGGAACGGAGAAAATTTTTTCCAATGGAAACCCTGCTGGATTATAAGCTACGGGGTATGAAAATCTATGATTCTATAGATTTTTACGAGCAACTCACCGGTAAAATTCTGGTTCAGGGACTTCGACCCGGTTGGTTGATATTTTCCGATGGATTTAAAAAATCCAAAGTCAATGAGACTTCCAAGCGTGTTTTAGATATTATGATGGCTACTTTAGGGCTTATTCTGGCGTCTCCGCTCATGTGCCTCGTAGCCATTTTGATAAAATTGGAAAGTCGCGGACCTCTCATTTTTTCCCAGGAACGGGTGGGGCAATGGGATCGATCCTTTACCATTCACAAATTTCGTTCTATGATTCAAGAAGCAGAAGCCTCTACAGGTCCTGTTTGGGCAACTGATAAAGACCCACGGATTACCAGAATTGGACGGTTCATTCGAAAGTATCGGATTGATGAGTTACCCCAGCTCTTTAATATTCTTAAGGGAGACATGAGCCTGGTGGGGCCGAGACCGGAAAGAACCCACTTTGTAGAGATTCTCAGAAAAGAAACCCCTTACTATGCAATCCGCTCCACGGTAAAACCCGGACTTACGGGCTGGGCCCAGGTTAGTTTCCACTATGGATCTTCTGTGGAAGATGCAGTAGAAAAACTCCAGTATGATCTATTTTATATCAAAAATCGATCTTTGTTTCTAGATCTCGTTATTATTCTAAAAACAATAGGCGTGGTCTTGCTAGGAAAGGGCGCAAAATAATTTGCTTTTGACCCAGGGACTTTATATCTTTAAATTAACTGGTAGTGTTAAATATTCTTCTTCAGGGTCTTATATACACTTTTTAAATCAACTTACTTTCCTCTTTTTAATTGAGGTAAGCCTATGGATACTTTAGAACAATTTAACCTCCACTATTATCTTCAATATGGTCTTTCGATCCTTTCCCGTCGTCGCTGGTTATTTTTCTGGTCTTTTCTCTCAGTACTTTGCCTGGCTACCGTAGCGAGTTTTTTTATCCCTAAAGTTTATAAAACCAGTACAACGATCCTTATTGAAAGAGATTCGGTCATTAACCCCTTAACAAGGGGTTTAGCCACGACCTCGGAAATGCAAGAGCGGTTACGTACGATTCGTCAGGGAATTTTAAGTCGCCCTCTCATTGAAAAGGTGATCAGGAAGTTAGATCTGGATAAGGAAGTTCGCACACCTGAAGAACTGGATGCTTTAATCCGAAAGATACAAAATCAATTAGATATTAACATTCGAGGAAGTGATTTATTTATCGTCACTTATACGGGAAGCGATCCAGTTATGGTGAAACAGTTAATTGATACTTTAACAGCCCTGTATATCGAGGAAAATATTAGCGCAAAACGATCGGATACTTATCAGGCCTTTGATTTTATCAATGAGCAGTTGCAAATATATAAGAAAAAGCTGGAAGAATCCGAAAAAACCCTTCGTGAATTTAAAGAGGCGAATCTTAAAGATTTACAGTATAGAACTTCGGTAACTTCTGTTACCCAGTCAGCAGAAGGAGGGTCCAAAGAAGTACAGGTTAGCAGTGGTCCTATAGTTGGAGGGTTACTGGGTGGTGGAGCTCAAAACGCTAATCTGGCTAAACTGGAACAATATCAAAATAGCTTAAATGAGGTGGAAATGTCCCTTAAACCTCTTTACTCAAAGTTGGAGAGTTTGAAAAAGCAGCTTGCAACGGAAGACCCTGTCATCATTATCCCATCTACCTCGGCGTCTCCGGCTCTATCAGATCCTGCTCAGATCAGATTAAAGGAATTGGAAAATGAATTGGCTACCCTGTTAACTAAGTATAAAGATCAGCATCCAGATGTTATCCGGGTAAGAAGTGAGATTGAGGAAGTTAAAAAGCAGGTGCGGAATACAAGACCAGATAAAAGCCCTACTATAAATTGGAATGCCGCTCAATTCAACCCGGTTTATCAGAATCTCTCCCAGGAGATAAGCAAGACAGAACTGGAGATCAGCACCCTGGAAAGACGTCGGGATGATCTTAAGAAGAAAATCGAAGAGTATAATGTGAAGGTCAAAACAATTCCTACCATAGAGCAGGAATATATAAGATTAACCAGAGATTATAAGGTGAATGAGGATATCTACCAGATGCTTCTGCGGCGTCTGGAGGAGGCTCGTATCTCCAAGGAATTGGAAGTTAAGGAAAAAGGGACTACCTTTAAAATCATTGAACCCGCCATTGTTCCTCTAAAACCCAGCAGTCCGAGTCAGTTACTGGTTATCTTTATGGGGCTTGTAGGGGGGTTAGGAGCCGGTTTGGGGGCCATCGTTTTAGCAGAGGTGACCTACCGTCCTTTCAATGATCAAAAGGAAGCGGAAAGTTATTTAGGAGTTCCTGTTCTGGCTACCATTCCCCGGATCCTTATAGACGAGGATATTCGATGGAGAAAAAGGTCCTATCAGATCATGGCTATGTTATGCAGTCTTTATATTTTATTAACGGGAACGGCGATCGCCTGGCAGACTTTTTACAAGAATTCTTCCTACCGGGAAGCCATCCAGAGAAACTATCAGAATTTACCTGGATTTATTCAGGATGCGTTGGAACCGTTTAGAAAAATTCCTTCTAAATAAGGAGCTTGAACTATGAGCAAAATTGAAGAGGCATTAAAAAAAGCAGCCCAAGCCAGACAACTCCAAAGAATTGATTCTACCTTAACCGACCCGGAATCTGTAAAGATAATACCGCCTTCTAAAAAACCCCTGGAGAAATCCCTCCTTTTGCGCAATCGACTGGTTACCCTGACGGCTCCCCAATCCATTGAAGCCGAGCAATATAAAAAACTGCGTACTCAAATCCTTCAACGTACAAAACCTAATTTTCAAAATACCCTTATGGTTACCAGTGCCATCGCCGGTGAAGGAAAGACCCTTACCGCCTTTAATCTGGCTATTACCATTGCCCAAGGGGTTCACGAGACCGTTCTCCTGGTAGATTGTGATTTTCGCAGGCCTTGTATCCATAAACTCCTGGATATTGAGTGTAAGTACGGCCTGTCGGATTACTTAACCAAGAATATCGATCTGGCTAAACTCCTGGTGAAAACCGAAATTAACAAGTTAACCATTCTTCCAGCAGGACAAATGCCCCCTAACCCTTCTGAGTTGCTGGCCTCGGAGAAAATGAAGAATCTGGTTAAAGAGATCAAAAACAGATACCAGGATCGCTATATCATTTTCGATTCGGCACCCCTGTTACCGACCACAGACCCCAGTATCCTGGCCAGGCAGGTAGATGGGGTCATCTTGGTTGTCCAGGCCGGTCGAACACCCCGAACGGATGTAGTTTCAGCTTTAAAACTCCTGGAAGGTATTAATGTTCTGGGAGTTGTGCTGAACAGCCTGGACGTTATTTCTCCCAATTATTATTACTATTATTATTAACTTTTTATCAAAAACTTAAAGAAATGGATATCCCATATGTATAATCAATTTTATGGCTTTAAAGAAAAACCTTTTAAATTAACCCCAGATCCAGATTTTTTTTACCATAGCTCCGTTCATAGACAGGCTCTGGCTTATCTAACTTACGGGCTGGAAGATAAACAAGGGTTTATTGCTTTGACCGGAGAGGTGGGCTCTGGAAAGACAACGGTTATTCAGGTTCTTTTAAATAGTTTAAAGGATACCACTAAAGTCGCTAAAATTAATAATACCAATGACCTAACCTCCCTTCAGCTTTTGGAGATGATTGTTCGGGATTTTGGTTTAACCATCAAAGGGGGTTCAAAAACAGAATTATTAGAGAGTTTGAATCGGTTCTTGCTGGAACAACATGCCTTGGGGAATTATGCTCTGCTGATCGTCGATGAAGCTCAAAATTTCACAACGGCCCTGCTGGAAGAAATTCGACTCCTCTCTAACCTAGAAACCAGCAAGGAGAAGTTGTTACAAATTATTTTATCTGGACAACCCGAGTTAGCCCATAAACTGAGGCAGCCCAAATTGAGACAGTTGGCTCAGCGGATTACTGTCACTTTCCATATGACCGGTTTAGATCGAAAAGAAACCGAAGGCTATATTCACTATCGCTTACAGGTAGCCGGCTGCCAAAATAAAAACCTCTTCACACCGGAAGCGATCGATCATATCGCCGAATTTTCTAGAGGAATTCCCCGAATGATTAATAATATCTGTGACGCCGCTCTGCTCACCGGCTTTGTTAACGAAAAAAGACAGATCGATGAAGCCATTGTCCTGGAAGTCATCGAAGAATTAAAGGCTGTTCAAAGCCCCCTGAAGGAGACCCGAGAACTTTCCACTTCCAGTACCCCGAAATACTCTCCGGAACCTTCGGAAGAATCTGTTAAAACCGGCCTGGAAGCTTTGCCGGTAACATCCTTACTTGAGAAAAAACTGGAAGAATTGGGAAGTAAGCTGGAATCGGTTCAGAGAGTAGTTGAAAAAATAGAACAAACGCATCGTTCAGAACCGGCCCCGGAAACAGAATCCCTTCAAGAACAAAGAAATCTGTCGAAAACTCACGACTTAGAAGAAGATGAGTTAATAGATCTTGAAGCCAGGGAAAAAACTCCTGTCCGGGAAGAAATTTCGATGACGGACCGGATGCCCAGAATTGCACAAGAGCTTATTACCAACAGTGCCCACTTCCCTCTGTTTGCCCTCTTGTTGAAAACCAATGTATATGGATTCCCCGAGTATTTAAAAAATAGGGCTAACCTGGTTATGTGGATTGGAACCCTTATTCAAGCCTGGTTTTTAGGTTCTTCGGATCGTCCCCTACACAAATTCTTGGGCAACTTTATTTCGCCGCTTATTTACTCAGGGGTCGGGGTTATTCTCCAGGGGCTTTCATTTCTCCAACGGGCCGAGTCTTTAATATTCTGGATATATTCTGGGATTAACGGACTCTTGCAGGCCCTGCGTATACAAGTCGGAAAAGAGGGCCAGAAGGTCGTCAAGTTCTTTGAGATCCTCCTACGATTGGCTTTGATCCCTGCGTTTTATATTTTTTACGAAGTAGAGCGGAGAAGAGGGAGTATTACATGGGGCGCACTTCAGGAATTTTTCGCCGAACAAAACTCTCTAACAGAAGCTTTTAAGCGATTTCAAGAGGTGGTAATGGAACTTTTTAAAGATCCGATTTCTGCTTACTTGATCGAAGCTCTCCTTATCTTAGGAGTCCTGTATGGACTGAATAAGGTCTTGAAAGCCCAAAAGCAAGTTTAGAGCTCCAGACCAGACCGATGAAAATTTTATATCACCATCGTACCCAGGCAGAGGATGCCCAAGGTATCCATATTGCGGAGATTATAAAAGCTTTTCGAAATCTGGGCCACGAGGTCGAAGAGGTTTCTCTCATCAAAACAAAAAGTAAAGAGGTTCAGGCTCCCAATTTTAAATCGTTGACTTCGAGAAGAAGTAATGTTTGGAGTTTTTTAACCCGATTTTCTCCCAAGACCCTGTATGAAGCCATAGAGATCGCTTACAATTTCATCGGCTATCAAAAACTCTCCCAGGCGATCCAGAAGTTCCAACCCGATTTCATTTACGAAAGATATGCCCTCTATACCTTTGCTGGAGTTCTGGCTGCTAAACGATATGGGATTCCTATCATCTTAGAAGTGAATGCCCCCCTGGCCTACGAGCAAAAGGTATATGGAAAGTTGGTTTTCCCTAAGCTTGCAGAGTCCCTGGAGCGCTGGATCACTTCCCATACGACAAAAACCGTGGTGGTTTCAACACCCCTCAAGAAGCATTTAATCGGTTTAGGGGTTCCAGCCCCTCATCTAGAGGTGATCCCCAATGGAATAGATCCGGAGCAGATTCATCCCGGCGTTTCGGGTGAAGGGGTACGTAAAAAATATCATCTGGAAAGTAAGGTAGTCCTTGGCTTTATAGGCTGGTTTAGAAAATGGCATGGGCTTGAAATGTTACTAGAGGTCATGGCAGAAGATTCTTTTAAACAAACCCCTGTCCATCTTCTTCTCATCGGGGAGGGTCCGGCCTATGACTCTCTTCAAAAATATGTTAAGATGCATGCTCTGTCCGATCGGGTTACCTTCACAGGACCGATTCCTCATCAACAGGTTGCTACCTATATGGCTGCTTTGGATATTGCTCTACAACCCAGTGCGACCCCTTATGCCTCTCCCATGAAATTATTTGAATATATGGGCATGGGAAAAGCTATTGTAGCCCCTAAGCAAGAAAATATCGAAGAAATTCTGATTCACAATGAAAGCGGGATACTCTTTGAACCTTCTAATAAAAAAGCTCTGGAAGAGGCTATCCTGAAATGCGTACAGGATGCCTCCTTCCGAAGACGAATCGGCCGTAGGGCTCGGGAGCAAATCTTTGAGAGAAAATATCTCTGGAAAGAGAATGCAAAAAAAGTCATCCAGCTTGTTCAAAAAGCCTTATGAATATAGAGTTCTATACAGAATCCAAAAAAGTCCTGTGGGACGAATATGTACAAAGGTCGGATAAGACCACATTTTTTCACCTGACGGGATGGAAACGGGCTATGGAAAGGGCTTTTGGCTATCGGTCTTTTTATCTCCTGGCAGAGGATAACGGTCAAATAAAGGGAATTCTGCCTTTGTTCTTAACCAGGAACCTTTCCTTTCATAAGGCCCTTATATCCCTTCCCCATGCCGCTTATGGAGGCATTTGTGCCGATGATAAGGATACAGAAAATTTACTTCTGGAAGAAGCCAAAAAATTGACCCAACGGGAAGGAGCCGATTACCTGGAATTGAGAAATATTGAACTGAAGCACGCCGATCTTCCAATTAAAGATCTCTATGTCACTTTCCAACAAGAATTGCATCCGGATCCTGAAAAAAACATGGAGAGTATCTACAGAAAAACCCGAACGATGATTCGTCAGGGTATTAAAAATAATCTGCAATCGGAAATCGGAAGAGACCACCTGGAAGAGTTTTATCATATTTTTGCCTCCAGTTATCATAACCTGGGATCTCCGGTTTATCCCCTCCGCCTGTTTAAAATTCTCCTGGAAGAATTTCCCGAGACCTGTAAGATTCTGGTGGTTAAACATGAGGGTAAAGTCCTCTCCGGGGTGATGACCTTCTTTTTTAAGAACCAGGTCCTCCCCTATTACGGTGGAGCTCTCAAGGAGGCTTATGACCTTAAGGTCAACAATTTCATGTATTGGGAACTCATGAAATACGGAAGTGAACACGGCTATAAGATCTTTGACTTTGGGCGGAGTAAGAAAGGATCCGGGTCTTTTGATTTTAAAAAACATTGGGGAATGGTCCCCCAACCGCTTCATTATCAATATTACTTGAATCGCTCTAATCAGATTCCCGATATTAATCCCTTGAATCCTAAATATCAAAGGAAAATCGACCTTTGGAAAAAACTTCCTTTATCCGTAACCAAAGCTTTAGGTCCGTTGATCGTGAAGTATATACCCTAATTGTTAGATAGTCTTTATAAAAGGTAAAGAACCCATGAAGATTTTGTTTATTGCCCATCGGATACCTTATCCCCCTAATAAGGGGGACAAGATCCGGTCCTTCAACGAAATCAAGTATTTATCCGAAAGGCATTCCATCTCCTTGATGTGTCTGGCAGATGAAGCCAGCGATCTTACCTATAAGGATGAGCTAAAAAAATATTGTGAAAAAGTAGAGGTTGTGTTTTTGAATAAGCGCTATGCCAGGCTTAAAAGTCTGATTTCCTTGCCTTTGGGAAAACCTTTATCTTTACCGTATTTCTTCTCTAAAACGTTGCAGCAGAAGATTGGTCGAGAACTGAAGGATAATTCTTATGATCTGATCTTTGTGTTTTCTTCTGCCATGGCTCAATATGTCCTGCCTGTCTGCCATATTCCGAAAATAATGGACTTTGTCGATGTAGATTCTGAAAAATGGCTACAATATGCCCGGTATACTCCCTTTCCCTTCTCGGCCATTTATAAATTTGAGGGAAAGCGCTTGCGAGATTATGAAAAGTTCATTGCCCGACAATTCCAGCAGAGTATTTTCGTATCGGAAAGTGAAGCCAATTTGTTCAAGAGTTTTTTCGGCCCGGTAGGCGCCACCTCTACTTTATCGGGTTCTATCCCTGCCATCTCTGCTATTTCCAACGGCTTAGATTATCATTATTTCAAACCCATGCCGGAAAATCGTGAAGCAGCTTCCCTAGTGTTTACAGGAGCCATGGATTATCTGGCTAATGTCGATGGCGTCCTTTATTTTCGGAATGAAATCTTGCCCAGGATAAAAAAGGAAATTCCCCAAGTCCGATTTTATATCGTAGGCATGAATCCTGTCCAAAAGATACGAAGACTCCAAAAAGAAGATCAAAACATCGTGGTGACGGGATTTGTGAAGGATACGCGACAATATCTCTCCAAAGCAACGGTGTTTGTAGCCCCCCTACGAATCGCCAGAGGTATTCAAAATAAGGTTCTGGAAGCCATGGCTATGGGTATTCCTGTAGTGGCCACCCCGGTAGCCTTCGATGGAATAAAGGCGGTTCCAGGTGAGGCCCTTTTTGTGGAAGATGACCCTCAAGAATTTGCCGGTAAGGTTATCCGACTCATAAAAGATCCTCTTTTACGGGGAAAGATATCCCTTCGAGCAAGGGAGACTATTGAAACTCAATATGATTGGACTCAAAGCATGAATCATTTGGAAGAGATATTAAAAGGACTGATCAATGCGGAGAGAAAAATGACTAAAAGCCATGTCCACCTATGAATAATGAAAGC
The DNA here is from genome assembly GCA_030550175.1 of bacterium. Classification (GTDB taxonomy): domain Bacteria; phylum Moduliflexota; class Moduliflexia; order Moduliflexales; family JAUQPW01; genus JAUQPW01. The sequence continues at coordinate 12,341 of JAUQPW010000013.1, forward strand.
CTTGAAAAAATCACATTTCATCAGTTGGATAGATAACCCCCAGGACAGAATAGATAAAATCACTTAATGAGGAGATTTAAAATGGGTAGGATCTGGAATAAAATAATTCATTTCATCAAAGAACCTCACTTTCCGTTCTTTTTATTGTCGTTCATTAGAAAGATTTCACCAACCCTGGCACGTTTTTTGTTATACGGTCGATATAACCCCAATACCGAAGCTTATTGGAACAAAAGATATGAATCCGGGGGATATGAAGAAGAAAAATATGGGCCTTTACGTCAAGAGATCATAAAATTAATCCCTATAAAATCCAGGGTGCTGGATACAGGGTGTGGGACCGGCACCTTCATGGAAATGCTCAGGGATCAAAAACTTTGTAACTGTATAGGAATTGATATATCTGAGGTTTCTATACAAATGATCAAAAAAAAAGGATTTCAAGGTTTCAAGTGTGAGCTTCCAAATCTTCCATCGGATCTTGAAGAAAATAGCTTTGATGTCTGTACCATTATAGAAACACTGGAACATCTCTCCAATCCCCAGGAAACGCTTAAAAGCCTTTATAGAATTCTAAAAGAAGGTGGCTATCTTGTTATCGCAGTTCCAAATGATTCTATGAAACCAGAAGAGTTCGATGAGCATGTGGCTTCGTTTAATGCCCGAAGCTTACAGGACCTGGTCAGCAATTATTTTAAGGTGGATACACTCCTTTCAGTTGAATCCTTTGGACATAACTATCTGGTCCTGAGGGCTACAAAGGCATCTTTATCTTCGACTTAAAAAGAAAACTTAATACCCGATCATCCTTATTTAACTTAAAAAATAAGTTTCCATGAGTTTAAAAACTAAGACCATAAACGCCTTTCTGTGGGTATCTTCAGCCAAAATTGTTAATCAACTGGTTTCATGGCTGGTTACGGTTCTTCTTGCCCGTCTTTTGCTACCCAGTGATTTTGGATTGATTGGGATGGCCTGGATCTTCATAGGATTTTTAGACTTAATGAACGAATTGGGCGTTGGCGCGGCTATTATTCAGAAGAAAAATCTGGGTGAAGATGATTTGAACAGTACTTTTTGGATTTCTGTTCTTTCAGGTCTCTTCTTTTACTTAACGGCCTTTCTTTTGGCACCTGGGGTTGCCATCTTTTTTAATAATGATAAATTAACTTCCGTTTTACGGGTATTGTCCCTGGTCTTTATTATCGGCGCTCTTAAAACTATTCCTTTCAACTTGCTTACCAAAGAGTTAGCCTTTGCTAAAAGATCCATCGCAGAATTCTTATCCGTGCTGATAGGAGGGATTTTCTCGAGTACCTTAGCTCTCTTAGGAGGGGGCGTATGGAGTATTGTATACGGAACTCTTTTACAAAATCTGATTCTAAGTGCTTTAGCCTTTTATTTCGCTCCTTGGAAGCCAAAACCTGTCTTTCTTTGGGAGAAAGTTAAACAATTATTAAGCTTTGGGGTCTCCATCGCAGGCTCTCGCGTGCTCTGGTATTTTTATACCAGTTCGGATTCTCTGATCATCGGCAAGTTTTTAGGGGATAAGCTTCTAGGGTTCTATGCTATGGCGTTTCAATTGTCCACCATGCCGGTTCAGAAGATAACCGCCATCGTTAATCAGGTCACCTTCTCAGTTTTTTCTAAACTTCAAGATGATAAGGAAAATTTGAGACTTTATTTCTTAAAAATCACCCGGTTTATTTCCTTGATAACCTTTCCCTGCTCTGTGGGCCTGTTTTTGGTATCGGAAAGTTTAATCAAAGTAATTTTAACGGAAAAATGGTTACCTATCCTGACCCCCTTTAGGATCTTATGCCTTATGGGATTACTAAAATCTGTAGATGCCATCATTCCGTCTCTTCTGATGGCGAAGGGTAAACCTCAGATTTTATTTAAATACACCTTCCTTTGTTTCATTTTCTTACCCCTTTCATTTTTAATCGGAGCCAGATACAGTATCACGGGAGTTGCTTTTGTATGGATTAGTGTGTATCCTCTGCTATCCATTTATTTATTCAAACAGGGATTGAGTGAGCTGGATCTCTCTCTGGCCCATTATATGCAAAGTTTATTTCCGGCCATCTTTACTTCTGCAGGGATGGCCGTGGTGGTTTTAATTTTCCAGTTGAGTGATAAAACCTTCTACAGTAAAAGTGTCTATTTTACCCTCATAGGAAGTTGTATACTGGGGGCCACAAGTTATTTGACTTTTCTTCTCTGGTTTCATAAGTCTATTATAGAGGAAGTTCGCGATATTTATGATTCCCTGAGATGGGCCGATTCACAACCTAAACTCTAAAGAAGGAGGGATAATCATGAGTAAAACTTTCCTTACAAAGATCTCTATCATCTCCCTGGTGGAGATACTTGTTATTGTCCTCTTCGGTTTCCCATTGGTTCAGGCACAAGGGATAAGGAATGAACGTAATGCTGCCGGAACTTTGATAAATCAGGATTATTACACGGCAGATCAATATCCCGAAACCAGATTTCTACGTACTATTGTCGAAGCTTATCATTTCAGTGCGGAACATTTAGATAAGATTCGTGCCGGCAGATATCAGGATGGACTTTATGACCTTGAATATACCTTAGAGAAATTTCCCAATCATCCGGGTGCCTTACAGGTTATAGGATCGGTTGCCAGATTATTGAATATTCCCCAGTTGGGTATTGCCCATTATAAAAAGGCCCTCGCTCTGTATCCTCAGTATGCTTTTACCCATGCTCAGTATGGATCGTACTTGGTAGACATTGGCAAAGTTGAGGAGGGGATAACAGAATTGAAACAGGCCATAAAAATGGATCCAAAGCTGGCACCGGCCTATGCGTGGTTATCCAAAGCTTACTATAAAAATGGTAATATGGAACTGGGCCGTCAGGCGGAGCAACAGGCTAAAGAACTGGGTTATAGAGCCGATATGCCGGTGAAAACTCAATCCATGAAGATCCAGTCGGAGGAAATTCAATCTCTGAAAATTCAGCCGGAGGGAACTTCATCCGAGAAAACCAAACCAGGAGAAGGTAAAAAGAGTAAACCGGATCAAAAGAAAAAGTCCGAACAACAGAATTGATCTAATTGAAAGGGCTGCCATGAGTGGAATCTGTGGAATTGTTTTTAAGGATAAAAATAACCGTTTGAGCCAAGGGGATGTATTATCCATGGTTCAGGCGTTAAAAGTTTCGGAACAGGGGGATAGCTTTACAGCAGCTTTAGAATCCGTAGGGATAGGAGCTCAAGGGTTTCCAGGACGTCTGACGGGGATAGCGGAAAGGGACTTACAGGGTTACCCCCTTGTAATGGCTTTTCATGGAAATCTTTACAATCTAAAAGATTGGGTTCCTGCAAAGAGCCAGGGTACTGAAGTTATTTCAGAATTACTGATGTTATATACAAAGAAAGGAATGGCCTTTTTACAAGGGCTTCGTGGGGAATTTTCGTTAGCTATCTGGGATGGCCGCGAAGAGACTTTGTACCTGGCTACCGATCGCTTTCGGGTTCATCCATTACTTTATTACCAGGATTCAGACAAGCTGGTCTTTGCCTCTCGAATGAAAGGGATTTTAGCCTGTCCTTTTCCTATAAAACGGACCGTACATCCCGAAGCCATTGTAGAGGTAGCCGGTTCTTCCATCATTCCGACTCCGAAGACGATTTTCCGAGAGGTAAAAAAACTTCCCCCAGGCTACTTCTTGACCTATCGAAGAGGAGAAGTCCACTTAGAACCTTATTGGGAGATTCGCTTTCGCCTCCCTTCCACGGCTATCGAATCAGCGCTGGCCAAAGAACTCAAAACCCTTTTTACCGAGGCCGTCTCTGTTCGTTTGGAGGTAGACGGAATCTCCAGTCAGATTGGAACCTTTTTGAGTGGAGGGATAGATAGTAGTACGGTAACAGGGGTCTTAACCCAACTCATCCAGCACCCGGTTAAGAGTTTTTCCATCGGATTTGAAGAACAACGGTTTAATGAAATCAATTATGCCCGAATTGCAGCCAGGGCCTTTGGAGCCAAACATTATGAGTATTTTGTATCCCCTCAGGATGCTTACAATGCAATTCCCATTCTGCTGGAAGGATTTGATGAACCCTATGGCAATGCTTCCGCCATCCCAACCTACTTCTGTGCTAAAATGGCGCGGGAACAGGGGGTTAATATCCTGTATGCAGGAGATGGAGGAGATGAGCTCTTTGCTGGAAATGAGCGCTATGCCACCCAACGCCTCTTCGAGTACTATTCCATGATTCCCGGATGGTTCCGGGAATCCCTGGTGAAACCGCTGGTTTTCACTTTGGCCGATAGATGGAAGTGGGATCTTTTCATAAAAGGAAAGAAGTATATCCAACGGGCCAGTATCCCTTACCCGGCCCGCCTTTCCTCCTATGGATTTTTCCAGGTTATCCCGCTGACAGAACTGCTGGAAGATAGCCTGCTGGAGGCTGTTGGAAGGGATTATGATCTTTCGGCAACCGTTAACTCCTGTTATTTTCAGGCACCTGCACAAAGTGAGCTGGATCGCCAGCTCTATATCGATTTGAAATTGGCCATCTCCGATAACGACCTCTTTAAGGTCATGCGAATGACGGAAGCCGTTGGAGTAACCGTACGTTTTCCCTTCCTGGATCATATTCTGGCCGAATTTGCCATGAGGATCCCGGCCTCCGTCAAAATGCGGGGAAGACAGCTTCGGTCTTTCTTTAAGAAAGCTTACTCCGATTTGCTTCCTCCAGAAACCCGAGCCAAGAAGAAACATGGCTTTGGACTTCCTATTCCTGTTTGGCTTCGAACCGATAAGAGGCTTAATGAGATGATGCAGGATCTGGTCCTGAGTCCCCAAAGCATCCAGCGGGGTTATTTCAAGAAAAGAACTTTGGAAAAGATCGTTGAACTCCATAAAACCGATGAAACCTCTTTTTATGGAACGGCTCTCTGGAATTTGATGGTTCTGGAGTTATGGCATCGAAAAAACATAGGGTCATGAAGCCAGAACCCTTGAACCCTTGTAATTTTAACTATTTGGGAAGGTATCTCAAGAATACCTTTTATTTGTGAGATCGTTTCTGGCACATAACCCGATTCCTGACATGCAGAAATTTCTATCCAGGTGTAAAAAACAGGTGTGGAAGTTAGTGGCCTCTCTCTGCTTCTATTCTCCCATACTAAGATGGATGAATCGTTTCAGTAACTACTTTCAATTTAGGAAAGAGAGTCGATTTGCCTTTCCTTTTATTAAAAAACGGCAGTTCAGAAACTTTCAGATCCTGGTCTATCATAGAGTAAATAACGAATATGATCCCTTTTTTCCGGCCGTTCCCACAGAGGTTTTTGAAAGGCAAATGGAGTATTTAGCCACGCATTTTCATGTATGCTCCTTAGAGAATGTAATTGAAATGGCTAAGAAGAAAGATATTCCCGATAATACCGTAGTTATCACCTTTGACGATGGCTATAAGGATAACTACTGGAATGCCTTTCCGATTCTTAAGAAACTCTCACTGCCGGCCACCATCTTTTTAGCCACCGATTGTATTGGCTCTGGAAAAGTTTTATGGCATGATGTGGTCTTCTCTGCCTTTCGAGAAACCCAAGAGCCTTTTCTGGTAGGATATGGAATTAATTTGAAAGATTATCCCTTGAGAACCATCGAGGAAAAGCGTTTTGCCCATGGACAAGTCTTGAATTTTTTACGTGCTCTGGAGGATCATGAACGACCCTTCTGGATTCAACGTCTGGTTGAAAAACTTAAGGTTATCGGTAAAAAAGATGCGGCTGATCTTATGCTGAACTGGGAAGAGGTAAGAATCATGCAGCAACAGGGGATATCTTTTGGATCCCATACGGTCACCCATCCTATTTTATCCAGATTGCCGGCTGATAAGGTCAGAGAAGAAGTTTTAAAATCAAAAAAAACCATCGAAGAGCAGTTGGGGGTACCTGTAAGAACCTTTGCTTATCCCAGTGGAAGAAAACAGGACTTTACAGAAATTACCAAAAATATCTTAAAAGAAGCCGGCTATGATTGTGCCGTTACCATGGTATTCGGTACCAACGAGTATGATCAGGATTTGTTCGAATTACGAAGAGGGATGCCCTGGGAGAACCACCTTCCCACATTTGCCGTGAAGTTGAGTTGGTATAAGCTTTACCCAAATTAGATTAAGAAAAAGAGAAACATTTATGGCCGTTCATATTCGAGAAGCCGATCTTCATTCAGATCGTCGGTTAATCATAGATTTCCTCTACCAACATTTGACCAGGCAGTCGAACGGTCATCGTTTTGACTGGCTTTATCTAAATAATCCCTTTGGACGGGCTCGGGTATGGATAGCGACCGATATACAGACCTGGTCGGCTGTGGGGATGGTAAGTGCTTTTCCCCGTCGTGTCTATGTAAAGGGACGTGAGGAATTGGGCTGGGTGTTGGGAGATTTTTGTATCCACGAGAAATATCGCAGCCTAGGTCCTGCTCTACAGTTGCAACGGGCCTGTTTTGCAGCAGCCGATTCGGCAAGGATTGCCTTCTGCTATGATTTCCCCAATCTAAGCATGATGGCAATTTACCAACGACTCCAGATCCGTCCGTTCGGTCAAATAGTTCGTCTAGCCAGGCCCCTACGGGTTAATCGGAAAGTCAGGGAGATTGTAAAAATTCCCATACTGGCTCAAGGGTTAAGCAGAGCGGGCAATCTTTTACTACGGCTCTATGATCCCTATCCCAGGGTCAATCAGGCTTTAACCATTTCGTTCCTGGATGGCAAGTTTGGTGAGGAATTCTCTTTGCTCGCTCAAGAGGTAGGGAGAAAGTACGAAGTGTGCCTTCAGCGTTCGGCAGAGTATCTTAACTGGCGATACCTGGCTAATCCCCTTAACCATTATGAAGTGTTAACAGCTCGTCAGGGAAATGCTCTGTTGGCCTATGTCATTTTTACCCATACCGGTGAGGATGCTGCCCTGGTAGATCTGTTTGGGATTCAGGACCCTGAAGTTATAAAGAGTTTAATTAATTACTTAAGAGTTCTCTTGAGAAAACGAGGTGTAATAACTGTAAATATATCGGTATTAGCGTCGCATCCGTGGATTGCTCTACTACAAGATTCAGGCTTTAAAGCCCGGGAAGCAAGTCCGGTCATAGTATATACCTCTTCTCCATCTATTATAGAACCCATGGCGTTCGATCCTGGAAATTGGTTTTTAATCCAGGGGGATCGTGACAGTTAATCTTTAAGGAGAGATTATGTTGCCGATGCAGGTAATCAGTGAGCAACTTAAAAATTTCATTGTAAAGCATTTTCCGTTAGCCCGGAATCGTAACATTCATACCGACGATCCATTATTGGAAAATGGGATTCTCGATTCGCTTGGAGTCCTGGATTTGGTTACTTATCTGGAAAAGGAATTCGGGATCAGTATATCCGATGAAGACCTTGTTCCGGAGAATTTCCAAACCATTGGGCACATAGCAGCGTTTGTTCAAGGAAAAAGTAAAGCTAATTCGGGACAACTTCCATGATCATCAAGACACGCTCCGTTAATTTTGATTCTGATAAGGAAATACTTTTGGGCATTCTTGAGAGAAACCTGAAAGAGTTGCCCCACATACGTCGCTTTGACTGGCTTTATCGTAATAATCCTGCAGGGCATGCCTGGTCCTGGTTTGCTTATGAACATGAAACCAAAAAAATTGTAGGAGTCGCTTCGGTGTTTCCCCGTGCCCTTTGGATAGGAAGGGAGATGAAGCTCTGTGGTCAGGTGGGGGATTTTGCTATTGAGGCTACGCATCGGACTCTGGGACCGGCCCTTATGTTGCAACGTGCAACCTTTGAACCGGTCAATCGAGGAATCCTGGCGCTTTGTTACGATTGTCCTCCCCATGATCAAGGAATGTCGACCTTTCGTCGATTAGGTATACCGGCCAATTGCCAGATGCAACGCTATGCCAGACTGTTAAAAACAGATCGACAACTGGCAAAATATCTAAATTCAAGAAAATTATTGGTTCCTGTTGCAGTTTTGGGAAATCTTTTACTTGATCTCTGGACTCTTCGAAGGCATAGGGTGAAGGGTCTTGAAATTTCCTTCCATCCCCATCGTTTTGATGAGGAATTTTCACGACTCGATGAACAGGTTGGAGGAGGTGATGGGATACGCAGTCGACGCAAGGCCGAAGATCTGAACTGGCGTTATAGAGAGGATCCCTTGCACCAATACTCGGTCATCACAGCCCGTCGAGGTGGTGAGCTACAGGCCTTCGTCGTTTTTTCCATATCGGATCAGGATGCTTATATCATTGACCTGTTTGGATTTGTTTCCCCTGAAGTGGGGCTCCAGCTTCTTGAGGCCGTTGTGGAGTACCTAAAAAAAGAATCCATCCAGGCGCTCTATGCCATTATCTCTCAGGAAAGCAGCTTGTTTCCGATTTTTCAAAAAGCCCATTTTTATTATCGCTCTAAAGCAGCAAACGTGGTTGCCTATGCACAGTCGAATAACTGGGTACAAACTTTGCTAAGTAAACAACCCAAATGGTCTTTTAATTATGTAGATATTTTAGCCTAAACCCCAGATTGCCTTCTACAACTTTTAATTTATTTATCAGTTTGCTTTGAAGGTGATAAGAACTACGGGAGGAATAAGTATGGATTTTCTGATTCACCATATGCCACGAACCAGTGCTCAACGCTTACCTGAAAAAGAAGCTTTAGTCCATGGAGATCAACGCTTAACTTACACAGAGGTCATGAAAAGGCTCGCAGGTCTGGCTTATGGCCTGCGAAATGCCGGTTTGCAGCGAGGGGATCGAATAGGTATTTATCTGGACCCCTCGGTACCTCAAGCCCTTTCTATCTTTGGTATTTCTTATGCGGGTGGGGTCTTTGTTCCTATCAATTCCCTTCTGTTTCCCGATCAGGTAGCCCATATTGCCAAGGATTGTCAGATGAAAGGTCTTATTACCAGTCCGACTAAATTGAGCTCTCTATGTTCGGTTCTTAGAGAGATAAAATCTCTAGAATTCCTTGTAATAACCGGAGAGGGTGAGACTCCTGAGGTTCCTCTTCCCATTTACCGTTTTGAGGAGTTTTGTCGGTTAACTCCCCCCCAGAACTGGCGTGAAGTCGGAATTGAAAAAGATCTGGTTGCCATTCTGTATACCTCCGGATCGACGGGAAAACCCAAAGGGGTCATGTTGAACCATGCTCAGATTATGGCTGGAAGTTCCATCGTATCCACCTACCTCAAGATCACAGAAACCGATCGAATTTTATGTGTTTTGCCTTTCAGTTTTGATGCCGGTCTTAACCAGATTATGACGGCGTTTCAGCAGGGAGGTACCGCTGTTTTGATAAATTTTACCTTTGCCCGAGAGGTTGTTCAGATGTTGCTGAAGGAACGGATCACAGGTCTGGCTGGTGTTCCTACGTTTTGGAGTCTGATGGTCCAGCCTAATTCCTCGCTGCAGAAACATCAATTCCCCCACCTGCGGTATATCACCAACACTGGAGGGGCCATGCCACAAAGTGTACTGGCCATACTCCGTCAGGCACTCCCAACGACCCAGATCTTCTTGATGTACGGATTGACCGAGGCTTTTCGATCGACCTATCTTCCTCCTGAGGAATTGGACCGTCGTCCCACCTCCATGGGGAAAGCCATTCCTAATACCGAGATCCTGGTTATCAACGAGCAAGGACAGCTTTGTAAACCGGGGGAAGTAGGTGAATTGGTCCATCGCGGACCCACGGTGTCTATGGGTTATTGGGGGCAACCGGAACTTACCGCGAAAGTCTTACGGCCTCATCCTTTATTGCCTCCTGAGTTGGGTGATAGCGAGAAAGTCTGTTACTCCGGCGATCTTGTAAAGATGGATGAAGAAGGATTTCTTTATTTCGTAGGCCGTCGAGATACCATGATTAAATCCTCGGGATTCCGGATAAGCCCCACCGAAGTGGAAGAAGTGCTTTTCCAGAGCGGTAAACTCAGGGGAGCCGCTGTCATAGGAATTCCTGATGAGATTCTTGGACAATCTATTAAAGCCTTTGTGGTTCCTAAAGAGGGAGTAACCTTAAACGTTGAGGAACTCCTGGCCTTTTGCGCGGAGAAAATGCCGCGCCATATGATACCCAAAACCGTGGAAATTCTCCCGGAATTGCCCAAGACCCCCAGCGGTAAAGTAGACTATCCGGCCCTGCGACGTCGTGAGGGGCTTTGATTTTTGAATGAATCTAGCGGGTAAGTTATGGATTCTGTGATGACCCTGATCAATAAATATTTCCGTTCATCCAACGGAGAACTCCAGATAGGAGGCGTATCCATCGGTGCCATTACGGCAAGCCATGGAACCCCTCTGTTTGTTTACGACGGTCACGTGTTGGATCGAAAATGGGAACTTCTGCGAAGTACCTTTCCTCCAGAATTTGCCATCAGCTATTCCGTGAAGGCTAATCCCAACCGTGCCATTCTCAAGCATTTTCTGGCCAAAGGGTGTGGCCTTGAAATAGCCTCCGGGGGGGAATTTTACCAGGCCCTGGGTGCCGGATGTCCGCCGGAGAAAGTACTATTTGCCGGACCTGGTAAAACAGAAGCCGAGTTAGAGCTGGTTTTAGCTCGGGGGATCGGAGAAATTCATGCAGAATCACTTCTAGAAATCGAGCGGATAGGGGTGATCAGTCGTCGATTGGGTGTACAGGCCAAGGTAGCAATCCGCGTTAACCCCGGTGGAGAAGCCCAAGGTGGGGCCATGCGTATGGGAGGAAAACCGGCCCCTTTTGGGGTTGATGAGGAAAGTCTCCTGGTAGTGTTAGAGAAACTCTTATCGATTCCTTCCCTGGAATTTCGAGGTATTCACCTCTTTACTGGAACTCAGATCCTGGACCCTATGACTTTAATACGCCAGTATCGCAAAGGGCTGGAAATCGCCAGACGGGTGGCCGGGTATCTGAAACAACCTCCACACACGCTGGATTTTGGCGGGGGTCTGGGTATTCCCTACTTTGCCAACGAGCGGGAGCTTGACATGGAGAAGTTACGTGAAGAATTGGGGGTCTTGATGGCCGAGATTAAAGGAGAGGAACTTTTTACCGGAACCCAGTTTATTATAGAACCCGGTCGTTATCTGGTTGGAGAGGCAGGCATTTATATCACCCGGGTCAATGATATTAAGGTCTCGCGGGGTAAAAAATTTCTCATTGTGGATGGAGGGATGAATCATCATTTAGCCGCGTCGGGAAATCTGGGTCAAACCATTAAACGGAATTTTCCGGTTGCCATTTTGAATAAGCTCAACGAAAAGGCCCTTGAGACTGTAGAGGTAGTCGGTCCGCTCTGTACCCCTCTGGATATCCTTGCCAGAGAGGTACCGCTCCCCTCCGCAGAGGTTGGAGACCTGGTAGGGATTTTTCAATCGGGAGCTTATGCCAGGACGGCCAGTCCCTTGGGTTTTTTGAGTCATCCTACCCCTGCGGAGGTTTTGGTCCAGAATGGAGAAGTTCGATTGATCCGTCGTCGGGGGACCTACGAGGACCTTTCCCATGATATACCCTAAGAAAATCTTGATGATTACTTATCAATATCCACCTTTTCACGGAAGTAGTGGAGTCCAACGTACTCTTAAATTTTGTCGTTATCTTCCTGAGTATGGCTGGCAGCCTATAGTCCTGACCGCTCATCCGAGGGCGTATCCTCAGGTTAGGCATGATCAACTTCAGGAGATCCCCAACCAGGTCGTGGTGAAAAGGGCTTTTGCTTTGGATGCCTCCCGGCATTTAGCGATACACGGCTCTTACCTCCGGTGGTTGGCGCTGCCGGATCGGTGGGTTAGCTGGTGGTTGGGTGCAGTGCCTGTGGGATTGGGTTTAATTTATAAATATCAGCCCAGGGTGATTTGGTCAACTTTTCCCATAACTACGGCCCTTCTCATTGGATGGACTTTACATCGTTTAACAGGGATTCCTTGGATTGCCGACTTTAGAGATCCTATGACGGAAGATAATTATCCACCGGACTTTGCCACCTGGCGGGTCTATCGTTGGATTGAGCGTCATACTGTAAAACATTGTGCCCGGGCAGTATTTACCACGCCCGGAACCCTGCGCATGTATGTCGAACGTTATCCCGAAATCCCCCAGGATCGCTGGACAATTATCGCCAATGGGTATGATGAGGAGAATTTTATAGCGGCAGAAAAGCTCGTTGCCGATCAGCCCTCCTCGAATCATGGCATAACCCTTGTGCATAGTGGATTATTGTATCCATGGGAGCGGGATCCAAGTGCTTTTTTTGCGGCCCTGGCTGAGTTACGCCAGGCCAGTAAGATTTCTTCTTCAAACCTGAGGATTATCCTTCGTGCCAGTGGCTATGAAGACTATTACCGTCAGAGTCTTCGCAAAATGGGCATCGAAGACCTTGTTTTTCTTGAACCTCCCCTTTCCTATCAAGACGCTTTGGCAGAAATGTTGGGGGCTGATGGTTTATTGATTTTTCAAGCTTCGAATTGTAATCACCAGATACCGGCAAAAATTTATGAATATCTGCGGGCGCGGCGTCCTATATTTGCCCTGACAGATCCGAAAGGAGATACAGCTAACTTACTAAAGACTTTAGGAATTGATACCATAGTTCCCTTAGATTCAAAGGAACAGATTGTGCAGAGATTCCCTAGTTTTCTGGCTCAAGTAAATAAAGGTAAAGCTCCAATTGCTAGTGCTATAGACATCGCCCATCTTTCCAGAAAGGCCAGGACCCGGGAATTGGTTGAATTGTTAAATTCATTACTTTAAGTAATTATAAAAAAGTAATCCGGTCAGAAAAATTTTTAGGAGGAAAACATCCGTGATCAGCATCCGTGATACATTGGTTCTAGGTACTATTTTTGGGAGTCTTCCTTTTTGTTTCTTCAGACCTTACATAGGAGTACTTGTCTGGTCCTGGATTGCTTACATGAATCCCCACAGGCTTACCTGGGGTGCCCGATACTATCCGGTGGCTCAATACGTAGCTTTGGCTACCTTAGCTGGCTTTATTCTCTTTCCTAAGGATCGAAACAAACTTCCCCTGGAAAGAGAAACCATTCTGCTACTGCTCCTGGCATTTGTGTATACCTTTACAACCTTTTTTGCCCTTGTACCCAAGGATGCATGGGAAGAGTGGGATCGAACGGCTAAAATCTTACTAATTACCTTTGTTACTCTCATGCTTTGCCAGGATAAGAAGAGATTACGCGGTCTGTTATTGATGATAGCCTTTTCCCTTGGTTTTTATGGTTTCAAGGGTGGAATTTTTAGTATCCTGACGGGAGGTGCTTATAAAATCTGGGGCCCTGAGGATTCCTTTATAGGTGGAAATAACGAAATTGGTTTAGCCTTGTTGATGATGCTTCCGATCTTTTTTTATCTGGCCAAAGAAGAGCAGAACCCAAAGATAAAATGGCTTTTGCAAGCTACGTTCTTTTTATCTATTCTTTCCATTATTTTTACTTATTCCCGAGGTTCCTTCTTAGGACTCATAGCTTTGACGATTATGTTTATTCCAAAGTTGAAAAGAAAGTTCCTGGCAACGACGGCTTTGATCATTGTGGTCATACTGGCGATTCCATATTTACCCGCAGAGTGGATTGAGAGAATGTATACCATCAAAGATTATCAAGAAGATAGTTCGGCTATGGGTCGTATTAATGCCTGGTATTTTGCCATTAATCTTGCTTTGGCTAGGCCCTTAGTCGGAGGAGGATTTGAGGCTTTTGATCGGAATCTTTTTCTAATTTATGCACCGGAACCCTATAATTTTCATGATTCTCATAGTATCTATTTTGAAGTGTTAGGGGAGCATGGTTTTCCCGGATTGATATTGTTCCTTTCCCTTCTCCTATGCTGCCATCTGACCCTTATAAAGTTGAAAAGGACCTTCAAACACATTCCCTCCGGTCAGTGGATATGTAATTATTCCAACATGCTGCAATTAAGTTTGGTCGGTTATATGGTGAATGGGGCTTTTTTAGGTCTTGCCTATTTTGATCTCTATTATCATCTGGTTGCGGTGATTATTATTCTCAAGGTTCTGGCCCGAAAAGAATATGAGCTTTGGAGGAAGGAAAAGAAATCCCTACTCCAGGAGCCGGTTACCCTTCGGCCTTTTGAAGTGACCCCGAAAACTTATTAGATACCCCCTAACGGGAGAGATGGAAGGACAAGGTATGAAACCTATCAAAATCATGCACGTCGTACACGCCCTGGGTATTGGAGGGTTAGAAAATGGTGTGGTGAACCTGATCAACCATACCGATCCAGACAGATTCAGGCACAGTATTTGTTGTATTTCTCGATCAGGACAGAATGCTGAGAATTTGACGGGAAAAAATGTAGAAATCTTTGAAATGAAAAAGGGAGAAGCCAGGGATCTATCCCTTCCGATAAAATTAGCCCACTTGTTTATGAAAGCAAAGGTGGACATTGTCCATACCCGAAACTGGGGAGCCATTGATGGAATTATCGGAGCGAGATTAGCCGGAATTCCCGTTGCCATACATGGAGAACATGGAAGAGAAATAGCTGACCCCCAGGGTCAGAATAAGAGAAGAAATCTTATCCGAAAGGGGTTGTCTTATTTTATAGATAGCTATATTACCGTTTCCAAAGAGTTAGGAGAGTGGCTGATAACCCAAGTTGGGATCGACAAGAAAAAGGTCCACATCATCTGTAATGGAGTCGACACGACCAGGTTTAATCCTGACAATAAAGATCTCATTCGAAAAAAGTATCACTATACGGATCAAGATATTGTAATTGGAACGGTGGGGAGATTGGATCCAGTCAAAGATCAGCAACTCCTTATTAAGGCCTTTGCCCAGCTTAATCTGGTTCACCACAGACTGATCTTACTCATTATCGGCGATGGTCCATCCTGGAAGAACCTGGAAAAACTGGCCAGCGATTTAGGAGTTCGAACGAAGATCCACTTTCTGGGAGCCAGAACAGATGTGCCTGAATTACTTAAGCTTCTGGATATTTTTGTTCTTCCCTCTATTGCAGAAGGGATTTCTAATACCCTACTGGAGGCAATGGCTACGGGACTTCCCGTCATTGCAACCCGTGTGGGTGGGAATCCTGAACTTGTAGTAGATAACGAAACAGGATATCTTATTCCAAAGGAAGACCTGGGGGCTCTGGTAAAATCGCTGGACCATTACATCTTAAATAAGCATCTCAGAAACCAACACGGAACTACCGGTCGGGAAAGGGTAGTCAGGGAATTTAGTTTAGATAAAATGGTTGCCCGTTATGAGGCTCTTTATACGGATTTGATAACTCAAAAGGGAGGAGGATTTTAAATGCCACAGACATCGGAAAGAATTAAACGGGAGACTGGTTCGACCAGACTTCCAGCCAGTATGCGGGCTGAAGAGTATGCCCGGTTGAAGGAATTGCTACTTCAATTACGGCCAGAAGCTACCCTTGAAATTGGCATGGCAAATGGGGAGAGTTCTTTGATAATTTGTGAAGTCTTAAATCAATTGGGTAAGGGGAAACATATGGCTATCGACCCCTTTGAGTCCTCTCCAGATGGTTGGGCAGGTCGGGGGGTTGAAAAGATCCGGCAAGCCGGGCTCTCCCACTGTTTTGAGCTTCTTGAAGAGTTTGATTATCTGGTTTTGCCACGCCTTGTTGCAGAACGAAAATTCTTCGACTTTATCCTCATAGATGGCTGGCATTCCTTTGACTATACCTTTATCGACATTTTTTATGCAGATCTTTTATTAAAACCGGGTGGGGTCCTGGCCATCCATGATACAGGTTGGCCTGCTGTTTATAAGGCCTGTCGGTTCTTGGAAACCCATAAACGTTATGACCGAATTTCTCCTCCCATAGCTGTTATTATTCCATCCCTTGTGGGAAGAATCTTCCGACGACTGGGACAGATTCTGAGAGGACCCAAAGCCTTTATGGAGGCTCGTCGGCGTCGCATAGAATGGTACAGTCTGGGAGCATATCAGAAACGGGAGAATTATCAGGTTCCCAACGATTTCTTTGTGGAATTTTGAGAAAACAGGGGGATAAAAAAATGTTCTATAAATTTCAACAGAAAGCCAGAAAATGGAGATTTGACCTGTCCTGCGGAGATATTCTGTCAACGGATCCAATACCTGTAAAAGGTCATCAATTAAAAATTCTGAGTATGATTTGCCATCCCGATTTGATTATGTATCTGATCGCTATAAAATCCTTATACTCTTACCTGAGAGAAGGACAGATCGTTATTCTAAATGATGGTACCCTAACCCCCAAGGATATAGAGTTGTTGAATATTCACCTGTCTAAACCTCAAATAGTGAACATTCACGATATAAAATCCGATAAATGCCCTAAAGGAGGTTGTTGGGAAAGACTTTTATTTATTTCAGATTGTGTTAAAGAAAGTTATGTCATTCAACTGGATTCTGATACGATCACTTTTAATGAGATTCCAGAGATTATCTACAGCGTCAGGGAAAATCGATCCTTTACTTTAGGTACCTATATGGGACAGCAAATTGTATCCATGGAAGATATCTGTAAACAGATGAAAGCTTTTGAGGATAATCATGTCCAGATACTGGCAGAAAAAAACTTTGATAAGCTTCCTGATTTTAATCAATTAAAGTATGTAAGAGGCTGTGCAGGCTTTGCCGGATTCGCTAAAGGATCTTTCTCTAGATCAAACATAGAAGAATTTTCTGAAGAAATGGAGAATATTATCGGTAAAGTATGGTTAAGTTGGGGAAGTGAGCAAGTTGCATCCAATTTTATTATTTCTAATTCGCCATCAGCCTGGGTTTTACCTCAACCCAAGTATTCTAACTTTACCCCTGAAATCCCTTACGAAAAAAGCTCTTTTCTCCATTTCTTAGGAACTTATCGCTTCAAAAAGGGTATATATACCAGGCTGGCCAGAAATATGGTGAAAAGATTAAATTCGATAAAACCTATTTCTTAAATAATCAGCTTCGTCCGGATTGATATCTTTATCGTTATGTTTCCTCAGAGAGTGAAGTTTAAACACCTGTTCAGGTTTATCTATCAACTATTCTTTACTTCTCGTTTCGTCATAGGTACGGAGATAAGCTTCTTTATTCTTATTCTTTTGATAAAGGTATATACCCTGGAAGCTTATTCTATTTCCGCAATTATAGATAGAATATCCCTCCCAAAACTTATTGCTACCCTCAGACAGCAGCTGACCCTTCTTCCTTCTTCGGTTCAGGCTCAGACAACTCCTGATTTAACCACGGGGCTCGTAGGTTACTGGAAGTTTGATGAAGGATCTGGTACCATGGTTCGAGATTCATCGGGAAACAAGTATCATGGAACTCTAGTTAATGGTCCCATGTGGGTTCAAGGAAAGATAGGAAAAGCTTTAAGTTTTGATGGAGTGGATGACTATGTTAATATCCCCAATTTAATCTGGCCTGTCGGAGGACCTGTAACAGTTTCATTTTGGCAGAAGGTTAATTCTTCTGATGTAAAAGACTCCTCGGCTTTTTCCCTTGGTTCTCAAAACGATCCCAATCGATTTCAAGCCCATACTCCCTGGTCTAACAAGCAACTCAGCTGGGATTATGGGGCGGAAAATGGAGGGAGAGTTACGGTCGACTATACCGATTATTTAGACAAATGGACCCATGTAGTCTTGGTATCTGAGGGGAAAGGGGGTACGTTTAAGGCTGTATATTTAGATGGGGTCTTAAAGGCATCGGGAACCTCTTCAGATGGTCCCCATGCTCAATTACAGGGTCTTCATATTGGGGAATGGCGTAGTGCTGGCTATTTCAAGGGTATCATTGATGACTTCAGATTATATAATCGGGTACTTTCTCCCTTAGAGATTCAAGCCCTGTATGAAAAAGGAGGAGGAAAACTGTCTGAAGCTCCTTCCTCTACTCGCTCTCCTCAACAGACCAAAGTGAAGGATGAGCCAATAAAAGAAACTCCCTCATCAACACCTTCCTCTACCCATCCCGCTCCCTTACAGCGAGCCCCTGATGTAACGCCACCATTGGGTAAGTATCCAGAGTCAGCCGATACTTCTTCGGTCCCTGCAGGGAAGAATCCCATCGATAATTTGAAGGCAGGAGAATGGTATATGGTTCCTAATTCTCGCCTTATCGAGGTAGCTCCGGATCCTGTTCCCCCGGGAAGTACAGGGGTTGCTTCGGTTATCTTTTCCTGGAGTGGTGGAGCCTACGATACCAAACGAGACCGACTCATTGTGTGGGGAGGTGGACATACAAATTATGCAGGGAATGAATTGTATGTATTTGATATCAGTACCTTAAAATGGCAACGTTTGACGAATCCTGCAACAAATTTTGGTGGAGATGAAACCACAGGTTATTATCCTGACGCTCAAGGTAAGCCGGACCCCCAACAACCTCGTTCTCGGCATACTTATAACTATATAGAATATGTTCCAGTCATAGATCGGTTTTGTTCTTTTGGAGGGGCCGCATTTTATCTAACCGGATCAACCGGAACGCGTAACGTGGATTGTTTTGACTTTAATACGAATCGATGGGAGAAACGCTCCGTGGCACCTACCAATGGGATCGGTGCAAATGCCGTGTATGATCCTGTAACCAAGCACGTATGGCTTCAGGGAACCGGATATGATTATTTTCTTGCGGAATGGGATCCGGTTAAAAATAAGTGGACCCAGCGAACCGATCCCGATGAGTATATGCGTTATGATTATGGAAAGACCATGACTATTGATACCAAACGGCATAAACTGGTCGCTGTAGGGGGTGGAGAAGTCTATGTATGGAATCTTAATGCGAGGGGCAAAATCTCCCGAATGACTCTCAAAACAACTGGTGCAACTGAAATTATTGCGGCTCAAGCCCCCGGGTTAGCCTATGATCCGGTTAGTGATAAAATTGTAGCCTGGAACGGCGGAGCAGATGTCTATACCCTGGATATGGATACAGGAGTATGGACAAAGTATCCCCCGGCCCCAACGAATACCGTTATCCCAACCGCTGCAGCCAAGGTAGGAACTTTTGGACGCTTCCGTTATATTCCATCGAAAAATGCCTTTATTGTGGTTAACGATGTGAATCAAAATGTCTATTTTTATAAATTATCAAATGGAATGGGCTCACAGCTGATACCTTCCCAGACATCCCCACCTTCCCTTCCAACGGCTCTAGCAAAGACAGATTCAAGTCCTTTGAAGGTTCCTTTAACGGTAAAAGAAACTGCAGGAGTTGGCGCCCAAGGGTATCCGGTTACGGTCGTCGTACCACTTCCCTATGGAAAGTACTTCTCCACAGCTCCTTTTAGGGTGACCGATGACTCAGGAAATACTGTTCCTGCTCAGTTTGAGGTTTTAAATAGATGGTGGGGGCAGGATAATTCCATCCGGCATGTGATGGTTTTATTCCAACCTACGGTTTCAGCCTTTACGGGCCCTGACACGGGAACGGCCACTTACTACCTCAGGGATGATGGCTCAGGAAATACCGTGCCTAATCCCCTCTCGATTACAGAAACCCCATCAGATATTACTATTGTTACCGGTCCCCTTAAGTTTACGGTTAAAAAGGTAAACTTTACCATTCTGGATCAAGTATGGTTCGACCAAAATAAAAATGGTCTATTTGAAGCAAGCGAGCAAATCATCTCTTCAAATCCCCGGAATGGAGGAATGCTGATACCTCGCTCAGAAAATATGACGGGTCCTCAATATGATTCTTCAAGAAATGATGTAGTCGTTGAGGTCGAAGAATCCGGGCCTCTTCGTGCTGTGATTCGAGCTGAAGCAGTTACCAAATACAAGAGCCCAACCCATCACACCCACGGCTGGGCGGTCCGTATCTATGCTTACGCTGGAAAATCCTATGTCAAGATCGATTACCAGCTCCAGAACTCCTCCAAGGACAAGGTTTATAGCTGGCCGCTTTACTTTAAAGCAATGAATATAAATTTCAAGCTAAACCTCACTTCAACCCATCCGAAGGTTAGATTCGGGGAAGGAGATGGAATCGTCTATCAGCAACCAAATTCCGGAGGTATTTATCTAGCCCAAGAAATGCACCATAGCTTCAAGATTTACGAAGTGTCTACAAAATCCGTTTTGTTTTCAGGTAAGATTCCGGATGGTTTTATAGATGTCTCCGACGATACCCAAGGTATAACTGCCGTGATTCGAAACTTCTGGCAGATGTGGCCCAACGGTCTCAAGATAGATGATTCTAACACCCTTTCCCTTCAGCTTTTTCCAGAATGGAGTGCCCAATGGTATCAAAACCGGATCTCTCCGACAGGTCTCTATTGGCTCGAGGATATGCAACATGTGTATAAAGAAACCCTGCTTTACTTCCATGGAACCAATACCTCGGATACAGACCTCATAAACCTTGCTAAGACTTTTCAGTACCATCCCGTGGTCACGCTTCCCACTTCATGGTATGAACAGACCGGAGTAACCCTGGATCTGGGAGGGATGATCCCTATTAAATCGAGGGTTGCAGGACCTGATCAAAGGCAACCCAGGTTTGATCCAAGATGGTTTGATTCTTCCGGAAATGGATATCGTTTTAACTGGGTAAACTTTGCCGGTGATGATCGTCCTCACTCCTGTGATACAGGAGGATGGCCTACCAGCGTTAGTTTTTATATTGCTACCGAAAATCCTCGGGACTATTTCGAAGCAGAGAACCGGGCGCTGAATGAAATTAATCTTCGCAATCAGTGGATAGCTCAATATAAACACGATCGGGATTGGCCTTTACTCCAACTTACAGAAAATCCTTATTGTAGCGAAAAGTGGAGAAAACTGATAGACCCTGGAATTCCTCTGGATGCCCCCTATCTTCCTGGTACCGGAGGCCCGGTCTGGGGTGCCCGGGATGATCAACATGGTTGGTTCTATCATGCCGAAGAAGCCTATGAATTTACCGGGAATCCATGGATTAAGGATTGGTATAAATTTATTGCAGAATTCAGAAGAGTCCGTCTTGACCGCCTGGACCCATTTCCTGATAAGACAAGCCGGGCAACAGGCCATGCACTTAATCATGCTCTTCAGGTCTATCGCATTACAGGGGATATCTCTATTCTTACTCGTTTCAGGGATCATATACAAAAGTATCTCCGTCCGGAACAGAGCCCTCTATACGGAGGAAATATGGCAGGTTACGGAGGACCTGATGCGGCCTTTCAAGTGGGCTATCTCTCCCGTGCCATTATTAACTTTATGGAAGAAATTAAAGAAAAAGATTGGCAGGCTTATGCAGAGGCATTCAATTACCTTTCTGGACTCATGGAGTGGAACTTAAATTATGCGAATTTTGCCTATTCTATTAATGTTCCTGCTGGAGAAATCGGTGCTTCTTCAGGAACTGCCAGCCCACTGGCAGATCCACAGGCTTGGTATTACTGGCATACAGGAAAGAAAGCCTATCTGGATCAATTGAATCAGTATGTTAACGAGGGGATTCATGGAGGTGCGAAACCGTACGGAGATTTAACCCGATGGACTTCAGATGCCTTTCTAGGCCGTTGGACTCAATTTGTTCGTCAAAATCCTCGTCCTGATACAACACCTCCTTCCCAGATCACCGATCTTAAAGCAACCCTCTCAGGATCCCAGGTTGTTCTTTCCTGGACTGCTCCAAAGGACCCCGACCTCCATCATTATCATATTGTTTGGAGCACCAAACCGATTTCGGCGACCCAGACTACCGATACGACTCAATCCAATTGGTGGGCAGCCAATGCCATAGGCCCCAGCTTTAAGCCTGAACCAGGCCGAAGACAATCCATCACGATTACCCCCTCAACCCCTTCACCTTTCTATGCGGCTATATTCACCTTTGACAACCAGGGTAACATGAGCCCTATGTCCAATGTAGCACAAGCCCAGGTTGAAACTACTTCTTCTTATCAGACTTCCCCTCCGTCTCTACCTTCAAACTCGGATCCTCCATCTGGTGATACCCCTTCCTCCGTGACCTCTACACCTTCATTAACGGCTCGTAAGGTCATCAAAGTAGGCCCTACACGGACTTATACTAAACCCAGTCAGGCTGCTGCTGCAGCCAAAAATGGAAATATTATTGAAATTGATGCAGGGACCTATCTAGGGGATGTGGCCGTTTGGTCGGCTGATAATCTTATCATCCGAGGAGTAGGTGGACGCCCTCATCTGAATGCAAACGGAGCAAGTGCTCAAGGGAAAGGAATATGGGTTATAACCGGTAAGAATACCACAATTGAAAATATCGAATTTTCTGGCGCAACGGCCTCCGACCAAAATGGAGCCGCTATTCGTCAGGAAGGAGCCGGTCTTATTATTCGGAATTGCTATTTTCATGATAATGAAGAGGGAATTCTCACGAACTCCAATCCTAAAAGTGATATTATAATTGAAAACTCCGAGTTTGCCAATAACGGCTTTGGGGATGGTAGAACCCATAATATCTATATTGGAAATATCCGTTCTTTCACACTTCGTTACAGCTACTCCCACCATGCAAAGATCGGCCACAATGTGAAGAGCCGGGCCCAGGCAAATTATATCCTCTATAACCGGATTATGGATGAGTGGGATGGTACGGCAAGTTATGCTATCGATCTCCCTAATGGAGGAGTTTCCTATATCATCGGAAACCTTATTCAGCAGGGGCCGAATAATGATAATTCAGGGATTATCGCCTATGCCGCTGAAGGAGCCTCAAATCCTATCCAGGAACTCTATATTATCAATAACACCATTGTAAATGATGATCCGCAGGGAGGAACCTTTGTATTGGTCTATGGTAATCCGACTATCTCCAGATTGATCAATAACATCTTTGCAGGACCCGGTACCCTACTTACCGGAAAAGGGATCTTGATTGCTAATCTTTCCCAACAAGACCCTAAGTTTGTAAATCGCTTAAATTTTGATTATCATCTCGCTCCAGGTTCTCCTGCAATCGATGCCGGAGTTAACCCGGGAATGATAAACGGCTTTGACCTAACTCCCAAATGGGAGTATGTACATCCGACAAACAAAGTTGCACGAACAATCCTGGGCAAAGCAATTGATATAGGAGCTTATGAGTATCCTGTAAGCTCTCCCTAAGTATCTTAGTTCTTTAGAGAGATGTTATGTTTAGGTTAAATGGAATCGATAGGCTGAAAGTTCCGGAGAGGTAATCTGGAAATAGCAACCTCATAATTTAACCCCATCGAAACGATTATTGGGCTAAATATTGATTTAATCAATTGAGAGCTTGGAAGTCATTTCAAAGCCTTTAGAAGATTTTACGGGTTTTCTTAAAAAGTCTAAAGATTTGGTTCTCCGGTTAAAGAACGCTTACTACGATCAGAGCTTTGAGAGAATTTCTAAGCGTTTCAGGGAAGATCATGTGTGGTATATGTGGAATTTATAATTTTGATCCCTATCAAACAGTTTCTCCTGATTTGTTAAAGGCCATGACAGATACCCTTATCCATCGTGGACCGGATGAGGAAGGGTTTTATATCTCCGGGTCTATAGGACTCGGCCATCGAAGACTCTCCATTATTGATCTGGCCGGTGGACACCAGCCGATGACCAACGAGGATCAAACTGTATGGGTCGTTTTTAATGGAGAGATTTATAATTTCGGTGAACTCCAGGACCAGTTAATTCAGAAAGGGCATATCTTTCAAACCCGGTCGGATACCGAAGTAATTGTTCATCTCTATGAAGAGCAGGGAGAAAAGTGCTTTCAGTATCTTCGAGGAATGTTTGCTATTGCTATCTGGGATCAACGAGAGCAAAAACTCCTCCTGGCCAGGGATCGAGTGGGCGAAAAACCTTTGTTCTATTTTTATGATGGTTCCCGCTTTATTTTTGCTTCTGAAATGAAAGCCATCTTGAAGGTTTCAGATATTCCCAAGGAGATAGATCTGGAAGCTCTCTCTGATTATTTTTCATTTCTGTATATTCCTGTACCAAAGTCTATATTTAAATCCATCCGTAAACTTCGACCGGGTCATTATATGGTTATATCAAATAGAAGTATTCGGGAGGTGGAGTATTGGGATATTCATTTCGCCCGGACCTATGAAAGAACCGAAAAAGAGTGGTGTGAAAAAATTTTAGAAGTTTATCGAGAGGCTATTCGCGGTCAGTTGATGAGTGATGTACCGCTTGGAGCCTTTCTTTCCGGTGGTGTAGATTCCTCTTCGGTAGTGGCTTTAATGAGTGAGCTGACAGGAAAACCGGTTATTACTTCCTCCATTGGATTTGATGAAAAAGAATTCAATGAGTTGGATTACGCCCGGCAAGTAGTAGCTCGCTTCAATACGAATCATCATGAGGAAATTGTAAGGCCTGATGCAGCCGGAATCATCGAGAAGCTAGCCTGGCATTATGATGAGCCCTTTGCAGATTCGTCGGCTATTCCAACCTATTATGTTTCTAAAGTTGCTCGTAAACATGTCACGGTGGCTCTTTCCGGAGATGGGGGGGATGAAAACTTTGCAGGCTATCGCCGTTATTACTTTGATAAACGGGAGAATAGGTTTCGGGCTATCTTACCGCTTAGTATCCGCCGACCCATCTTTGGCACACTGGCTGCCCTCTATCCTAAAGCGGATTGGGCCCCTCGCATCTTTCGAGGTAAAGCCACGTTTGAAAGTCTTGCCTGCTCCCCCCTGGAAGGGTATTTCCTGTCCATGTCTGCCTTTCGACCGAAAATGAAGATGAGATTACTTCATCCAGAAATTAGAAAGAAGCTTGCCGGATATGATTCGCTGGAAGTATTTCGATATTATTATGATAGGGCTGATACAGAAGATCCTCTTTCCCGTATTCAGTATCTCGACATTAAAACGTATTTGACCGATGATATTCTGGTCAAAGTTGACCGCGCCAGTATGGCTAATTCCCTCGAAGTTCGAGTCCCTCTACTGGATTATAAATTCATGGAGTTAGTCGCAACGATTCCTTCTTCCCTAAAACTTCGTGGGAGGACAGGTAAGTATATTTTTAAAAAGGCCCTGGAAGGTATCCTCCCAGATGGAATTCTGAATCGGAAAAAAATGGGATTTGCCGTACCCCTGGCCCACTGGTTTCGAACAGATCTTAAGGAGATGGCCCAAGAGGTTATTTTTGCCCGTAATGGAGAGGATTTACTCGATAAAACTACCATTGACCAGATTTGGAAGGAGCATCAAAGAGGCCTACGAGACCACGCGACCGAGCTCTGGGCGCTTCTTATGTTTCGGATATGGCAACAAAAATTTACCCCCGACTAAGTTCTCTGCAATTTCGTGCATAGGTGTTCGTATAAAGATTCAAACGGGCCGTTAAGTAAAAGGGATGGGCTAACAACGGTGGGTTGCTTCATTCTAAAGTTTCAGAAACTGCAAAATCTTTTATAGCTAACCTTTGGCTTTTTAACTTCCTACCTTTTCCTTTATTTTTCTAAAAGCTCTGGTAAGCAGAGGTATTTAAGATCAGTGAGCCAGGCCATCCAAGAGATGGTATGATCCTTGCTTTACTAAATCAGTGTTCAAATTCAGACATTTTTTCTTATAAAAAATTCTTGACATAATGAGTACCTAAAAAGTATTCATAATATTTCCCGATAAAGCTAAACCACTCGAAAGAGCGGGGCGGAAAACCACTACCTAAAGTAAGTTTTTACCATGGTAGAAGGGTTGCCGAAGGAAATAGTAAAGCAAGAATAGGATTTTCACTTCCCTTTTTTATCTTCCTATTGGCTTTTCTAATTTCCTCTATAAAGCTGAGAGTTAAATGTTCTTTTTAAAAGAAGGTTTGGATGTTTTAAAAAGTTTGAACCTTTTTAAATGACCTTCCTCTCAGCACAACTTCTCGCTTAAAAAAGTAGGTTATTCCTCTACTAAGAAGCCTGCCCACGCTCTTTTTGTGGCTTAGCTATCACTTATCCAGATTAAGCTGGAATTTACAGCAGTTGGTTAAATTCCATAGCAAAAATATGGAGAAAGGGTAGGCAATGAGTAGAAAGTCACAACCTAATCGTATAGAGAAATTTAACCTCACTTCTGCATCTAACATAAGGACTCCTCGAGCAAAGTACCTTATGTCGTTCCTGGTTCTTATCTTCTTAATTTCTGGTGTTCAGGCATATGCTCTGGATGTTCCCTTAACCGTCAAGGAGACTGCAGGTGTCGGAGCCAGTGGATATCCGGTCTCTGTAGTAGTACCGTTGCCCTATGGGCAGTATTTCGATACTTCCAGGCTGGTAGTAACCAATTCGTCAGGATCACCGGTACCAGCGCAATTTGAAGTTATCAACCGATGGTGGGGGAAAGACAATTCTATTCGCCATGTGCTCGTCCATTTCCAACCTACCGTAGCAGCTTTTACTACTGCGGGTACCGGTATTGCCCAATATTCTCTCAAAGATACGGGTGGTAATATCAGCCCAAGCCAGCCTGTTTCCGTACAAGAAACAAGTAGTGATATCACCGTCATTACCGGTCCGCTTAAGTTTGTTACCAAGAAAATCAATACAAGCGGCATTGATTCACTCTGGTTAGATCAAAATAATAACGGAATCTTTGAAACCAGCGAGCAGTTAATCAGCCCTAACAACCAGAACGGAGGCATACTAGTGCCCCGAGCTGCGAATACTACCGGTACGCAATACGATTCATCCCGTACGGATGTAACTGCTACTATTGAAGAGCGAGGGCCTATGCGTGCAGTGATTCGTCTGGAAGCACCGGCTCATTTTGTTTCCACTACTAATCATACCCATGGTTGGGCGATTCGACTTTATGCGTATGCAGGCAAATCCTTTATCAAGCTCGATTACCAGCTTCAAAACTCACCCAAAGATTCTTACACCGGTTGGGAACTGTATTTTGAAGAAATGGGATTGAACTATAAATTGAATTTGGGCACAGGGGCAACAGTTCGCATTGGTACCGGGGGGGCTGTATATTCACGCTCCAATATAACAGGTACCTATATTGCCCAAACCGGAGATAATGCGTTTGCCATCAAAGATTCAGCAAATAATACTACCTTGAGTACCGGAACGCGTCCGGAAGGGTTCCTGGATATTTCAGATGGCAGTAAGGGTGTTACGGCCATGATTCGCAATTTTTGGCAGATGTGGCCCAATGGCCTTGAAGCCAAATCGGATAATACCCTGTCGCTCCAACTCTTTCCCAGTTGGTCGGCACAGGTCTATCAGGGGCAATTATCCACAACGGGCCTTTATTGGTTGGAAGATATGCAGCATGTATATAAAGAGACCATGCTTTACTTCCATCTCGCCAATACCTCTGATCAACAACTGGTCAATTTAGCAAAAACCTTTCAGTGGTACCCGGTAGTAACCCTGCCCACAAGTTGGTACAAACAAACCGCTGCAACCCTTGACTTAGATGGGATGGTACCGATTAATCAAAAAATTACTACCACAGATTCTCGTATCCCAGGAACTCCGCCATCAACACGGTTGGGATGGACCTATTTTGGTGGTGATGGAAGACCGAATCCCTGCGATACGGGCGGATGGCCTGATAGCTTTGCCTCCTTTATTGCTACCGAAAACCCGAGCGATTATTTCGTCGCAGAACGAGACTCTCTGGTGGATATCAATCTGCGTCCCCAAATGATGGCACAATATTCGTTTAATCAAGATTGGAACTTTTTAGGGTTGACACAATATTGGTATTGCAATGGTAGCTGGCGAGGTAAAAATACGAATCCTCCTGCTCCTTTAGCAGGTACTGGAAGAGAATGGGGAGCGCGAGATGATCAACATGGATGGTTCTATAAGATTGACGAAGCTTACTATATTACCGGAAATCCATGGATTAAAGATTGGTATAAGTTTATCGCAGAATTTAGAAGAACGCGGTTTGATAATCTTGATCCGACAGTTGATATGAGTAGCCGGGCGATCGGTCATTCAATTGCCAATGCGTGGCAAGCCTATAAAATCACCGGGGATACCACGACCCTAACCAGAATCCGAGATTATATCAGGAAATATCTGCGCCCGATCCAGCATCCGGTATATGGCTATAGTAACGGTCGAGGTGGCAATGATTCGGCCATGGAAGCTGGTTATCTCACCCGTACAATTATTAATTACATGAATGAAATTTATGGCAAGGACTGGCAAGCGTATGCAGAGGCATTCAATTATCTATCCGGTTTGATGGAGTGGAACGTGAATTTTGCAAACTTTGGCTATATATGGACGGAAGGAACAATTGGTTCATCGAGTGGTACAGGTCTTACCCTGGTTGACCCACAAGCCTGGTATTACTGGCATACCGGCAATCAAAAATACTGGAATCATGTGAATCAGTATGTCAAGACGGGAGTAAATGGTGGGGCAACGGCCTATGGAAATTTTGCAAATTGGGTAGGACAATATGAAAATCGCTATTATCAGTTTGTAAAAACGGCTACTCGTACGGATACGACCCCGCCTCCTGCGATTACAGATCTTAAAGCAACTATTAGTGGATCCGATATTATACTCTCCTGGACTGCACCCAATGTTCCCGACCTTCAACGTTATCATATCGTTTGGGGAACCAAACCGATTTCTGCAACCCAAACTTCGGATCCGTCGCTATTGAATTGGTGGAATACCAATGCGGTAGGACCCAATCTTACGCCAGTACCTGGTTCTAAACAGAGTATAACCCTTACTCCGCCTTCTGTAAGCCCCTTCTATGCAGCGATCTTTACATTTGATCAGGCTAATAATATGAGTGCCATGTCCAATGTAGCCTCCAGTACCTCTTCTTCAACCCCAGATACTACACCACCCATTATTTCTTCTGTAGCATCTTCTTCTATAACCTCATCTGGTGCTACAATTACCTGGACTACCAATGAACTATCGGATACTCAGGTAGAGTATGGATTAACCACCTCATATGGCCAATCCACACCACTCAATTCGACTCTCACCATTTCCCACTCCCAAACCTTATCAGGTTTAAATGGAAATACCCTTTATCATTATCGGGTAAAATCCAAAGATGCTGCCGGGAATCTGGCTATTTCACCAGACTTTACTTTTACCACTCTGGCTTCCTCGACCCCTCCACCTACACCTACGCCTACTCCTAAACCAACTTCGACTCCTGTTCCTACTCCAACCCCTACACCAAATTCTACTGTTTCTCCATCGACGGTTCTAAAAAACCTCCCGGCTAATAGCTGGTATAAGATAGGCAGCTTTAATATTCCCGTTAATATTCTGGCCTATAGCGGTATGGTATACAACGATGTAAATCATAGCATTCTGCTATTTGGTGGTGGGCATAACAACTACTGGGGAAACGAGGTCTATCAATTTGATTTTACTACCCTAACCTGGAACCAACTTTATCAACCCGATCCTTGCAGTGCCTATACAAACTCGAACTATGATCCATCAAGACCGGGTATGCTCATCAGTAGCGGTCGTCCGTTTTCACGCCATACCTATGATCAGATGGTGTTTATAAGCCATCTTAATAAGCTGTGGATCCACTCCGGATTCTATATTCGGGATTTTTGCAACCCAGATAATCCTCCTCAGTATGCTGGGCCTGATACCTGGCTTTTTGATCCGAATACCAAACAATGGGAGTATAAATATCCCAGCACCAATAACCCAGGGGGAGCGTACCCTGTTAATTCTGATTACGATCCGGTCACCAAAAAGGTATATTTCCGTGTAGCAGATGTTCTGTATTCTTATACCGCTGAGACTAATACATGGGCTAAAGTATCCACTATACCCCTCGCCAGTACCAATGGCTATGATTATCCTATGACATATGATTCAAGAAATAGGGCCCTGGTTATGGTAACTGATGATGGAAAAGTGTATCGATATTACATTGATCAGAACAGATGGGAAACGAAGACCCCCTCCCCATCGATAAATCTGCATTCTCAAGCTTTAGCACACGATCCGGTCAATGACCGTTTAATTGGTTATCGACATGATACAGGATTATGGGCTTATGATTGGAATACGAATCAATGGACGCAATTAACTCCCAGTAATCCTCCTGCTCCTCAGTGGGAGATTGGAAGTCACCTTATTTATGATCCGGTTGATAACGTTTTTATCACAGCCCTAAATGGTGCTACAGGATTTGAGACCTGGGCCTATAAGGGTACTTCTTCTTCCAATAGTACTCCACCTGTTATCTCTGCCGTGACCGCTTCATCCATAGCCTCAACCAGTGCTACTATTACCTGGGTTACCGATGAACCGGCGGATACTCAAGTTGAATATGGATTAACCACTTCATATGGTCGGTCTACAACTCTCAATACAAACCTGGTAACTTTCCATTCCCAGGCTTTATCCGGCTTAACGGCTAATACCCTTTATCACTATCGCGTGAAGTCCAAAGATGCCGCTGGTAATCTGGCAGTTTCAGCAGACTCGACCTTTACAACACTTGCCTTATCAAATCCTGCTTCGACTCCAACGCCGACTTCTACTCCGACGCCTCAACCAACTGCGACGCCAACTCCGAAGCCTGCTTCGACTGCGACCCCGACCCCCAAGCCGACTTCTACCCCAACACCTAAGCCGACTGCGACACCAACGCCGACTCCTAAACCTGATCCGACTGCGACGCCGATTCCGACGCCGACTTCTAACTCGAATGAGCTTTCCGTGACCTGGGGAAATTCTGGCGATATACCGGTACCTGAAGATTATGATGGGGATAAAAAAGCTGATATTGCCGGATGGAGATCCAATGAAGGAAATTGGTATGTGGCCCTCAGTACTGGCAATCCTACCATCCAAACTTGGGGAACATCTGGAGATAAACCGGTACCTGAAGATTATGATGGGGATGGAAGAGCGGATTTTGCAGTTTTCCGACCTTCCCAGGGAAGCTGGTACATTTTAAGATCCTCAGGTAAATCCCTGATCCAGAAATTTGGAAGTTCTTCAGATATTCCGGTTCCCGGAGACTATGATGGAGATGGAATTGCCGATATGGCTATCTTTAGACCTTCTACAGGTGGATGGGCCGTCATACCTTCCCATGGAGGAGATCTGATAAGAGTGATATGGGGACAGAACAGAGATATTCCGGTACCTGCAGATTATGATGGGGATGGAAGAGCCGATATGGCGGTTTGGCGCCCCAGTACGGGAACCTGGTACATTAAATTCTCCAGCGGTATACCTGTTGTAATGCTATGGGGACAGAACGGAGATATTCCGGTACCTGCAGATTATGATGGGGATGGAAGAGCCGATATGGCGGTTTGGCGCCCCAGTACGGGAACCTGGTACATTCTCTTATCCACCGGCGGAATTAAAATAACACCCTATGGGTTATCCCAAGATGTTCCAGTACCTAGAGATTATGATGGGGATAGGAAGGCCGATATGGCGGTTTGGCGCCCCAAAGATGGAAGCTGGCACATCCTTTTCGATAAACTGGCTTCCACTATCACCCCTGCACCGGTTTCAGCTTCAGATACAACCTTTACCTTAAAGTCTGTGACCATCTCAGGCCAGGTAAAAGATCTGCTGGGTAGAGCTATCAAAGGGGTTAGTATAACCCTCAGTGGAACGCAAGTTAAGACCACTCAAACCGATAGATATGGAAATTATAGGTTTGAAGGTCTGACCCAGGGTGGAGACTATAACATAACTCCATCTAAAGAAAGGTACCTGTTTACTCCTAAAACTCAGCCTTTAGCCGATTTAATGACGGATATGGTCGTAAACTTTATCGGAATAAGGTAAAGGTTCCTGCCCAAAACCCCCACCCCTCCCCCCGAGGTTCTAAAAACCTCGGGGGCTTTAAAAACCTTCCTAAACTTTCCGCCAACTCAAAATTCTGGTTGACGCTCTGTTCTTAAAGCTCTTATATTTCTTCCATAGGCTTTCAGGGAATCTTTACAATAAAAGCCCCTGAATGAGGGCAGGATAATACCTTTTAAGTTGAAAAGGATACTCTAGCCTGTCATCGTCGATAATGGCAGGAGTGAAGCGATTTGTTTGGTGATAGGTCGAAAGGTATTAATCCCAAAGATTCTCATCGCCCTTCATTAAAAAAGAGGAGAATATATGGCAACCAGTACGACCCTCTCCATTATCGTACCTGTATACAACGAGCAGTACCTGGTTCAGGCAAGTCTCAACCGCCTTCAGGTACTCGGTGAGTCACCCCTATTAAGCCGGATCAAGGTGATCGTGGTTGACGATCACTCCACCGATCAAACAGAAGCTTCGCTAAAGCAATTCCGAAAATCCTGGGAAGCAAACCCCTGGAGTCCTAAATTCGAATGGATATTCCTCCATCATGAGCAAAATCAGGGAAAAGGAGCCGCCATCCGAACCGGTCTTGAGTATGTAGATACCGAACTGGTGGTGATCCACGATGCAGATCTCGAGTATCATCCCAGGGATCTATTGAAAATGATTCCTCTATTTTTAGAGGAAGATGCAGATGCGGTTTTCGGATCCCGTTTTTTAGCCGGTGAATTTAAGCGGGTCCTTTTCTTTCGACATGCTCTGGGGAATAGCTTCCTTACCTTCCTCTGTGACCTGGTCTGTGATCTCAATATTACAGACATGGAAACGTGTTACAAAATGGTCCGGACCTCGCTTCTAAAGAGTATCCCCCTGGAGAGTTGTGACTTTCGCATAGAACCTGAAATAACCATCAAATTGGCGAAACGGGGGGCTCGTATCTTCGAGGTCCCTATCAGTTACTCGGGCCGAACCTATCAAGAAGGTAAAAAGATCAACTGGAAAGATGGGCTATTGGCGCTTGGAGCTATCCTCAAATACGCGGTTTCCGATCAAATCTATACGGCAGATAAATATGGAAGTGAAATTCTAGCTCGCCTGAACCGGGCTCCAAGATTCACACGCTGGATGGCAGATACGGTACGACCCTATATCGGGGAACGAGTCCTGGAAATCGGGGCGGGGATCGGGAATATGACGCTAAATCTGACTCCTCAGCCGGTATATTGGGCAACTGATGTTAATCCGCTGTATCTAGACAGTCTTCGTAAATTCTGTTCCACTCGACCCTATCTTCACGTCGCCTTCACAGACGTGACTGATCCGAGTTCCTTTCCTAAAGGTCAACAGTTTGATACGGTTATCTGTCTCAACGTTATTGAACATGTAAAGGATGATGTCGCTGCCTTACAAAACATCCGAAATGTCTTAGAGGATAAAGGGCGGGCAATTGTTCTGGTTCCACAAGGACCCAACCTTTACGGAAGTTTAGACCGGGTTCTGGGACACTACCGGCGATATACCAAAGAACAATTGATCTCCGTGGGAATAAAAGCCGGCTTTCAGGTCCAGGAAGTGTTGGAATTCAATCGGGCCGGTGTGATCGGATGGTGGCTAAACGGTCAGGTCCTGCCACGAAAAACCTTTGGATACGGACAAATCAAAATGCTAAATCTCCTGGTCCCGCTGTTCAGAAGAATGGAATCCTGGCTTCTACTTCCACCTCTTTCACTTATTGCCATCTTCGAGAAGGTCCCAGATCGTAAAGAATAGCTTTTTCTATCTGAACACCTCCTACCCTCCTCCGGAGGACTTTCAGGGATATCTTTTTTATCTCGAGGGGTACCTCTGTCCACCCTGGGCTGAGTCGAAGGGTGAATTCTTCGCCGTTAACCCCTAAAGATTCGCTTTTCAACAGGCTCAGAACCCGGTCGATCCAGATTCAGATGGTGATATAACTGTAACAATTTAGTAGGTGTCACTTTTTTCTGTCTGAACACCCCCCTGGCCCCCCCTTTAATCCCCCCGTATACGGGGGGAAGGGGGACGGGACTGACGTGGGGTTACTGCTGCTGAAGTCCCCCCTCGAGGGGGGATTGGGGGGTGTTTTTTTCCACCTACTAAATTGCTACAGTTACGATGGTGATTTTTTACTTGCAAAAATAGAAGCTTTATGAGAAAAAAATTAATCGTCAATTTAATCATAAACTAAACCCGTTTATAATCGGATAAAAAAGCAGAATCGTACAGTAAGTTAATTTACTCAAAAGGTCAGATATGTTGTCTATAGGGCTTATTTTCCCCACACTCAGTCTTATCACGTGTATAGGACTGGCTTTATTTGTACTTTCCAGAAATTCTAAGCATATCATCAACCGAAGCTTTTCCTTTGGGATGCTGGCTTTAGCTATCATAGAATTCGGGAATTTGATGGTCTCTGTTTCCTCATCGGTATCTTCGGTGCTCTTCTGGAAACGGCTGGCTTTGGTTGGAGAAAGCCTTGCGGCTCCTAACTGGTTGCTTTTTAGCCTAACTTTTTCCAGGAGTAATTATCCTCAACTCCTGACTAAATGGAAATGGGTCATTCTGGGAGTATACCTTGCCTCTTTCACTTTTCTTGCTTTTATCTGGTCTAATGGGTTTGTCTGGGTTCCTCCGGAAGAACCCCCTGTAGAATTTCTTTTCCTGGGTAGAGTTGGATATTACTTTTACATCTTCTTCCTGCTTACTTCTCTGGGCATTCTGGTAAATTTAGAAAGTACCCTTCGCGCTTCAACTGCCGTGAATCGGTGGAAAATTAAATATACCGCCGTAGGAGTTGGGGCGATCTTTGCTTTTTTCATCTACCTGAGTAGCCAATACCTCCTTTTCTCGATACTTAACCTGGGTTTTCTTCCGGCCATCTCGGGCGTTATCTTTATCTCTACGGTTCTGATTGCCTTCTCCCTCGTCCGACATAGACTTCTGGATGTAGACGTCTTCGTCTCCCGGCAAGTTGTTTACCGTTCCTTAGCCATTTCAATCGTCGGTGTCTATCTCTTGACCCTGGGACTCGCCGGCCAGCTTATGCGATATATAGGCGGAAGAGAAAATGTTTCTTTACCTGTTTTATTTACCTTTATCACGACTTTGATGTTGGTAATAATTTTGCTATCGGAAAATGTTCGACGAAAAGTTAAACTTTATATCAGTCAAAATTTTTATAAAAACAAATATGACTACCGGGAAAAGTGGTCTGAATTTACCGAGGGGCTTAGTTCTAAAATATCCTTGAAAGAACTTCTCCCCGCTGTTATCGATCTCCTGGCCAAAACCATATGGGTGAATTATATCACCCTTTGGCTCTATGATGAGGATAAAGATGAGTTCTATCTGGCCAAAGGTATGAATATCTCAGAGACTTCTATAAAAATAAAAGGAAATAACAGCCTCATCCGTTATTTCAAGGACACAGGGGCTTTGATAAGCACTCAAGACCTGGACCTGGATAAGGAGCCAAGACTTTCTGCTATTTATGAAGAAAATAAGGATTTTTTCAAAGAAACGAAGGCAGTCGTTTGTTTACCTTTAATAAGCGGACAAACCCTGGTCGGGTTGATGACTTTAAGTAAAGAGCTAACCACCGGAGCTTATACCTACGCAGACTACGAACTTCTCAAGACTATTGCCAATCAAGTTGCCAGCAATATTCTTATTGCGAAGCTATCCCAGGAATCCATTGCTACAAAGCAAATGGAGACTTTTCATCGACTTTCTTCCTTCGTCATTCATGATATCAAAAATTATATTTATATGCTCTCTCTGGTTCTTCAAAATGCCACCGACCAACGTATGCGTGATCCAGAATTTCAACAAGATGTACTCAAAATGATGTCGGATCTGGTTTCAAAAATGCGGGATCTGACCAACAAGCTCTCGGCAACCCCCGATAAGTTGAAGTTAGAATTTAAAGAGGAGAACCTTAATCAATTAGTAGAGGACGTTATTTCTAAGTTTCAGTTGAGCAGCTATAAAAAAGTTATGGTTGTTAAAGACCTAGGGGTAATTCCACAGATAAAAGTGGATTCTGAGCAGATCCAGAATGTCCTGATGAATCTGTTACTGAACGCAGCAGGGGCTATAGAAGAAAAAGGTGAGATTCGGGTAAGAACCTCTTGTGAGGATGGATGGATTACTGTAGCAGTATCGGATAATGGCCGTGGGATGTCCCGAGAGTTTATAGAAAACTCCCTTTTCAAGCCTTTTCGGACAACTAAGAAAAACGGTTTGGGAATCGGATTGTATCAATGTAAGACCATTGTGGAGGCCCATGGAGGAAAGATCGAAGTAGAAAGTGAAGAAGGAAAAGGGAGTACGTTTAAAGTAAAACTCCCAACGTAGAAAAGACAACTTTTAGGTTTATGGTGAGGTTTATTCTAAAAAGTACCGCGAAATCTTTTTCGTGGAAACAATTTTTTAAGCTATGCTAACAGATCAAGAAAAAGCCAGAATCTTAGTCGTAGATGACGAAGAACCCATCCGAAAACAGATCAAATGGGCCCTTTCCGATGAATATCATGTCCTGCTGGCCGAAAATGAATACATCGCCTTGAAACTTTTAAAAACCGAAAAACCCCACATCCTCCTGCTGGATTTGGGATTATCTCCCTCTCCGGGCGGCGAAGAGGGCATGGAGTTGCTGCAAAAGGCAGTAGAGATGAGCCCCCAGACGAAGGTTATCATCGTTACCAGCAACGAATCCAAAGAGAATGCCCTTAAAGCCATCAAGATGGGGGCCCATGATTACTATCAGAAACCGATCAATGTGGAAGAGTTGAAGGTGATTATCCGGCGGGCGTTTCATGTGCAAAGGTTAGAACAAGAGAATTTAGAGTTGCAGCGGAAGATGGAGGGGGAGAGTAAGTTTGAAGACATTCTGGGCAATTGTGAGCAGATACGGGAGTTGTTTGGGTTATTGAAGCGAGTAGCTCCGACAAATGTGACGGTCCTGATTTATGGGGAGAGTGGAACGGGAAAGGAGTTAGTGGCACGGGCAATCCATTACCAGAGTTTAAGGCGTGGGAAGGCCTTTGTGGCGATCAATTGTGGAGCGATCCCTGAGAATCTGCTGGAGAGTGAGTTGTTTGGTTATGAGAAGGGAGCATTTACGGGAGCGTATACGACACGGAAAGGGAAGCTTGAAGTGGCCGATGGGGGAACCATTTTTTTAGATGAGATTGGGGAGTTATCCCCTCTTTTGCAGGTGAAGCTGTTGCGGTTTTTACAGGAGCGGGAGATCGAACGGGTCGGAGGGAGACAGCCCATTAAATTGGATATCCGGGTACTGGCAGCGACGAATAGGGATTTGAAGAAGGAAGTTGAGCGAGGAAACTTTCGGGAAGATCTGTACTATCGCTTGAGTGAAGTCTCCATAACCCTTCCTCCCTTACGGGAGCGCGGAGATGATATTATCTTGCTGGCGACCCATTTTTTGAATAAATTTAGCCAGGAGCATAAGAAGGCAATTCGGGGGTTTTCAAAGGAGGCGATGCGGGCCATGTTGGAGTATGAGTGGCCTGGAAACATACGAGAATTAGAGAACAAGATAAAACGTGCGATTATTATGGCCCAGGATAAAGTCATCCTGCCTCAGGACCTTGACCTTAGTATTGGAACCGGCTCTATTTTAACCCTACAAGAAGTTCGGGAGCGAGCGGAAAGGGACCTGATTATTCAGGCATTACGGCGAAATAAAGGGAATATCACCCAAGCAGCTCGAGAGATAGAGGTCAGTCGACCCACTTTTCACGACCTGTTAAAACGATATGGAATCAACGCCGATGAGTTCAAATAACTTGAAAATCCTTACCTTTACGACCCTTTTTCCTAATCATCGTTTTCCTCTACATGGGCTTTTTGTTAAGGCCCGAATGAAGGAAGTGGCCAAGCTATGTGAATTGGAGGTCGTGGCACCGGTCCCCTGGTTTCCACCTTTCTATCTCCTGAAGCGATACTATCCCTACTCCCAGATCCAACGGGAGGAGTGGATGGAAAACCTGCACGTGAGCCATCCCCGTTTTTTCCTTTTCCCGGAGGTGGGAAAGATACTCGATGGACTCTGGCTCTTCCTGGGGGCTTATGGTACGGTCAAGAAATTACAACGCCGTTTCCCCTTTGATCTGATCGATGCACATTACGCTTACCCGGACGGATACGCCGGTTATTTACTGGCCCGTGCCTTTGACAAACCTTATACCATAACCATCAGAGGAAGTGATATTAATCTCCTGCCCCGGTATCCGCTACGTCGCCGGCTTATTCGGAAAACTCTATTCAAGGCAGGTCGGGTTATTGCCGTCTGCCAGGCCCTTAAGGAGGCCTCTATCCAGTTGGGTATCCCGAAAGAGAAGATAACGGTTATCCCTAATGGAGTGGATTTGTTTAGATTCTTCCCGATTGATAAGCAGGAAGCAAGAAAAGTAGCAAATCTACCCCTGGACAGAAGAATTATTCTCTCGGTAGGGCATCTGTGTGAACGGAAAGGGTTTCATTTGCTGATAGATGCCATGAAGGAATTAATCAAAAGAGGAGAAAAAGATCTTTTGCTGGTTATCGTGGGAGGTAATACCCATGAAGGGGATTTCAGAAAATATCTTGAGGAAAGAATTATCCGACAGGGACTTGAAAATCATGTTCTGCTTGCCGGTCCCAAACCACCCGATGAACTCCGTATCTGGTATAGTGCTGCGAATCTGTTCTGTTTAGCAAGTTCACGGGAAGGCTGGCCAAATGTTTGTTTTGAATCTCTCGCTTGTGGAGTCCCTGTTATCGCCACACGGGTCTGGGGCACTCCCGAAGTCATTTGCTCACCCGATTATGGACTTCTCGTAGAGGAACGGAGTGTGGAAGCCCTTGCTGCAAAGATTGAACAGGGATTAAAAACCGAATGGGATTCCAAGAAGATGATTGCCTACGCCCGTCAAAATACCTGGCAGGGTGTGGCCGGGAAGGTCCTGGAAGTTTTTGAATCGGTTTCCAAATCAAGATTAGGTTAAATAAAAGACCAGAAACCTCCGTTTTCAATAAGAGAGGTCTTCTGGTTTATTGAAGGTAATTGGTATGAAAGACTGGATCAAATTAGTTGTTTTATCTGCCATAATTTTCTTGGCCGTTTTTTCGGATAATTTTTGGGTTTATGCTGCAGGCGAATATGTCCTTGGAGAGGGAGATGTAATTGAGGTGATCGTCCGACGTAACCCGGACCTGAGCCGGGATTTCACCATTCGTCCCGATGGTAAAATCACTTTTCCTCTTTTGGGAGATATCCAGGCCAGCGGCTTCACGGCCAGTAGTCTGAAAGAATACCTGACTAAAGAACTCGAAAAGTATATCCAATATCCCGACGTAACGGTTATCGTAAAGGATGCCAAGAATTATAAGATTTCTGTTCTGGGGGGAGGAGTAAAGTCAACCATTGTCAGCCTGCAAGGTCCAACCCCACTCCTTCGGGTTCTACTTCAATTGGGCCTTGATCAGAATGCTAATTTGAAGGAAGCTTATATTATCCGAAACAATCAGAGACTTCCTGTTGATATGTATGCTTTGGTCATGAAAGGGGATATGAGCCAAAATATCATGGTTGAACCCAACGATACCATCTTCATCCCCCCGATTGCTATAGGTCCCGTAAATCCAGGAGTCCCCGGAAGTCCTACCGGAACTATTGTCGTGGGGCCCTCGGTTCAGATTGTCGGAGAAGTCAAAGCTCCTCAAACCATCCCCTATCGGGAAGGATTAAAAATTTTAGATGTTATTCTGCAAGCCGGAGGGCTTACGGACTATGCCAGTGGCAATAAGGTTAAAGTAGTTCGAAAAAAAGGGGATAAGGTTGAGGAAATTAAAGTGAAAGTTAAAGATATCTTAAAAGGAGATATTTCAAAAAATATCTTACTTCAACCGGGAGATCTCATTGTGGTTCCTAAAAGCTTCTTTTAGGATATAGGCTTGCCTTTAGGATCTATTATTTTGTAAAGTTAAATTTGAATATAGGAACAAGGAGATCAATGGGGGGAGTTTATTTCTCTAAACAAATAAAGGGCCGGTAAAGAGATTCTAAATCCCTTCGGCCCTACAGATTTCTTACTGCTCTTATTTCTTAGATCTTTTCAATCTCCAGGCTCCAAAACCCGCTAAACCAGAACCCAGAAGGAGTAGCGAACCCGGTTCGGGAACTGGAATGTTGGTAATATCGCCACTGAGAACCCGGGTACTGGTAAAGGCATTACCTGGTGTTACCGTAGATGAGGTATTAAAACTGATATTGAAATTTCCACTATAAAACGGAAGACTAGGATCCAGACCATAAAAACCTGTTAGTGTAGGATTTTTTGTATCCGTAAATCCAGAAGCAGCAATATTGAAACCTCCTTGAAATGGAATTACAGAAACCGTTTGAAATGTTCCTGTTAATAGCGTGGTCCCTGTAGGAATATCTCCAGGACCAATACCTCCACCATTGAGATCTACACCCCCTGTAATCGTAACAGTCCCTCCGCTCCAGGTCAGAGGACCGGTAGATGAACCAGTCGTGAAAGTCAGGGTACAACTCACGCAGGTGACCGTGACGTTGCTATTCGCCGGAGTGTCTAAACCTGTTATGGTATCCACCTCAATACCTGTTCCCACCAGTGGATTCGAGCCACCACCGTAGGAGATGGACCCTGGCGTCGGAGGTGCTATATTAAAATCAAGCACGGGGGTAGCCTGTACGGGGGTTGTAAAAACCAGTAAACTTAAAACCAAACCAAGACCGACCATTCCTAGGAAAAGTCGCCCTGTTAAAATTTGTGCTTTCATGAAATTTCCCATGGATTATTCCTCCTCAGTAAGCTTTAAGGAATTTTTACTTTTTCTGTTTGAGAGACGTACATCACATATCGCTCATTTTATTAACTACTTTGTATTATGTTCTATGCATCTCATATGCCAAGGGTAAATTTTATTCGGATACCTGGGGGAAATACCATGGAATTTCCAAACAAATCTATAAAATTCAAGACCTTAAACCGGCACAACCCAGGAGAATCCTAAGAGATGGAATTCAGCGGAAACCGGCTCTTAATTGCGCGTCTTATGCGCTCCAAACCCTTATAGATCTGGAATCTTACCCCTCTCTTCTTACTTTTAGAATTCAGAAAAAACCATTTCTTTTAAAACCCTCCTCGTCGATTTTTTTTACAAATTTTTGGACCCCTCTTTATTGTTCTCCTTTCTATTAATCTTAGATTAATCCTTAAAAAGGAAATAGTTCGGGCTTTTCAGGAAACCTTTTACAAAAGTAACTTTGGAGGGTTGTCGAGTTTCTTTACATTTTTTTTGGAGCCCTTAATTTTATCGTTTTCTGGGATAAGCTATTAAAAAAAAAGGGCTTATTTTACTAAAAGCCTTTTTCCAGGTCAAAATTCCCTCCCTTTAAGCGTCGATATCTTTTACATCTAAATTACTGGATAAGGCTGGAAGAAATATGACTTGTTTGCGGCCTGAATCCTGGTTATCTTAATATAAAATTTTACCTTCATCTTTCATCAAACCAGTTAACCGGGGAAGGTCGGGATTTGCCTGAGGATCGAACAGATCTTCCCATTTCTCAGGAGTTTACTATGATTTTAGATAAAAAAGTAAGGGGCCCTGGATACCTCCGCAGGATTCCGGGTTTATCGAAAAGTTTGGTTATTTTGCTTATTTGTAAGGTATTACTAATAGGCTGCACGGGAGATCCCGAGGTTAAAAAACGAGAGCATTATCAGAAAGGTATGGATCACCTAACTAAAAAGGATTTGAATACCGCCGTTATCGAGTTTAAAAATGCAGTTAAGATCGATCCCAAATATGCGGAAGCCCGTTATCAACTTGGAAAAGTCTATTTAAAAAAAGGAGATGCCGGGCTGGCTGCTCAGGAGATAGAGAAGTCTCTAGAATCGGGCCTATCATCTGACGAGGCTTCGATTTATCTGGCCAGAGCCTATGCTCTTCAGGGAGACTATGAAAAAGCCGAGAAGATCCTTAGCAAGGATTCTTACAAAGAAAGTGCAGAGGCTCTGGATATTCTTGGCATCATCTCAGCGGGGAAGGATCAAGATTTTAAATCGGCTAAGGCCTATTTTGAGAAAGCTCTCCAGTTAAACCCTCAACTTGTTTCGGCCCATGTTAATCTAGGTCGAATTTATGCTATAGAGAATAATTCAGAAAAGGCAAAGCAGGAGTTTGAAGAAGCTTTAAAAATCGATGATAAGGATCTGCAAGCGTTGTATGCCTTGGGAGATCTTCACTTACAGCAAAAGAAGTTTGATGAAGCGATAACCAGGTATAAGCAGGTTTTGCAGTTGGATTTTCAACAATTCTCTGCCCGGGTTAAGCTGGCAGGTATTTACCTGGATCAAAAAAATTATGAAGAGGTCCTTCGACTCAGTGAGCAATTGAAAAAACTCTACCCCGCTTCTGCAGAGGGTTATTATTTCAAGGGAGCGGTTCTTACCCAGCAGGGCAAAGAGGATGCTGCAATTCCAGAATTACAACAGGCTTTAAAGATTAATCCCAAACATATTGGCGTGCATTATTTCCTGGGTTTTGCCCGTTATGCCAAAGGTAACCCGCAACAGGCCATTGAAGAGATGGAGCAGGTTCTCAGTTTAGATCCCAACGTAACCAGTGCGCGTCTTCTACTCACCGTTCTTAACCTGGAAAACAATTGGTTTGATGAGGCCATTCGACACGGAGAAGAACTAATCAAATTGGAACCTTTCAATGCCATGGCCTATAATCTTCTTGGAAGGGCTTATTTGGGTAAAGGACAATTTGATAAAAGCCTGCAACAGTTTAATAAAGCCCGGGAGATCGATCCGAATCTGGTTACCACCTACACCAAC
The DNA here is from genome assembly GCA_030550175.1 of bacterium. Taxonomy (GTDB): domain Bacteria; phylum Moduliflexota; class Moduliflexia; order Moduliflexales; family JAUQPW01; genus JAUQPW01. The sequence goes on from JAUQPW010000013.1 coordinate 54,994, forward strand.
CTGGGAACGTATTATCTTCGAACCGGTAAGCCAGAGGAAGCCGTCCAACAGTATCAACTGGCTTTAAAAATCGATCCGGATCAAACCGGGACTCGGATTGCCTTGATCCTGGCCTATCTGGATCAGAAAGATTTTGATAAAGCTCTGGTTGAATGTGAAAACGGACTCAAGATCGATCCCAAAAATGTGGTTTTACTCAATCTGAAGGGCCTTTCTTATTCAGGAAAAAATGAATTGGGACAGGCCAAAGAGCAATTTGAAAAAGCCTTGGAGATCAGTCCCCAGTTTGTATCCGCCCGATTGAATCTGGCTAATGTTTACATTCGGACTGGAGAAAAGGAAAAAGCTCTCGAGCAATACCAGCAAATCCTGGATCAGGATCCTTCTAATCAGTTTGCCCTTGTTGCCTTAGGGCAACTTCTGGAAGAAAAAGGAAAATGGGAAGACGCCTTGAAAAAATATGAGGCCGCCGTTCAGAAAAATAAATCAGAAGGAGTTTTATTGCTATTGGGACAACTCTATCTGAAGAAAGGTCGTTTAGAGGATGCGATGCGTGCAGCCCAGGAAGTGATCAACAGGCATCCGAATTCGCCATCCCCCGGGGCCCACGAAATTCTGGGGCTGGCTTATGCCCTCCAGCAAGACTACCCCCGTGCCCTCGCCGAGTTTAACGAAATGGCTCGTTTGCTGCCCGGGCTTCCTGTGGGGTATAACCGCCTGGGAGAAACTTATCTGCGGTTAGGCAGGCGGGATGAAGCCATATCGGCTTATAAAAAATCCCTGGAACTGAATCCCAACCAACCCTTAATTGCCCTCCAATTATTGCTGGCCCAGCAGAAGTATGAAGAGGCAATTAAAAAAGCTCAGGAGGAGCTTAAAGATAAGCCGGAAGATGTGGGTCTTTTAAATTTGCTGGGAATGGCTTATGCCCTTTCAAAGGATTTTGCATCCGCTCAACAAGCCTTTGAAAAGGCTCTGGAAATTAACCCTGATTCCACCGAAATCCAACTTAATTTAGCCCGTCTTTATGTAAGCCTGAAAGAAACAGACAAAGCCACCAAACAATATGAAGATCTATTGGGGAAAGGCTCTGAGGTGACTCAAACCCTGGCCCGGGTGGAACTGGGAAAACTCAAAGAAATAGAAGGTAAAAGTGATGAAGCTATTAAGCAATATCAGGCCGCAGCTCAAGAAGGTAAGTCCTTACAGAGTTATATCCTTCTGATACAGGCTTATCTTCGAAAGGGGGATGTGGATGAAGCTGTTAAAACGGCACGGGAGGCCGTTAAACTTTATCCGGATCAACCTCCGGTTTACGAAATGTTAGGACGCTCGTACGCTGCAAAGGGAGATTATGAAAGTGCTGCCGTAGCTTTTGAAGATCTGAAGCGGCGGATCCCGGAATCTAGTATAGGCTACAATCTCCTGGCGTCGGCCTATCTGGCCCTCCAAAAATACGATCAGGCCGTAAAAGAATTGGAAGAATCCCTGAAAAAAGACCCCAAGCAGCTCGAAACGAGGGTACTCTTGATCCGTGCTTACTTATCCCAAAATAATATGGCAAAAGCTGCTCAGACCGCTCAAGATATTATCTCCATGGATCCAAGAAATTCGGTCGGTTATAACCTCCTGGGGGAGGTTTATCGTCAACAGAAAGATTATACCAAGGCGGCCTCAAATTTTAAAAAAGCTATCGAGCTCGATCCTAACGCGGCGGCAGGATATTTTAATTTAGGTGGTATCTACATGGAACAGAACAATACCGCTCAAGCCATCCAGCAGTTTGAGAAGGTGATCGAGTTGAATCCGAAGTATGCAGCGGCTTATGTGGCCCTGGGTCAGGCCCATGAAAAAGCTAAAAATAGGGATCGAGCCATTGAAGCTTATTCTCGAGCACTAGGTATAGACCCTAATTCGGTCCTGGCTCTGAATAATCTGGCCTGGTTGTATGCCGAAAGTAAACAGAATATCGATGAAGCCCTCCGTTATGCCCAAAAGGCCAGAGCCCTGGCACCAAAATCGGGAGATATAGCCGATACCCTGGGATGGATTTATTACCAGAAAGGGAATTATGAAGAAGCAGCCAAAGTCTTGGCAGAAGCCGTTCAGCTCTCCTCCCAACACCCAACCATTCATTACCACCTGGGGCTAGCCTATTCCAAACTGGGAAAAAAAGACGAGGCCCTTCAGATGCTGAAAAAATCCTTGAGTTTATCTCAAGATTTCCCGGAGAAGGAAGAAGCTAAGAAGTTGATCGCAGAGTTGGAAAGATCGAAGTAATGAAGACGCGGGGATATGGGGACACGGAGACGCGGGGACGGGGGGACGCGGGGATGTGGGAATATGGAGATAAAGGGGTGGGATTATGGGAAATATTCGGAGTTATAAAGAGCTACGGGTTTATCAGATGGCTATGGAGGCGACTATGAGGATCTTTGAATTAACTAAAAAATTTCCCCCTGAGGAAAAATTCTCGATAGTTGATCAAATGCGACGCGCGTCTCGGTCGGTATGTACCAATATCGGGGAGGGTTGGCGAAAACGGCGATATCCAGCACACTTTATAAGCAAATTAAGCGATTCAGAAAGCGAAGCTGAGGAGACTCGGATCTGGCTTGAGATCGCCTATCGATGTAATTATATAACAAAGATCGAGGCTGAGGAGTTAGACAAAGTCTATGATAAAATCTTAGGTCAACTTGTAAGAATGATCTCTAAGCCCGAACACTGGATCATTCATTAACCTCTATGTATGTCCCCCATCCCCGTATTCCCGCGTCTTCGTGTCCCCATATCCCCGCGTCCCCCCATCTCCGCGTCTCCGCGTCTTCGTGTCCCCGCGTCCTAAACTCCCGGGGCAGGTGGAAAGTACCGATTACTCAAGATCGGTGCTATTTTCTGGGTAAAATCCCGTAAGTTTTGATCTGCTTCGGCCAGGTTGTCATCCCGAATGGGGATGAGAAGGCGTATCAGCGCTTCGTCGGTTCGGTTATATCGGATGGCATCTAGGATAAGATAAACTTTTTGTAGGTACTCACTGGTCAAGGTCCTTCCTCGACCTTCATACCAGTAATAGGCCAGCATTTTTTCATCATCTTTTTGGAGGGTAAATCGGTTGACCCGAAGATGAGAACGTCTTCCGTCCTGGATAGGAAGGGAGATAATCTCTCTTTTTGTAATGTTCCATCCCCCACCCGGCAGACACTGTTGGGGGGAGTGAATAAGATCTCCCTGGCGCTGGTTACGATAGTAACCTACATAGAGGGAGATCGTTTCTCCTTTAGAATTTTGATAATTACGATTAAGGTAGTCATCTACCCGGAGCTTCTCCAGGACTTCAGGGGAAAAAGGAATATGAGGTTTTCCTGTCCAGTCGCTGATTTGAGTATCTAAGGTAAGAATGTCTTGACGTAAAGGAACATCTTGACCGTGGGGTAAGAGTCGTAGGTACCCTGTGGTTAAGCCCAGAAGTACACAAATTATAAAAAAGTTTCTTGTGGTTTGGTCCATGATAGTAAACCTCTTACACCAAGTAAGCAAATCAAAGCAATTCCAAAGACTAGCATGCCGGAAAATTCATGTAAAAATCCTTCTGCTACTTGCTGACCATAAGAGTTTGCTAAGATACCGGTGAATGTTACACGGAATAAATTGGTTAATATGGCGATGGGAATGGCGGAAATGAAAAGAAGAATCCGTTTCCAATTCGTTTTAAAGGTAAGATATCCAAAGACAGCACTTAAAGCAAGGAGAGAGATAATAGATCTCATCCCACTACAGGCATCCACCACCTCTAAAGGACCCGTAGACATATGAAGAATATTTCCTTCCCGAAGAACCGGAATGCCCATCCCATGGAGAAGGGTCTCGGCCTGGGCTGTAACGAACATTTTGAGGGGAAAGGCAATCAAATTATAAATAATATAGGGAATTGGGATCATAAAAAGGAGATAGGCTATGGGAAAAAGTAAGATCTTAAAGATATTTTTTCCAAATATAGCCAGAACAATTCCACTTAAAACTATAAGCATAGATACCCGCATGGTATAAAGTTCGGCTGCAATATTTGCGACCAGGTAAAGGATCAATCCGAGAACTGTGATTGCCAATCCCCAGTTTGAAGGACTCACTTTCTGGAGCACCAGCTTTTCTCTCTGCCGCCAAATCAAATAACCGGAAACCACGGGGATTAAAAATCCATGGGAGTAATTGGGATCATAGGACCAGTCGTAAACCAGCATGGGAAAGATAGGAGAATACAAAATAAGAAATAGTAAACCTAGAACACCGACTTGAACTTTCATAGATGAAGTTCTCTTCAACCGGGAGGGATGCGATACGGATTTAGGACTTTTTTCTATAGGGATAGTATAACGCATTTTTGAGATCCTAACAAGGAAGAATTTATTATATTCTTAATCATAATTTATCATAATCTAGACCCTTCAATAGACTTCTCCTGTAACTCTGCAATAGCAGTGCCAGAGTCTCCTTAATTTTGAACAACCCAAGGGCCGTCCTATCGGGTTAATTGTAACCCCTCTGTTTTATAAAGAACCGTCTAATTTTTAGATAGGAGACCTATTCATAAAAATCCCAGAAAAGTAAGGGGTAGCCCATAGTGCGAGGAAGTAGTACCTTGTAAAGTTAATTCGGTGTGATTTCCCCTCACCCCCGACCCCTCTCCCGCAGCGTGGGAGAGGGGAGCCGGCAAATCTCCAGATCAACTCCCCAAGCGCCCCCTCCCCCCCGTGGACAGGGGGAATCGAGGGGGGGGGGGGAGGGGCCGGAGGTGAAGGAGAATTACACAGAATTAACTTTACAAGGTAATAGGATCAGTCGGTGATAAGTCCTGGAGTAATGAGAAAAAGAGACCACCGACCAAGGTGCTATAGTTGGAGGATGGCGTTGACCCCCATGGTCAGAAGCAGGAAAATCCCGGCCTTCACATCTACTTCTAACAGGCTTTTTATTCCCCAAAAAATATAGGGAGGAGGATCGGAGAGTAAAGGATTAGAAACAAAAAAGGACGAAACAATTACGAGACAATTATAGTAGGGATTAGGGATTAGGAATGAAGGTTTTCCATCTAATTCCTAATCCCTAATCCCAGATCCACAAATCTCGTCCTTTAAACATCCCTAAGTTTTCAGAGTTATTTAATCTCTAACAAATCTCTTCCCTAACCACCCTATACCCGCTAAACCGGAGCCAAGTAAGAGGAGTGAAGTAGGTTCTGGAATTGGTGGGCCAGGTAGACTTGGTTCAGTCAGACTCGTACCATACTGAAATACGACATTGGAAATACCGGTCGATGGATCAAATCCGGCAGGTAAACCACTTAATGTGAAAACTACTGAATTCTTAATAAGTGCATTGTCACCTGTTACGGGACTGTTACCTGTAGCAGGATTGTCCCCTGCTGAGGTAAGTCCATATTGGAGACCGTCTGGACTAGCTGGCCCTTGAAGATTTGAACTGGTATTAAATCGATCGCCGGGCCCAAAAATACCAAACCCTGCGCTACCAATACCTTGATTGGTCCCTGTCAGGTCCGGGTCAGTTGAGGAAACATCTGGATTATAAGCCCACTCGCCTCCAACATTCGGGCCTGAGGGTGAAAGGGTTCCGGAAACCGGTGTAGAAGGAGCGAACAACACAGTACTTCCGCTATTAAGCAGAGCCGAACTTCCCGTTAAAGTAGGATCTCCCGAGATATTAAAGAAAACAGCCGTTAAAACATCTGATGGGGCTACGACATCCGCGGTCGAAGTGTTGGTAAGCGTAACGATAAGATTACCAGACGTATCCGTGTCGAAGGTAACTGAGGCACTGAGATTCTGGCCTGTGCTCGGATTGGTTCCTGAACCCGTAAAAGTAATTGGCGTCGCCCCAACGGGAACCTCCATCCATTCCAGGGCCGCTGCAAAAGCTGCAATGAGTAAGAGAATCCGCATCAAATACCCATCTTCGCCTCTTTTCATTAAATTTTTCATAGATTTTCCCTCCCATCCCATACTAAATAATTTATAAAAAATCTCTAACTAAAGTAGAACTGATCAAGTCAAGTAAAAATGCTATAATTATACCAAAATTACAAAATTTCTGAATATTTTTTAGATGTTCTATCTAACCCATTGATTTTATTGAGCAATTCGTTTTACAGATTTTGTGGAGTTGGAAGGAAAAATCTTCTTTTTCAGCCTATATTTTGAATAAATTGTAAAAAATCCCGACGGTTAGAAGGATTATTAAGCTTGCTTTTTGTATTTATAATAAAAATGAAAAATAAATGTTAAAGGCGGTTCGGTCAGAAAAATGGCAGTGTAAAATTTCTTATCACTTTCCCTTAAGGCAGGCCTATTCATTTTAGTTAGATGGTAATAAATTGGGAATAAGCCTTTACAAAAGGTTTTCCGTGTTATAGTCCTGGACTAACTTGAGGAAAGAAAAGGACCTTCAAGGTAAAATTTGCTTACACTTTAATCTCTGGATAAAAGAGATCTTCCCTTACCCCCGACTGAGTATAAACCGATCCATTAACCGGCGCAGGGCTTCTGATTGAGAAGAAAGCTCTTCGGCGGCTCGAGCAGAATCTCGGGCATTTGCAGTGCTTTGCAAAATATGATGTTTTACTTCGTCCATAGCCAGATTCACCTGACCGGCTCCCTTTGTCTGTTCCAAAGTTGCCCGCTTCACCTGTTCTGCCAGGCCTCGTACACCTTCCACTGCATGTAGGATTTGAGATCCTCCTTTTTCCTGTTCCTGGGTGGCACGATTGATCTCCGAAATGCGCTCCGTAACTTCTTCCATGGATACCATGACTTTCTGGGTAGACTCCTTTTGTTCCTGGATCGCCTGGGCGATCTCACTGGCGGCAGACAAGGAGTTCTTCGCGCTCGAGGTAATTCGATCCAGAGCCTGTCCTGCTTGATGGACCAATTTCACCCCTTCATCTACTTCCTGATTTCCCTCTCGGATCTCCTGCACGGCTTCCAGGGATTGCTTCTGTACTCCCCGGATAATGTCGGTAATCTCTTTCGTGGATACGGCTACCCGGTTGGCCAGCTCCTTAATTTCATCTGCTACCACGGCAAAACCTCTTCCATGTTCTCCAGCCTGGGCTGCCAGGATCGAAGCGTTTAAGGCCAGCAGTGCCGTTTGATCCGCTATCCCATCGATCACATCCAGAATGGTTCCGATCTCCTGGGATTTGGTTTCCAGATTCTGGATCGTCTGGGTCGCCGAGGCTACTGCCTGACGGATTTTATCCATACTATTTATCACCTGTTGCACCGAAACCTGACCCTGTACGGCAATTTCGGCAGTTTTTTGATAGAACTGCTTGAAGTCTTCCGCATTTTTGGCAACCCTTTCCACCGAGCGGACCATCTGATTCATGGCTGCCGCCGTGGTCTCGGACAACTCGGAAAGTTTTTCTGAGTTCTGGTTAACTTGCTGAATGGAACTGAACATTTGTTCGACGGCAGAGGAGATCTCTTCGGTAGCCGCAAAAAGCGTCTGGGTATTTTCGGCAACCTCTTCCACACTAGCTCCCATCTCGGCCATGGCCGAGGAGGTTTCTTCAGCAGAAGAGGTGATATTCTCCACCGTTTTTAAATCTTCGTCGGATCTGGTCAGAATCTCTGTGCTGATTATTCTCACCTGATCGGCATTACGTTGAATCTGGGAGACGAGCTCTCTCAACTGAGAGATCATATTTTTAAAAGAAAGGCCTAAAACATCTTTTTCAGATTTAGGATAAACATCCTGGGAGAGGTCTCCACGGGCCAGTTTATCGGCAACCTCCGCCATCTTCTTCAAATATTGGGTCATCTGAGCAAAGGAATGTCCCAGTGTGTCATGCTGGGATCTTGGCTCGATTTGAAGGTCTAAATCCCCTTGAGAAATCCGGGTTGCCACCGCTGCCATATCTTTCAGGTATTCCATAAGGGCCCGGAGGGAAGCGGCTAGGATGGAAATCTCGTCCCCCTTTTGGGTACTTATATCCTGAATGGTGCTTCCTACAAAAGCCTGGACCTCCTGCGTCATGGAAACGATCGGCCTGGATAAACCGCTGGCAATCAAAAGAGCTAGAAGAGTAACCCCAATGGCCGCGATCAAAACTACTCCTGACATTCTCCATTTCACTCCTTCGGCAGGTGCCAGAACCGTTGCCAGAGATTTGGAAATCCCAACCGTCCATCCTAAATCCCTTAAATCTTGATAATTCAAATCCTGCATATAAACCGTTAACTCTCCCTTTTCGATGTGATAACCATTGCGGTTCTTTTTCAGATGGGTAGAAATCGCATCTGGAATTTGCTCCTTCCAGATTTTATTTTCATCCCAGTGCAGGATGTAAGTTCCCTGTTGGTTAAGGATCCAGATAGGCTCGGATTGGGCGGCCTTTAGCTCGTTGACTTTCTCAGTTATTTTACTCCACTTCAAAAAAGCTACCAGGTAGCCTCCTTTTTCCTGAATCTTTGTAATGGGGATGGAAAAGGTTAACGTGTAACCTTTGCTATCGGGAAACAGTTTCTGAATAAGGGGAGAGGGGTAAAAATCTCCCACCAGGGTATCCAGATGAAATTCTGAAATTTCTCCGGTTTGAAGAGTCGTCTCGCTGGAGGCCAGAATATTTCTGTTTTCGTCTAAAAGTGCAAGTAAATAGTAATTTCCAGCACTGGTTGTATAACTTTTAAGAAATTCGCTCACCCGGGGGAGAGTCGCCGGAAATTTCAGGCCTCCAAGAATAAGAGGATTATCTGCTAAAACCTGTAAGGCATGCAGGCGCTCTTGAAGAAAGATCGTGATTCTGTCGGCGGAGTTTTCTACCAATTGCTGATAATCGCCGATAACGTTTTCTTCTAATATTCTGCTGGTATAGTAATAGGCAATAATCCCTCCAATAATAACCGGTGTAAGTCCTACCAATAAAAAAAAGAACAACAATTTCTTATGAAGTTTACCGAACAAAGATTTACTTTTCATAACGATCTCTCCCCTCTGTGTGTCGTTTCCAGGAAACTTGAACCAGGTACTTTTTTTACTATACTTTTGCATTTTTTAGCCCTTACACCACGAAAAGCCATGAAAAGAAAAGTATGAAAGTGTGGGCGTATGGGAGTCGGAAGGGTCAGGTCCAAAAAATCTATCCCAAAAAGCGGTTCTCCCTTACTTCGATACCCCTCCTGGATAAACAAAATCAATAAGTTATGAAAAAAAAGTAAAAATATAAAAGTATAGTAAACATGTGTGATTATTTTTTTTACTTTAACCCTTTGGGTATCCATATCAATTTGGTAGGTGGAAAAAGAAACCCCCCTGGCCCCCCCTCTAATCCCCCCGTATACGGGGGGAAGGGGGGTATTCAGACAGAAAAAGTGACACCTACTAAATTGTTACAGTTACACCCTGTGGGAAGGGACTTGACCTTCTTCATTAAAAACGGTATATATGATATTTGTAAACCATGCAAAGCTTACTGGAATTAGACACGTTTGTCCAGTGAAAAGTTTGTTAAAAGAATGATGTCTCGTTCTGAAATTCAGGTTATTTTTGAAGACTCCCAACTTATCGCAGTAGATAAACCGGCAGGGCTTCCGGTTATTCCAGGACGATGGAATAAAGAGGAGGATACCCTGTTAGCAAGGGTCAATGAATATCTTGGTTCCTCCTCTGTTCCTTCCAGTCTCTCTTTACCTGAAAAAGTAAGGATAGTCCACCGAATTGATCGGGATACCAGTGGGGTTGTAGTTTTTGCCAAGACACCCCAGGCCCACTCTGAATTATGCCAACAATTTCTCCGCAGAGAGGTAAAAAAAATCTATGTGGGAGTGGTAGAAGGGGTTGTGAAGGAGGATCGGGGGACCATCCAACTCCCCATTGGCACAGATCCCCAAAAAAAGGGAGTGATGCGCATCGATCTTAAAGCAGGAAGGGAGGCTATCACCGATTATGAGGTTATAGAGCGGTTTATTGGTTTTACGCTGCTTAAGTTACAACCCAGAACCGGACGAACCCACCAGCTACGGGTTCACTTGCAGGCTTTTGGATATCCTTTAGCTGTGGATCCCATATATGGAAACCGGGGAGCTTTATACCTATCGCAGCTTAAGCGGGGTTTTAAGCCTAAATCCGATGAGCCGGAAAGACCCCTTATAGCCCGACTTTCTCTCCATGCAAGCTGTCTCTGTGTCGTGCATCCAACGGAGAGCAAAGAAATAACCTTTGAAGCCAAACTCCCCAAAGATATGGAGATCTTGATCAAAAATTTAAGGAAATATAGACGGAACCCATGAGAACTCAACGCCTGTTTATAATAACTCTACTTTTAATCAGATTCTTTTTTCCTACCGTCCTTGAAGCCGAAACCCGTTTAACCATTCTCCACACCAGTGAGCACCACGGAACTGCCTTACCCGATGAAGATGGAATGGGAGGGCTGGCCTATCAGGCAACCGTTATTAAGGAAATTCGGGCTAAGGAAAAGAATGTGTTACTCTTGAATTCCGGAGATCTTCTGATAGGGACTTTAATGTCGACCGTTTTTAAAGGAGTCCCCGATGTTCTGGCTATGAACTTGATGAAATACGATGCCGTAGCGGTAGGAAATCATGAATTCGATTTTGGACTTATGGCTTTTCAAAATTTAAGAGATCTGGCCCGATTTCCTTTCTTGAGTGCAAATATCCAACGAAGAGAAACCACCCCGTCCTCACCCAATCTGGCGCAACCCTGGCTGATTCGAGAATTCGATGACCTGAAAGTAGGGGTACTCGGTCTTACCACGGTAGAAGCTCGAGAGATCATGAACCCTGCCTTGGTTAAGCAGATTACCGTCCTGGATCCTATCCCTCTGGCCCATCAAATGGTCTCGACCCTTCGTCATCGGGTAGATCTCATTATTGCTTTAACCCATCAGGATAATGCCGATGATATTGCTTTAGCTAAAGCGATCCCGGAAATCGATGTCATTATCGGAGGTCATACCGAAGGCTTCGATGGGATTCTATCCATTGATTCCTTCACCACCCGGGTATCAACCGCTTCAATGAGGGAATTGGAAAACCCCCCAACGATTTATGTTAAAATCCATAGACAGGGAAAAACGCTGGGTAGATTGGATTTGGTCGTTGAAAACGGAAAGATCCTCAAGGCAAAAGCCGAAAATATTCCCATTAACAGCCGGGTTCTCCAACCCGATGAGGAAGTTGCCCACCTTTTAAAGATTTACTCCGACCAGTTAAACCAGGATCTGAAAAGGGTTATCGGAAAAACCCAGGTAGAACTCAACGGGGAGCGGGATTGGATTCGTTCCCAGGAATCTAATTTGGGAAATTTCATCGCCGACATGATACGAAGCCATACCCAAACGGAGATTTCCTTCATTAACGCTGGGGCTATTCGGGCGTCTATCCAGAAAGGGGATATTACCCTGGGAGATCTTTATCGGGTGTTCCCCTTTTTAGGAAATACCCTGGTAACCTTCCAGATCACCGGGGCAGATATCCGAGAAGCCCTGGAAAACAGTGTGAGTCAGGTTGAAAAGGGAGCCGGACGGTTCCTGCAGGTCTCCGGGCTGACCTATACCTACAACGCTAAGGCTCCCATGGGAAAAAGGGTTCTGGAAGTCAAGGTAAACGGAACTCCCCTGGGGCCGGATCGCCTTTATAGGGTCTCAACCACCAACTACCTGGCGGAAGGGGGAGATGGTTATATCGTCTTTTTGGAGAATAGAAAAAACTACCACGATACTCGCATCCGTTTGATCGATCTACTTAAGGAACACATCCAAAAACAAGGGGTTATTTCGCCCCAGGTGGAAGGAAGAATCGTAGAAAAATCGACCTAGAAGGCCGATCTGGGTCCTTTCTTGTATTCTAAAAAATTACTTTACCTTAAAAATCCCTTTTTCAACGGCTTTCTGGAGGGTTTTCTTGATATCCGCAACCCGGGGACCATCCTTTGAAAGTTCTATCTCGATCCGATCCCGAGGTCCAACTTCAATCTCTCGTTCCCCATCCAAGGCTAACGTGGCCGGTCTTTGATGAAGGGAAATCCGATCTCCGATATTCAAGATTTTGTATTCAGATATCCCCACGACTTCACTCAGTCCGGGAGCAATCATAGATCGGATCTGTAAAGAGGGGGACTTCTTATTCTCGCTTTGACTGTTTTCCAGAATTACATGGATGCCGGTATCACTGTCTGCCGTAATCGGATGAAAAGCCCCTACGATGGAGGCCATCCCGATATGGGTCGGTTCTCCGCGGGTTAAGATGATCTCCCAAATCCTTTTCACATCCCAGATGGCCCTGGCCCCTACAAACAAATCTTTTGAAACCACTACATCGATGAGGGCATGATCTATCCATCGATTATTTTTATAAATATTTAATTTCTTAGTTGGGAAGGTGATCGTCTCAATAGGAACCCACCCCCTGGCAATACAACCTCCGGCCAGCCCGGCAATGGTTCCTTCCACCATATAGGGGAAGACGTTGTTGGTTCCTGTAGATATGGGGATGAGGGGAATATCTCTACACTCTTTGGCAACTGCCCGATTGGTCCCATCTCCTCCCAGAACGATCAAACAATGGATTCCTATCTCCCGCATGATCCGTGTGGCTTCTACAGTATCTTCCTGATAGCCGGTTACAGGCATTTCAACAAAAGAAACCGTGGCTTTCAATTTCGAGAGGTTACTCAGGGCTTTATAGCCCAGTCCGTACTGATCCGGCATAATAAGAATCTCATCCACACCCATCGAATCCAGTCCCAGGAGGATCTTACGCAGGATATTAGCCTTTTCCACATTATCTACAACCGTCGCATGGGCAACCAACCGCCGAATATCCTTTCCCGATAAGGGATTTGCAATAATACCTACTCTACTTGTCATTTTTATGAAGTAAAAATCCGATTTTATTCTGCAAATAAAGCTTCCACAAATTCTTCTGCCTTAAAAGGTCGAAGATCCATAAGTTTCTCACCAACCCCGATATAAGCAACCGGGATTTTAAGTTCATTGATAATCCCTGTAATGATTCCACCTTTAGCCGTTCCATCCAGCTTAGTTAGAATAAGCCCTGTAAGTCCGATGTTTTCATGGAATAGTTTCGCCTGAGAAATGGCATTTTGACCGGTTGTGGCATCTAACACCAGGAGAACTTCATGGGGAGCTCCGGAGAGTTCTCTACCGGCTATTCGCTTCATTTTTTTCAGTTCATCCATGAGATTCTTTTTGGTATGCAGCCGTCCGGCCGTGTCTATAATAACGACATCCACTTTTCTGGATCGGGCAGCCTGCATGGCATCGTAAATCACCGCAGAGGGGTCGACCCCCGGTTCGTGCTTGATGACTTCACATCCGGCCCGCTGGCCCCAGATTTCCAACTGTTCAATGGCTGCAGCCCGAAACGTATCTCCGGCGACCAGAAGAACCTGTTTACCGGCCTTTTTAAAATTATGGGCAAGCTTCCCGATGGTGGTAGTTTTACCTGTTCCATTAACACCGATCACCATGATCACAAAAGGAGTCGCCTGGTTTATATCTACTGCCTTTTCTCCATTTTTCAAAATAGCCAGAATCTCACGTTTCAGGTGGGATTTCAATTGGGCCGGATCTTCAAGTTCCTTCTTTTTGACTTTACTTTGAATACTGGAAATAACCTTAAGCGTTGCATCGACGCCTAAATCGGCCAGGATCAAGACTTCTTCCAACTGCTCCAAAAGACCCTCATCAATTCTGGTTTTACCGGTTAAGAGGGCTTCCAGGTTGTTGATAAAATTTTGATGGGTTCTGGCCAGTCCTTGTTTGAGTCTTTCAAAAAGCCCCTTCTCATCCAGAACCTCGTCAACAATCGTTTTGAGCCGTTCGGCTTCACTTTCCTCTAGCTTCTCAGCTTTTACCTCCTGGGTAATCTCCTTTTTCAAATCTTTGAGCTCTCTTTTAACTTCCGCGGCCACATCCAGCTCCTTATACCTGGCCATGACGGTCCCGAACATCTCGATGCCTTTTTCGGTGTCTCCCCGTTTTACAAAGCACTCTCCCAGGAGATGGTAAGCTTCGGCCTTTTTTTCATCTACGGTTTGAAGTTTGAGGGAATCTTCCAGTTGCTTGATGGCCGGACTATATTTCTCTTGCAACAGGTAAATTCGCCCAAGGGCCAGATGAATATCTGCAGCAGTCTGAGGATCGGGTTGGAGTTTCAAGGCAGATTTATAGGTTTCTATGGCTTCTTCATAATCCCCCAGCTTCTCCTGGAGGGGAGCCAGTTGAGTTAAGGAGAGGATCCTCTCCTCCGGCATGGTGACCGATTCCAAATGTAATTTCTGAAACTCTAAGGCCTTCTCATAGGCCTCAACCCGTTGATAACCCTGAGCCAGCAGGGCATAAATTCGTGTTAAAAGATCTTTAAATTCAATTCCCAAGGATAGAATCCGCTCTCCACTTTCGATAGCTTTTTTGAAGTTACCATCCTTGAGATACATCTCGGCCAGACCCACATGGGCTTCTAAAGCCTCCCTGGATCGACTTTCTCCATAGTATTTAATCGCTGTTTGATAACTATCCAGGGCCAGAGGATAGAGTGTCTGTTCTCGATAAATATCTCCGAGTTGCTTGTGACTGGAGGCCAATAAAGCCGGTTGAGAAGTCAGATCTAAGACACTGCGATGATAGTTTTTGGACGTTTCCAGGTCATCCTTAAGGGTTTTATAGAGAGTTCCTAAAATATGATAAATCTCCGCCCGGGGGAGTCTGGTGGCCGAGCTTTTATCGAGTTTCTCCTCCTTGAGGGCGGTTTCCAAGTGATGAAGAGCCTTCTCTCCCTGTCCGTAATCCAGATAGAGCTTCCCCAGCAGGTATCTGGCCCTATTTGCCTCCTGGGCTCCTTGTGCAATGGCAGTTTCATACTCCCGGGCTGCCTTTTCCAGTAAAGACATTCCCGGTAAGGTTTCGGTCTTTGGTCCTTTATCCCTTGCCTCCGATTTCCTGTCTTTTACTTCCGGTTTCCTATCCCTTGCTTCTGGTTTCTTATCTCTGACTTCCAGCTCCTGGGCAATGGGCCGGTCGCCCTTACCTTCCCTTAGTTGCTTCTCGTAGATGGTTCCCAGATAGAAATGGGCTTCGGCACTTCTGGGAAATTCGGCTGATTCTTGAAGGATGGCTTCAAGGTTCTCCCTTGCTGCATCTATATTTCCGTTCCTCAGGTCAATGATGGCCAGACCCAAGCGTGCCTGGGCTTTAAAATGGGAAGCAGGGTTCTGGTTTTGGACGGCCACGAATTGTTCCCGAGCTTCCTCGTATCTTCCCTCATCGAGATATAACCATCCCAGCTTTAGAATCAAACCTATATCCTTAGGATTCTTCTTGATAGCTTTCTGAAGCTGTTTAACTTCGCTCCAACCAAATAAATTCATTTCTTTTGTCTATCCCCCTCTTTCAGGCGTATATCGGTTCGAGGGATCTCCTCACAAAAATAACCCCCTACTCGGTTGTTTTATCTATAAGATCTCTAGGGACATTCCCTGGAATAAAGTACCTTAAAATCTCCCGATTTTCAAGCAAAAAAGATGATTCCTCTCCCAGTCTGGGTGACCTTAGCTGGGAAGTTTTGCTTGACATATTTACAGATTAAGTAATAACTTAGTTTAGTACCATCCTGTGGATCAAGATTTAGCCATAAAAACTGAAGGAGATAGGGGTAGACAAAATTTCCTCATTAAACGCAGTGATGGGAATATCTTTGTGGCCAGGTCTGGTTAGAATTACCCCTATCTTCTGGATTTTTTAATAGATCGTACTTTTAATTAATTTTATTATTTTATTAAGCATTGGATAGTTGTCTGTAACGGCGGACAATGGACAATGGCCAACGGATTCATATATGTTTAAAGGTATACTTCCACCTATTCCGACCCCCTTTAAGGAGGACGAGGTTGCTTATGATAAGCTGGCGGAAAATTTAACCAAGCTCAATCGGACAAAGCTGGCCGGTTATGTGATTTTGGGAACTAACAGTGAACCGGTTCATCTTACCGAACAGGAAAAACTTCGGGTCATCGAAACTGCACGAAAGGTCGTACCTAAAGAGAAAGTCTTACTGGTGGGAACAGGTTTAGAATCTACTCAAGGAACCATCGAGTTAACCAATAAGGCCGCAGAGCTGGGAGCTGATGGGGTTTTGGTTGTATCTCCCAGTTTTTACAAAAACGTCTTGACCAAATCGGAAATTCTCTATAAACACTACATGACCATAGCAGACAAAGCCAAGACCAAGGTACTCCTTTATAACATTCCTCAATGCACGGGAATCAATTTAGAAGCCGACCTGGTTGCACGGCTTGCCCAGCACCCCAACATTGTAGGGATTAAAGACAGCTCGGGTAATATTGCCCAGTTAAGTGATATCATCCGAATGGCACCGGCTCATTTTAGTACATTTACAGGCTCTGCATTGGTCTTATTACCGGCCCTCTGTGTTGGAGCAGCTGGAGGAATTGTAGCTGTGGCTAATGTGGCTCCCGATGAGATGGTTCGGATTCAGGAGTTGTATCAGCAGGGAGACCTGAAAGGGGCCCGACAACAGCAGTTTAGGATGATGCCTCTGGCCAAGGGGGTAACGGTTAAGTATGGAATCGGAGGACTCAAAGCCGCTATGGACCTGGTTGGTTATTACGGAGGTAAACCCAGATCTCCTCTCCCAGCACCCAATCAGGAAGAAATCGAAGATCTGAAAAAGATGTTAAGAGAGGTTGAATTAATCTAATTATGTTTGAAAAACTGAAAGCACTAGAAGAAAAGTATGAGGAACTCACGAAACTCCTCAGTGATCCCAAGATCATAGCCCAGCAGGATAAATTTAGGAGTTATGCTAAATCCCATGCTGAATTATCTGAGATTGTGGAGACCTATCGAAAGTACCAGAAGGTTCTTCGGGAGATAGAAGAAGCCCGGGAATTGATCAAGAATGAAAAGGACCGGGAAATAAGGGAGCTGGCGGAAGGAGAGCTGAAGAGCCTGGAGTTGAAGCGCGAGGATCTGGAAAGGCAATTAAAAATCCTGATGCTTCCCAAGGATCCCAATGATGAGAAAAATATCTTTCTGGAGATTCGGGCAGGAACCGGAGGAGACGAAGCGAGTTTGTTTGCTGCAGACCTTTTTCGGATGTACACCAAATATGCGGAAAGTAAGAACTGGAAGGTTGAAATTATGAGTCAGAGCCCCTCTGAAGTGGGTGGGTTTAAAGAAATTATAGCTCTTATTGAGGGAAAGGGGGCTTATAGCCGATTGAAATTTGAAAGCGGTGTGCACCGGGTCCAGCGGGTTCCGGTTACCGAAGCCAGTGGTCGTATTCATACCTCAACCGCGACAGTGGCCGTGTTACCCGAAGCCGATGAGATAGAGGTTGAGATCGATCCCAATGACATTCGGATCGATGTTTTTCGATCTTCAGGTCCGGGGGGACAAAGTGTCAATACCACCGATTCTGCGGTACGGGTAACGCATATTCCTACCGGAATTGTCATTTCTTGTCAGGATGAAAAATCTCAGCATAAAAACAAAGCCAAGGCCCTTCGGATCCTACGGGCCAGGTTATTAGATAAACTCCAGCGAGAGCAACAAGATAAAATCTCCCAGTCTCGCAAAAGCCAGATCGGTAGTGGAGACCGGAGTGAGCGGATTCGTACCTATAACTTCCCTCAAAATCGTATAACGGATCATCGGATTAACTTTACGACCCACAATATGGATAAAATTTTAAATGGGGAACTCGACGAGATTATCGATCCTCTGATAGCTTACTACCAGGCGGAACAACTGAAAAATATTGCCTGATCGGGTATCCATTCAGATTGACCATCTTAGACCTTATATCCATGTGTTGATAGGGAGGTGATTCTATCAGATCGCCTATCTCTGGTTACTCTTTCTATATCCCTGAAGGAGTCCATAGTCATTTCAGCGTTCGGTTGAAAAGCCCGGTCGGGTTTTCCTTCTTTAGGGACACCTGAGATCTCCCCAGGAGAGGTGATGAATTTTGTTGACAATAAAAGGTTTTGTTTAAAAATAAAGTAAAGAGAGCCAGTTATTCTGGATAAGGAGGGAAAATGAAAACAATCAAAATACTTTTAGAAGAAAAAGAAATGCCGACCCAGTGGTATAATATTTTACCTGATTTGCCTAAGCCGCTTCCTCCACCTATTCATCCCGCTACCGGTCAGCCGGTTGGGCCGCAGGATTTAGCTCCTATCTTTCCCATGGAATTAATTAAACAGGAGGTCAGTTCAGAGCGTTGGATTGAGATTCCCGAGGAGATTCAGGATGTCTACAAGCTATGGCGTCCGACTCCTTTATATCGTGCCTATCGGCTCGAAAAAGCCCTGGATACCCCCGCGAAGATTTATTATAAATACGAAGGCGTAAGTCCTGCTGGAAGCCATAAACCGAACACGGCGGTTGCACAGGCTTATTATAACAAAAAAGAAGGAGTTCAACGTTTGACCACCGAGACCGGGGCCGGACAGTGGGGAAGTGCCCTGGCTTTTGCCTGTAAAGTATTCGATTTAAAATGTACGGTTTACATGGTAAAGGTAAGCTATCAGCAAAAACCTTACCGTCGCATTATGATGGAAAGCTGGGGAGCTGAGGTTTTTGCAAGCCCAACCACCCAAACCCGGGCAGGTCAAAAGATCCTGGAGCAAGATCCGAATTCCCCGGGAAGTTTAGGCATTGCCATCAGTGAAGCCATTGAGGATGCCGTTAGCCGGGAGGATACCAAATATTCCCTGGGAAGTGTCTTAAATCATGTGCTGCTTCATCAGACGATTGTGGGCTTAGAGGTAAAAAAACAATTTGAAAAGATAGGAGAATACCCGGATATCTTAATCGGTTGTGTAGGAGGGGGTTCTAATTTTGGGGGATTCAGTTATCCTTTTGTAAAGGATAAGTTAAGTGGAGAACGGAAGAATACCCGAATTATTGCCGTAGAGCCCACAGCATGTCCCAGCTTAACAAAAGGGATTTATACCTATGACTTTGGAGATACGGCCGGAACCACGCCGCTCCTTAAGATGTATACCCTGGGGTCTAATTTTATTCCACCTCCGATCCATGCCGGTGGACTCCGCTACCACGGCGATGCGCCTACTTTATGTCTTTTGGTTGATGAGAAAGTGATCGAAGCCAGGGCCTATCCCCAAAAGGCTATCTTTGAGGCTGCCTTGCAATTTGCAAGAACAGAAGGTATCGTACCGGCGCCTGAGCCGGCCCATGCCATTCGTTGTGTTATCGATGAAGCTTTACAATGTAAAGCTTCTGGAGAAGCTAAAGTCATCGCATTTAATTTATGTGGGCATGGTCATTTTGACCTGGCAGCCTACGACGCTTATTTGAATGGTAAATTAGAAGATTATAGTTATCCTGAGGAAAAAATCAAGGAGTCTTTAGCAAAACTTCCGAAGTTTTAAGGAAAAGTCGGAGGTCAGAACTCATGAGAGAGGTTACCTATTTAGAAGCTATTCGAGAAGCCCTTCGAGAAGAGATGGCCCGGGATAAAGATGTGTTTCTATTGGGGGAAGATATCGGCATTTATGGAGGAGCCTTTAAAGTAACTGCTGGCTTACTGGAGGAGTTTGGAGAAGAACGGGTTATCGATACTCCTTTATCCGAAGGGGCCATTGTGGGAGCATCTATTGGAGCTGCTTTGATGGGTATGCGGCCGGTCGCCGAGATGCAGTTCGCAGATTTTATCTCCTGTTGCTTTGATCCCGTTGTAAACTGGGCAGCTAAAGCCCATTACCGATGGGGGGCTAAGATCCCTATTGTGATTCGATGTCCCTCCGGGGGAGGAATGAATGCAGGCCCCTTCCATTCTCAAAATCCAGAAGCCTGGTTTACCCATGTTCCCGGTCTAAAAGTAGTGGCTCCGGCTACTCCCTATGACGCCAAAGGCCTGCTTAAGGCTTCCATCCGGGATAATAACCCGGTGCTGTATTTTGAGCATAAATTCCTTTATCGAAGAATTAAAGGAA